>NZ_JAPJDM010000004.1:0-329685 GCF_026242095.1 Streptomyces sp. NEAU-W12
TGGACCTGGTCCGCTTCGCGCTGATCGACGGCTACGGGTCCTCGTACCTGCCGCCGCACGTGTGGGCGTTCGCGCTGGGCTGGGCGCTGCTGGCCGGCGTGACCGGCTTCGTCTACTTCTGGAAGGCCGAGGAGAGGTACGGCCGTGGCTGACCTGAGGGCGGACACACACATCCCCACCGTCGTCGCGGACGACCTGCACATCGTCTACCGCGTCAACGGCGTGCGCGGCGGCCGCGGCAGCGCCACGGCGGCGCTCAGCCGGATGATACGGCGGGGCAAGGACGACGAGGCGCGGGGCGTGCGCAAGGTGCACGCGGTGCGCGGGGTCTCCTTCGTCGCCCACCGGGGCGAGGCCATCGGCCTGATCGGCTCCAACGGCTCCGGCAAGTCGACCCTGCTGCGGGCCATCGCCGGCCTGCTGCCCGCGGAGAAGGGCAAGGTCTACACCGACGGCCAGCCCTCCCTGCTCGGCGTCAACGCCGCCCTGATGAACGACCTGACGGGCGAGCGCAACGTCATACTCGGCGGGCTCGCCATGGGCATGTCCCGTGAGCAGATCCGGGAGCGCTACCAGGAGATCGTCGACTTCTCCGGCATCAACGAGAAGGGCGACTTCATCACCCTGCCGATGCGCACCTACTCCTCCGGCATGGCCGCCCGGCTCCGCTTCTCCATCGCGGCGGCCAAGGACCACGACGTCCTGATGATCGACGAGGCGCTGGCCACCGGCGACCGCAAGTTCCAGAAGCGCTCCGAGGCGCGCATCCGGGAACTGCGCAAGGAGGCCGGCACCGTCTTCCTGGTCAGCCACAACAACAAGTCGATCCGTGACACCTGCGACCGCGTGCTGTGGCTGGAGCGGGGCGAACTGCGCATGGACGGCCCGACGGACGAGGTGCTCAAGGAGTACGAGAAGTTCACCGCCAAGTAGCCGGGTCCGCCCGCCCGCACCCCTGCGGCCAGAACCGCCCGAGAGGGGCGGACGTCTGCGAAGGAAGCGTCAACTCCTGCCGTGCGCAGGAATCTTGACACGGACCGGTTCGTTGTTCCGAGGCGCGGGGAGACCCCGGCGGTCCGTACCGCGCTGTACAACGTAAGCTGTACCGGTCCTTAAAGGCGGCAATCAGGGCCATAACGCGCGACACCCACCGGCGGCCCGGCCGGGCGGAAACACGGGCGGCGTGTCCGAAATAGTGCGTATTGGGTCAGCAGTGTAGAACGGGAGATGTGACGGCAATGGCTACGGAGACTCCCCTGCTGAACGCAGCATGTGCCGTCCCCGTCCAGGGCTGCCCGCGATGACGCGAACCGGCACGGTGCGCCCGGCAGGCCCCGGGGGCGCCCCTCTGGACACCGAGCGCGCCACCCTGGACAAGGCAGCCACCGAGAACTTCCCGGTGGCGCCGTTCTTCCTGCCCCGGGCCTGGCGCGACGACCTGATGGCGGTCTACGGTTACGCCCGGCTCGTCGACGACATCGGCGACGGCGACCTGGCCCCCGGCGGTGCCGACGCCGAACTGCTCGGCGTCGCCCCCGGCCGGGCGGGCGACCGGACGGTGCTGCTCGACGCCTTCGAGGCGGATCTGCACCGCGTCTTCGACGCGGTCCCGCACCATCCGCTGCTGCGCAGGCTCCAGCCGACGGTCCGCCGCCGCGGCCTGCCCCCCGGACCCTTCCTCGGCCTGATCGCCGCCAACCGTCAGGACCAGGTCGTCAGCCGCTACGAGACCTACGACGACCTGCTCGCCTACTGCGAGCTGTCGGCCAACCCGGTCGGCCGCCTCGTCCTCGGCGTCACCGGAACCTCGACCCCCGAGCGGATCCGCCGTTCCGACGCAATCTGCACCGCCCTCCAGATCGTCGAGCACCTCCAGGACGTCACCGAGGACCTCGGCCGCGACCGCGTCTACCTGCCCGCCGAGGACATGGAACGCTTCCACGTCAAGGAGGCGGATCTCGCCGCGCCGCACGCCGGCGCGTCGGTGCGCGCCCTGGTCGCGTTCCAGGCGCGGCGCGCCCGGGAGCTCCTCGAGGAGGGCGCCCCCCTGGTGGGCAGCGTCCACGGCAGGCTGAAGCTGCTGCTCGCGGGATTCGTGGCAGGGGGACGGGCGGCCCTGGGCGCGATCGCCGCCGCCGAGTACGACGTACTTCCCGGTCCGCCGAGGCCCGGCAAGGCCCGGCTGCTGCGCGAGGCCGGCACGACGCTGCGAGGAGAGGGGTGATCCCGGCAGTGGAGTCGGACACACACACATCGGCGCCGGTACTCGCCGCATACAGCTACTGCGAGGCCGTCACCGGACAGCAGGCCCGGAACTTCGCCTACGGCATCCGGCTGCTGCCGACGCCGAAGCGACGCGCGATGTCGGCGCTGTACGCGTTCTCCCGACGCGTCGACGACATCGGCGACGGCGCGCTGGCGGACGACGTCAAGGTCGCCCGGCTCGAGGACACCCGGGCGCTGCTCACCCGGGTCCGGGACGGCGCGGTCGACGAGGACGACACCGACCCGGTGGCCGTCGCCCTCGCACACACCGCGCGGCAGTTCCCGGTCCCGCTCGGCGGCCTCGACGAACTGATCGACGGCGTCCAGATGGACGTGCGCGGCGAGACCTACGAAACCTGGGACGACCTGAAGGCCTACTGCCGCTGTGTGGCCGGCGCCATCGGGCGGGTCTCCCTCGGCGTCTTCGGCACCGAACCCGGCGCACGGGGTGCCGAACGCGCCCCCGAGTACGCCGACACCCTGGGGCTCGGGCTCCAGCTCACCAACATCCTCCGGGACATCCGGGAGGACGCCGAGGGCGGGCGCACCTATCTGCCCTCCGACGACCTCGCCAAGTTCGGCTGTTCGGCCGGGTTCGGCGGGCCGACCCCGCCGGAGGGCTCCGACTTCGCCGGCCTCGTCCACTTCGAGGTGCGCCGGGCCCGCGCCCTGTTCGCCGAGGGCTACCGGCTGCTGCCCATGCTCGACCGGCGCAGCGGCGCCTGTGTCGCCGCCATGGCCGGCATCTACCGCCGCCTCCTCGACCGCATCGAGCGCGAGCCCGAGGCCGTGCTGCGCGGCCGGGTCTCCCTGCCCGGACGGGAGAAGGCCTACGTCGCGGTGCGCGGCCTGTCCGGTCTGGACACCCGGCACGTCACCCGGCGGACCGTCAGGAGGCGCGCCTGATGGACGCACCTCTCCCACCCGGCCGCGCCCCCGGCACACGGGGCGCAACCCTCCGCCGCGGCCTCGCGTCCCTGCCCGGGAGGGCCCGCCGCGCACCGACCCGGCGGCACGGCGGGCGGGCAGGGGAGGGCACGCCATGACCCGTGTCACCAGCTCCGGGGAACCGCTCACCGCCGACGACGCGCCGACGGGGTGGCACGCCGTCGTGGTCGGTGGCGGCCTCGCCGGCGTCACCGCCGCGCTCGCGCTCGCCGACGCCGGCGTGCGCGTCACCCTGCTCGAAGGCCGCCCCCGGCTCGGCGGGCTCGCCTTCTCCTTCCAGCGCGGCGACCTGACCGTCGACAACGGCCAGCACGTCTACCTGCGCTGCTGCACCGCCTACCGCTGGTTCCTCGACCGGATCGGCGGCACGGCCCTGGCACCGCTGCAGAACCGTCTCGACGTGCCCGTGATCGACGCCGGCCGGCCCGCGGGACGCCGGCTCGGCCGGCTGCGCCGCGACCCGCTGCCCGTACCCCTCCACCTGGGGCGCAGCCTCGCCGCCTACCCGCACCTCTCGCTCGCCGAACGGGCGGGTGTGGGCCGCGCCGCGCTCGCGCTCAAGGGACTCGACCTCGCCGATCCCGCCCTCGACGACCAGGACTTCGGCAGCTGGCTGGCCGCGCACGGCCAGTCGCCGCGCGCCGTCGAGGCGCTGTGGGACCTGGTGGGGGTCGCCACCCTCAACGCGGTCGCGGGCGACGCCTCGCTGGCGCTGGCCGCGATGGTCTTCAAGACCGGCCTGCTGTCCGACCCGGGCGCGGCCGACATCGGCTGGGCCCATGTCCCGCTGGGCGACCTGCACGACGGGCTGGCCCGCAAGGCGCTCGCCTCCGCCGGGGTCCGCACCGAGGTCCGTACCCGCGTCACCTCCGTCACCGCCCGCGGCGACGGGGGCTGGAGCGTCCGGGCCCCCGGCGAGACCCTCGAGGCGGACGCCGTCGTCCTCGCCGTACCCCAGCGCGAGACGCACGGCCTGCTGCCCGCCGGAGCGCTCGACGACCCCGGGCGGCTGCTCGGCATCGGCACCGCGCCGATCCTCAACCTCCACGTCGTCTACGACCGCACCGTGCTCACCAGCCCGTTCTTCGCCGCCCTCGGCAGCCCCGTGCAGTGGGTCTTCGACCGCACCCGGTCCTCCGGCCTGCGCCAGGGCCAGTACCTGGCCGTGTCGCAGTCGGTCGCCCACCACGACATCGACGAGCCCGTGGCCGCGCTGCGCGAGCGCTACCTGCCCGAACTGGAACGCCTGCTGCCGCGCGCCCGCGGCGCCGGCGTGCGGGACTTCTTCGTCACCCGGGAGCGCACCGCGACGTTCGCCCCCACTCCCGGCGTCGGACGGCTCAGGCCCGGCGCCCGCACCAAGGTTCCCGGCCTGTACCTGGCCGGAGCGTGGACCGCCACCGGGTGGCCCGCGACCATGGAGGGCGCGGTCCGCAGCGGCGCCGGCGCGGCGGACGCCGCGCTGAGCGTCCTGGGCAGGCCACGGCCCCGCCACCTCCTCGCGTGGGACGGGGAAGCCGGCCGCGGCGCCCGGGGCCCCGCCGTGCGAGGGGAACTCCGGTGAGCGCCGACGCACCCGCCGCGGCGGGTCCCCGCACCCCCGGTACCGCAACAAGAGGAGAGACTGTGCCCACTGTGCCCCCGGCCTCGAAGGCCGCTGGAAGGACCGCGGCGGACGTGCCCGCGCTCCTGGAGCGCGGCAGGACACTGGCCATGCCGGTACTGCGGGCGGCCATCGGCCGCCTGGCGCCTCCCATGGACACCGTCGCCGCCTACCACTTCGGCTGGATCGACTCCCGGGGCAGGCCCGCGGACGGCGACGGCGGCAAGGCCGTGCGCCCCGCGCTCGCCGTGCTGTCCGCCGAGGTCACCGGTGCCGCCCCCGAGGTCGGCGTCCCGGGCGCGGTCGCCGTCGAACTCGTCCACAACTTCTCCCTGCTGCACGACGACCTGATGGACGGCGACGAGCAGCGCAGGCACCGCGACACCGTCTGGAAGGTGCACGGGCCCGCCCAGGCCATCCTCGTGGGCGACGCCCTGTTCGCCCTCGCCAACGAGGTGCTGCTGGAACTCGGCACCGTCGAGGCCGGCCGGGCCACCCGCCGGCTGACCACCGCCACCCGCGCCCTCATCGACGGCCAGGCACAGGACATCTCCTACGAGCACCGCGACCGCGTCGGCGTCGAGGAGTGCCTGGAGATGGAGGGCAACAAGACCGGCGCCCTGCTCGCCTGCGCCAGCTCCGTCGGCGCCGTGCTCGGCGGCGCCGACGCGCGCACCGCCGACACCCTGGAGAAGTACGGCTACCACCTCGGGCTGGCCTTCCAGGCCGTCGACGACCTCCTCGGCATCTGGGGCGACCCGGCCGCCACCGGCAAGCAGACCTGGAGCGATCTGCGCCAGCGCAAGAAGTCCCTCCCCGTCGTGGCGGCGCTCGCCGCGGGCGGCCCGGCCTCCGAGCAGCTCGGGGGGATCCTCGCCGCCGACGCCGGCAGCAGCGACTTCGCCACCTTCTCCGAGGAGGAGTTCGCGGCCCGCGCGGCCCTCATCGAGCAGGCCGGCGGACGGGAGTGGACCGCCGAGGAAGCGCGTCGCCAGCACACCATCGCCATCGGGGCCCTCGACGCCGTCGACATGCCCGACAGGGTGCGGGAGCAGTTCACGGCGCTCGCGGACTTCGTCGTCGTACGAAAGAGATGATCACTATCGGTCGAATAGCCCTCGCGTAGTCGCCGGCCGGTGTTGCGGGGAGCAGGCACCGGCCGACGGCGGACCCACAGCAGACGCACACATTGCAGGACTGCACGAAGGGGAAGCCATGACAGCGACGACCGACGGAAGCACCGGGGCGGCGTGGCCGTCCTCGGTGGCCGCGGCCAGCGACACCGACACCGACATCCCCGTGGCGCCCGGGGTACCCGACATCGCCGCCGGCGCCATGCGGCGTGCCACCGAGTTCCTGCTGTCCCGCCAGGACGACCAGGGCTGGTGGAAGGGGGACCTCGAGACCAACGTCACGATGGACGCCGAGGACCTGCTGCTGCGTCAGTTCCTCGGCATCCTCGAGGAGGAGACCACCCGCGCCGCCGCCCTGTTCGTCCGGGGCGAGCAGCGCGCGGACGGCACCTGGGCCACCTTCCACGGCGGGCCCGGCGACCTCTCCGCCACCATCGAGGCGTACGTCGCCCTGCGGCTGGCCGGTGACGCGCCGGACGCCCCGCACATGGCGCGCGCCGCCGCCTGGGTCCGCGGCCGGGGCGGGATCGCCGCCTCCCGGGTCTTCACCCGGATCTGGCTGGCCCTGTTCGGCTGGTGGAAGTGGGAGGACCTGCCCGAACTCCCGCCCGAGCTGATCTGGCTCCCGTCCTGGGCGCCGCTCAACATCTACGACTTCGGCTGCTGGGCCCGCCAGACCATCGTCCCGCTGACGATCGTCTCCGCCAAGCGGCCGGTACGTCCCGCCCCCTTCCCGCTCGACGAACTGCACACCGACCCGGCCCGTCCCCGCCCTCCCGGGCGGACGGCACCGGCGGCCAGTTGGGACGGCGTCTTCCAGCGGCTCGACAAGGGCCTGCACGCGCTGCGCCGGGCCGTCCCGAGCCGACTGCGCGGGGCGGCGATGAACGCCGCGGCCCGCTGGATCATCGAGCGGCAGGAGAACGACGGCTGCTGGGGCGGCATCCAGCCGCCCGCCGTGTACTCCGTCATCGCGCTGCACCTGCTCGGCTACGACCTGAACCACCCGGTGATGCGTGCCGGACTGGACTCCCTCGACCGGTTCGCCGTGTGGCGCGAGGACGGCGCCCGGATGATCGAGGCCTGCCAGTCCCCGGTGTGGGACACCTGCCTGGCCACCATCGCCCTCGCCGACGCCGGTCTGCCCGCCGACCACCCCCAACTGGTCAGGGCCGCCGACTGGATGCTCGGCGAACAGGTCGTACGGCCCGGCGACTGGTCGGTACGCAGACCCGGCCTCCCTCCGGGCGGCTGGGCGTTCGAGTTCCACAACGACAACTACCCCGACATCGACGACACCGCCGAGGTGGTCCTCGCGCTCCGCCGGGTCAAGCACCACGATCCGGAGCGCGTGGACAACGCCGTAGGCCGCGGGGTCCGCTGGAACCTCGGCATGCAGTCCCGCAACGGCGCCTGGGGCGCCTTCGACGTCGACAACACCAGCCCGTTCCCCAACCGGCTGCCGTTCTGCGACTTCGGCGAGGTCATCGACCCGCCGTCGGCCGATGTCACCGCGCACGTCGTGGAGATGCTCGCCGTCGAAGGGCTCGCCCACGACCCGCGCACCCGGCGCGGCATCCGCTGGCTGCTCGCCGAACAGGAACCGGACGGCTCGTGGTTCGGGCGCTGGGGCGTCAACTACCTCTACGGCACCGGGTCCGTGGTGCCGGCGCTGGTCGCCGCCGGCCTCCCCGGCTCGCACCCGGCGATCCGACGGGCCGTGGCCTGGCTGGAGTCGGTCCAGAACGACGACGGAGGCTGGGGCGAGGACCTGCGCTCCTACCGCAACTCGCGGGAGTGGAGCGGAAAGGGCGCCTCGACCGCCTCGCAGACCGGGTGGGCGCTGATGGCCCTGCTGGCGGCCGGCGAGAAAGAGTCCGTGGCCGTGGAACGCGGCATCGCCTGGCTGGCGGCCACCCAGCACGAGGACGGCTCCTGGGACGAGCCCTACTTCACCGGCACGGGCTTCCCCTGGGACTTCTCCATCAACTACCACCTCTACCGGCAGGTCTTCCCGCTCACCGCGCTCGGCCGGTACGTGAACGGGGAGCCGTTCGCCAAGACGCCGACGGCGGTGCCGGCGGGGGCGCCGGCCGTGCAGCCGGGGGCGGACACCGGTGCACAGCGGCAGCGGCTGGCCGAGGCGACGGGCAGCTGATGAGCCCCCGGGCGGCCCCGGTGCCGCTGCTGATCGCCTGCGCGCTCGGCATCGAGCGGCTCGCCCTGCGCGGCGGAGGCCACGGCGGCGCCGGTGAGCCGGTCACCGTCCTGCGCACGGGCATGGGGCCGGCGGCCGCCGAGCGCTCCGTCACCCGGGCGCTCACCGGCCCGGCGCTGCGTGACGCCGCCGTGCTGGCCACCGGATTCTGCGCCGGGCTGGCCCCCGGGATGCACCCCGGCGACCTGGTGGTCGCACGGGAGACCCGCGACCCGCGCGGCAGCGTGCCGTGCGCCGGAACCGACCTGCTGGCGAAGGAACTGGCGCGCGTCGCGCCGGGGCGCACCGTCCACACCGGGCCGCTCACCGGCTCCGGGCACGTGGTCCGCGGACACGAACGGCCCGAACTGCTCGCCACCGGCGCGATCGCGGTCGACATGGAGTCCGCTGCCACGCTCCTGAGCGCCGTCCGTGCGGGTGCGCGCCCGGTTGCGGCCGTACGGGTGGTCGTGGACGCTCCTGAACATGAGCTGGTCCGGATCGGCACGGTGCGCGGTGGAATATCGGCTTTCCGCGTCCTTCGTTCCGTTCTTCCCGCGTATCTCGAATGGCACCGTTCCTTGCTGCTCCCTGGGAGGTGAGCCAGATGGCCATGCCGCTGCGCCAGTCCGTCAAGGTCGCCACATACTTGGCCGAACAGAAACTCCGCCGACGGGACAAGTTTCCGCTGATCGTCGAGCTGGAACCGCTCTTCGCCTGCAACCTGGCCTGTGAGGGCTGCGGGAAGATCCAGCACCCGGCCGGGGTGCTGAAGCAGCGCATGCCGGTCGCGCAGGCCGTGGGCGCGGTGCTGGAATCCGGGGCGCCGATGGTGTCGATCGCCGGCGGTGAACCGCTGATGCACCCTCAGATCGACGAGATCGTGCGCCAGCTGGTGGCACGGCGCAAGTACGTGTTCCTGTGCACCAACGCCATGCTGCTGCGCAGGAAGATGGACGGGTTCACCCCGTCGCCGTACTTCGCGTTCGCCGTGCACATCGACGGGCTGCGCGAGCGGCACGACGAGTCCGTCGCGAAGGAGGGCGTGTTCGACGAGGCGGTGGCCGCCATCAAGGAGGCCAGGCGGCGCGGCTTCCGGGTCACCACCAACTCGACCTTCTTCAACACCGACACCCCGCAGACCGTCATCGAGGTGCTCAACTACCTCAACGACGAACTCGAGGTCGACGAGATGATGATCTCGCCCGCCTACGCCTACGAGAAGGCCCCCGACCAGGAGCACTTCCTCGGTGTGGAGCAGACCCGCGAGCTGTTCAAGAAGGCGTTCGCCGGGGGCAACCGCCGTCGCTGGCGGCTCAACCACTCGCCCCTGTTCCTGGACTTCCTCGAGGGCAGGGTCGACTTCCCGTGCACCGCGTGGGCGATCCCGAACTACTCGCTCTTCGGCTGGCAGCGCCCCTGCTATCTGATGAGCGACGGCTATGTGCCGACGTACCGGGAACTGATCGAGAAGACCGACTGGGACAAGTACGGCCGCGGCAAGGACCCGCGCTGCGCCAACTGCATGGCGCACTGCGGCTACGAGCCCACCGCCGTCCTCGCCACCATGGGGTCCCTGAAGGAGTCGCTGCGCGCCCTGCGCGAGACGGTCCCGGGGAACAGGGAGTGACGCCATGACGGCTGTCGCCCCGGGGGTCCCCGAGGTGCCGTTCCGACCACGCTCGCCCCGCGGCGCAAGAGCCGGCGGATCCGGGTCGGGTCGGTGGCGGTGGGCGGGGACGCGCCGGTGTCGGTGCAGTCGATGACGACGACGCGTACGTCGGACATCGGGGCGACGTGGCAGCAGATCGCGGAGCTGACGGCGTCGGGGTGTCGGATCGTGCGGGTGGCGTGTCCGACGCGGACGCGCCGGCGACGAGCGCGCGGAGGTCGCGGATTCCGGTGACCGCGGACCTTCACTTCCAGCCGACGTGCGCGTGCGCGGCGGTCGAGGCGGGCTGTGCGGCGGTGCGGGTGGACCCGGGCAACATCAAGCAGTTCGACGACAAGGTCAAGGAGATCGCGAGGGCGGCCAAGGACCACGGCACGTCGATCCGGATCGGCGCGAGCCAGGCCGTGGGACAGGCGCGGCGGCTTTGGACCGAACCGTCAGGGAAACAGCGAAAGAGCCGTGGGGGCGACGGGAACCACGGGAGCGACGGGAGGAACAGCCATGACCACCGCGGAGTCCGCCCCGGAGCCGTCGGAGCCGTCACGGGCGGCCGGGGACTTCGACCTCGGCGCACTGCTGGCCGAGCGCGGAGCCGAGCGCTACGAGCTGCACACCAGACACCTCAACCACCAGCTCCCGCGCATGCTGCGCACCATCGGATTCGACAAGGTCTACGCACGTGCCGAGGGCGCGCACTTCTGGGACGCGGACGGCAACGACCACCTGGACATGCTCGCCGGATTCGGGGTGATGGGCCTGGGGCGCCACCACCCCGTGGTCCGCAAGGCACTGCACGACGTCCTCGACTCCTCGCTCGCCGACCTCACCCGCTTCGACTGCCCGCCGCTGCCCGGACTGCTGGCCGAGAAACTGCTCACCCACAGCCCCCACCTGGACCGGGTGTTCTTCGGCAACAGCGGCACGGAGGCGGTCGAGACCGCGCTGAAGTTCGCCCGGTACGCCACCGGAAGGCCCCGCGTCCTGTACTGCGCGCACGCCTTCCACGGGCTGACCACGGGTTCCCTGTCCGTCAACGGCGAGTCCGGCTTCCGGGACGGATTCGCCCCACTGCTGCCCGACACGGCCGTACCCCTCGGCGATCCGGACGCGCTGGAAAGGGAGCTGGCCAGGGGGGACGTCGCCGCCCTCATCGTGGAACCCGTCCAGGGCAAGGGCGTGCACGCGGCCCCGCCCGGCTATCTGCGTGCCGCCCAGGAGCTGTTGCACCGGCACAGGGCGCTGCTGATCGCCGACGAGGTGCAGACCGGACTCGGACGGACCGGCGACTTCTACGCCTACCAGCACGAGGAAGGGGTCGAACCGGACCTGGTGTGCGTGGCCAAGGCGCTCTCCGGCGGCTACGTGCCGGTGGGGGCCACGCTCGGCAAGGACTGGATCTTCCGCAAGGTCTACTCGTCGATGGACCGGGTGCTGGTCCACTCGGCCAGCTTCGGGGGCAACGCGCAGGCCATGGCGGCCGGCCTCGCGGTGCTGTCGGTCATGGAGAACGAAGGGATCGTCGCGAACGTCCGGGCCACCGGGGAGCTGCTGCGGTCCCGGCTCGCGGCCCTCGTCGACACGTACGAGCTGCTCGCCGACGTCCGTGGCCGGGGCCTGATGATCGGCATCGAGTTCGGCCGGCCGCGGTCGCTGAAGCTGCGCGGCCGCTGGGCCATGCTGCAGGCCGCACGCAAGGGGCTCTTCGCGCAGATGGTGGTCGTCCCGCTGCTGCAGAAGCACAGGATCCTCACCCAGGTCTCCGGCGACCACCTGGAGGTGATCAAGCTGATCCCGCCGCTGATCATCGGCGAGCGGGAGGTGGACCGCTTCGTGGACGCCTTCACCGCGGTCATGGACGACGCCCATGAGGGGGGTCTGGTGTGGGAGTTCGGCAGGACACTGGTCAAGCAGGCGGTCGCCCACCGGTGAGAACGGCGCTCTTTGTCCGTGAGGCAAGAAATTTGCCCCCAGGGCAAGAGTGCGGCTGAATGGAGTCATGAGCTCTCCCGAGGCCGGGCCGTCGGCCGAACCGGCCGACGCGCTCCCCGCGGTCGCCCCGCAGCTGCGCGCCCTCAGGCGTCGGGCCTCCCTGACGCTGGAGGCCGCAGCCCGCGACGCGGGGCTGTCGCCCGCGCACCTCTCCCGGCTGGAGACCGGACAGCGTCAGCCTTCGCTGCCGACGCTGCTCTCCCTCGCCCGCGTCTACGGTACGACGGTTTCCGAACTGCTCGGTGAGACCGCCGTCGGCCGTGAAGCCGTGGTGCGCGCCGCCGACATGGAGCCGACCACGGTCGGCGGCTGGACCTACCGGCAGGCCGGTTCCCCCGGGCGCGGGATGCAGGCCCTGCGGGTCCAGGTCCCGGAGGGATCCCAGGGCGACATCGTGCGGGTCCACCCCGGCGAGGAGTGGCTGTACGTCCTCAGGGGGCGGCTGCGGCTGCGCCTCGGGGAGACCCCGCACCGCCTCGCACCGGGCGACAGCGCGCACTTCGACTCGCTGACCCCGCACCGCATCGCCGCCGAGGACCCCGACGGGGTCGAGCTGCTGTTCGTCCACACCCTGCTGCAGAGTCCCACGGCCGCCCTGTGCCTGGGCCCCACCCCTGGAGACGTGTCATGAAAGACATGGAGGAGAAGTTCCCCCGCGCCCTGTGGGTGAGGCTGTTCATCTACGTCGTGGTGGGGCACCTCTTCGCGGCCTTCGTCTACCTGCTCTTCGAGCTGGGCGCGAAGGCGTAGCCCTCGGGGGCGCTCAGTCCAGCATGCGTTCGCGCAGCCGCTCCCGGTGCCCGGGGGTGAACCCGAGAGCCTGTTCGAGGTAGGGGTCCACGCCGCCCCAGGTCTCCTCGATCGTCTCGAGGGCGGCCGACAGGTACTCGGCGCGGGCGTCGAACAGCGGGTCGAGCAGCTCCATGACCTCGGGTGAGTAGGCCGAGGCGGAGGTGGAGCTGCGGCGCACCTTGTAGCGGCGGTGCGCGGCGCTGGACTTCAGGTAGTCGTCGAAGATCGCGTCCCGCTCCACGCCCAGCGCGAGCAGCGTCACCGCCACCGACAGGCCCGCGCGGTCCTTGCCCGCCGCGCAGTGCATCAGTGCGGGCAGGCTCTCCTCGGCGAGCGAGATCAGCACGCGGGAGTGCTCAGAGGTGCGCTGCGTCACGGTCGCGCGGTACGAGGCGATCATCCGTTCCGCTCCCTTGCCGTCGGCGAGGATCGCGCGGAGCTGGTCGAGGTCCCCGTCACGGACCATCCTCCAGAACTCGGCGCCGTCGGCCGGGTCGCTCAGCGGCAGGTTCACATTGCGCACGCCGGGCAGTTCGATGTCCCGTCCGTCCAGTCTGTGGTCGGCCGCGTTGCGGAAGTCGAAGACGGTGTGCAGTCCCAGGGAGGACAGGAAGGCGGCGTCCTCCTCGGTGGCGTGTGCGAGGTGGCCGCTGCGGAACAGCACCCCGTGCCGCACCCGGCGGCCGTCGACGGTCGGCAGGCCGCCCACATCACGGAAATTGCGCACACCGGTGAGCTCGGGTTCGGTCGACGGGATCTGCTGCGTCACGGGGGCCCCTCTCCCACTCTGCGCCGCCGGCGCGGCGGCGTCGGCGGGTGTCACCCGACGATACGACATGCCTGGCAGGGGCCATGAGTTGGTGACCGGGCCGGGCGGCGTGGTGTCGCCGGTGTCGAGCCACCGGCGCGGACGGACGCCGGCACGGCCCCTGGGCGGACCCGTCGCCGGACCGGGTTGAATCCTCCCTTCTTCCCTTATTGATGCGTTCTGTCCGTTTAGGTGGTTTCGACCCAACGTGCACCGATAGGAAGGGAGATGGGGGTGAGGTGGTGAGCATCGTCATAGAGGTGACGATGCGTTGTCGCCATGCTCACGTAATTCCCGTGTTTCGCAAGGGGATTCAGGGGGCGTGTAATGCCCGGGGCGACTCTGGGTGACCGTTTTCATGTCAATGGATCACGGAAATGCGCCTTTGCTCGGAAGACCGGGCTTGTTCCTTTGCGTACCGGTCGCCTACGTTCACCATCGATCCGGACAGACGCCTAATCCTGCCGCTGTCCGGAGCCTTCACACTCTGACCCGCGTATGGCAGGAGCGGGGGACCCACAGGTACGACTGCCTGTTCCGGTCTCCGGAACGGCTTGGGGTTAAGCCGCGTTTCGACGCGGCCGGGCATCTCCAGTCCGAACCCGACAGCTCACCTCGTAGGCGCCGGAGAGGAATTCGTCATGCCCGCAAAGGGTAAGCACCGCCGTCCCAGCGCTTTGCGCTTCACCCGCTCCCTCGCCGTCGCCGGAACCGGTGGCGCCGCGCTCGCCCTACCGCTTCTCGGTGCCACCGGAGCGAACGCCGCCCCTGTGCAGGCCGTCCCGGAAAAGGCCGTCCAGTCGTATTCCGTCGCCGCCGCGGCGGCTGACGGCGTGAAGGCCGACGACGGCGGGAAGGACGACGCCCGCACGTACATAGTGAAGGGCGGCGACTACCTGGCGAAGATCGCCGAGTCCGAGAACGTCGACGGCGGTTGGAAGCAGCTCTACGCCGACAACCGCGAGGCCGTGGGCAGCGACCCGTCGCTCATCCACCCCGGCCTGAAGCTCTCGGTCGACGGCAAGGCCGCCGCGACCGCCGCGCCGGAGAAGCCCTCTTCTTCCGGTAAGTCGGCTTCGCCCTCTTCGTCCGCTCCGTCCTCCGCGCCGGAGTCGGCGGCGGCCGGTGAGTCCTCGGAGCGGTCCGCTCCGAAGCCCTCCTCGGGCTCCTCCGAGCAGTCCGCGTCGAAGTCCTCCTCCGCCGTGGTGCCCGCGAACCAGGCCGCGAACACCTCCGGTTACAGCTCGCCGGTGCCCGGCGGCGGTCTCGGCACCGCCTACAAGGTGGCCGGCAGCATGTGGTCCAGCGGCTACCACACCGGTGTCGACTTCGCCGTCCCGACCGGTACCTCCCTGAAGGCCGTGGGCCCGGGCACCGTCGTCTCCGCCGGCTGGGCCGGCTCGTACGGCAACCAGGTCGTCATCAAGCTGAACGACGGCTACTACGCCCAGTACGCCCACCTGTCCTCGCTGTCCGTCTCGGCCGGCCAGGCCGTGAGCGGCGGCCAGCAGGTCGGTCTCGCGGGCTCCACCGGCAACTCGACCGGCCCGCACCTGCACTTCGAGATCCGCACCACGCCGGACTACGGCTCGGACGTGGACCCGGTCTCCTACCTCCGCGGCAAGGGCGTCTCCATCGGCTGACCCCGCGCCACCCCGCCCGGCACGCGCCGAAGGCCGGACCCCGATCCCCGGGTCCGGCCTTCGGCGCGTACGCCCGGAGTGTTCCGTGCGCCACGTCGCCCGCCACCCGACATCCTTCTCCCCAGGGCTACTCCGGAACTGGCCGATGCTGTGCGAGTGGCTTATCTCACCGCCCGTCAATGTCTTCCTACGGTCGCGTAGGTCACATTCGAAGGTGAATCATGTCCGGTTGTGGCAGACGATTCGAAGAATGACGGCAAGGCAGTGATCGGGTCGTACGTGGCGGTGGGGGACAGCTTCACCGAGGGCGTCGGCGACCCCGGCCCCGACGGGGCGTTCGTCGGCTGGGCCGACCGGTTCGCGGTGCTTCTCGCCGACCGGCGCCCCGAAGGCGACTTCCAGTACACGAATCTCGCGGTGCGCGGGAAGCTGCTCGACCAGGTCATGGCCGACCAGCTCCCGCGGGCCGTCGAACTGGCCCCCGCACTGGTTTCTTTCTGTGCGGGCGGCAACGACATCCTGCGCCCCGGCAGCGACCCGGACGAGGTGGCCGAGCGTTTCGAGCAGGCGGTCGCCGCGCTCACGGCGGTCTCCGGCACGGTGCTGGTGACGACCGGGTTCGACACCCGGGGCGTGCCCCTGCTGAGGCATCTGCGCGGCAAGATCGCCACCTACAACGGGCACGTCCGGGCCGTCGCCGACCGGTACGGCTGTCCGGTGCTCGACCTGTGGTCCCTGAGGAGCATCCAGGACCGCAGGGCCTGGGACGCCGACCGGCTGCACCTGTCGCCCGAGGGACACACCCGCGTGGCGCTCCGCGCGGGCCAGACCCTCGGCCTGGACGTCCCGGCCGACCCGGAGCAGGCCTGGCCCCAGCTGCCGCCGCGCGGCAGCCTGCACGTCCGGCGTGACGACGTCCAGTGGGCGCGCGAGTACCTGGTGCCGTGGATAGGACGCAGGCTGCGCGGGGAGTCGTCGGGGGACCACGTGACGGCGAAGGGGATGCTGTCCCCGGGTGACATCAGGGAGCGCATCGCCGCGGTGGCGTGACGCCGGGCGTGGGGGCAGCGGGGAGGGGGCGGGTGCGCGCCCGTCCCCGCGGCCCCGCGCCGACGCACATAATGGAATGTCTGACCGATTTTCCTTGGAGGCGTCGTGGCCGGTATCCGTTCCCAGAGCTCCGGGCTCCGTGCGCTACGGCCCGCGGCCTTCGGCGCGGACCCCGCCGGTGAGCGCATGGAGCGCATCCGCCGGTCCCCGCACTACCGGGACGGCGTGTTCCAGAATCCCCAAGGCCCCACCCGGGCCCGGCCCCCGGGCTCGTCCCGGGACCTGGCGAGGACCTACTTCGACAAGGGCACCCGGTCCCGCCGTGCCCCGCACCACACCCCGCCGGTGCACGCCACCACCCTCGCCGACCTGGCCCGCCCGCCGGCCTCCGGACTGCGGCTGACCTGGATGGGACACTCCAGTGTGCTCGTGGAGATCGACGGGCGGCGGGTGCTGTTCGACCCCGTGTGGGGCGAGCGCTGCTCCCCGTTCCCCTTCGTCGGCCCGAAGCGGCTGCACCCGGTACCTCTGCCGCTGGCCGCGCTCGGCCCGGTGGACGTCGTCGTGATCTCGCACGACCACTACGACCACCTGGACCTGCCCACCGTCAAGGCGCTGGCCGGCACGGACACGCTGTTCGCCGTGCCGCTCGGCGTGGGCGCCCATCTCGAGCACTGGGGCGTGTCCGCCGACCGGCTGCGCGAACTGGACTGGCACGAGGCGACCGAGGTCGGCGGGCTCACCCTCACCGCCACCCCGGCCCGCCACTTCTGCGGCCGGGGCCTGCGCAACACGCAGCACACCCTGTGGGCCTCCTGGGTCGTCACCGGCGGGGAACACCGCGTCTACCACAGCGGAGACACCGGTTACTTCGACGGCTTCAAGGACATCGGCGCCGCCCACGGCCCCTTCGACGCGACGATGATCCAGATCGGTGCGTACTCGGACTTCTGGCCCAAGGGGCAGTCGGACCCGAACCCGGGACCGGGTTCCTGGCCGGAGATCCACATGAACCCCGCCGAAGGCCTCCAGGCCCACCTCGACCTCCAGCGGGGCCGGCCGTGCGGGGTCCTCCTGCCGATCCACTGGGGCACCTTCAACCTGGCACCGCATCCGTGGGCGGAGCCCGGCGAGTGGACGATGGCTGCGGCCGACGCGGTCGGGCAGCCCGCCGCCTTCCCCGTCCCGGGCCTGCCGTTCGAGCCCGCCGGTGAACTGCCGGCCGAGCCGTGGTGGCGGGGCGTGGGGCACGTCCCGGACCACAGGTGGCCGCTGCCCGACCCCGTCACGGTCTCTTCCCACGAGGAGCCGGGCCTGGTGCCGGAGGAATGAGCCTTGGCCTTGATCGCTACGCTGAGTGATGTTCCTGTGGGTGGCACACGGCGCGCGGAGGGCTCCTGAGGGGTCCCGAGGGGGCGTCCGGCCGGGGGGCGGGAGTAAACGAGAGGGCCGGGGGGCTGCGAGCTCCCCGGCCCTCGGCGTTTCCTGTTGACCGTATCCGAGCAGGTCGGATCGAGTGGTGACCGTTCTTTGGCGAGGGGGCGACGGGTTTATCGGTCTGTCGTACGAAGCCTCATACCAGAGCGGGACGCTGTCCGTGTGAGTTTGTCAACTGACCACCGCACGTGATGCGGTGGCGACTACGGTGAGTGTCGGTCGGGTGACGCATGTCCGACGCCCTCGGCCTTCCGAGGCGCCTCCCGACCGGTACGGCGACACCGCGACGACCCCCGTCGTTCGGCGCATCGCGCCACGGGGTCGCGCCCATCGGAATCGGATTCAGGGAGCGGGGACCGGTACGTGCAGGCAGAAGGCGGAGGCGGACGAGGGAGAGGCCGGGGTGCCGCACCCCGACGCCCGGGCCCGGCCGGCGCCTCGGGCGTGACCGGTGTGCCGAGCGCGCCTGTCGGGTCGAAGGAAGCCGCGGGTGCCCCAGACGGACCGCCGGCCGGCCCGCGCGCCGGTGCCGGTAACGGGCGTACGCCCGCACCACCCGGCGGCGGGCCGCGCGGCGGGCGGAACCGCTCCCACGCGCCCGGCGGCCGTGGTGCCGGGCGTTCACCCGGTACCCAGGACCGACGGACCAGTTCGAGGACGCCCATGCCCGACCCCCTCCCTCCCGCCGGTCCTCCCTCCCGCACGGACCGGCGGGAGGGAGGACGGCACGGACGCCCGCCCTCCCGGCCCGCCCCCGCGCACCCCGAGGCACAGACAAGACCCCAGTTGCTGCGGCTGGCCGTCCTGCCGCCCGTGGCGGTCGCCCTCAGCGCCTGTGCCGCCGTGATCTTCATCATCCGCTCCACCGGCATACGGCCGGACGCGACCCTGTGGGCTGTGCTCGGCGGCGCGGTGTCGGTGGCTCTCGCCGGCATCGTCATCGCCGCCGTCGCAGCCGACCGCGCGGCGCGGGCCGTGCACGACCGTGTCGAGGGCCTGCGCCGGAGCACGGCCCGGCACGAGGCCGACCTGCGCGCCCTCGTGGACACCCTGCGACGCGGCGACGGCCCGCCCCCGCGCACGCAGCCGGGCAGAACGCCGGGGGACGCCGACGCGTTCGACCGGCTCGCCGCGGACCTGTCCCGGGCCCACGACAGCGCCGTCACCGCCGTCGTCCAGGCGTCCCGGCTCTCCAGCCAGGCGGGCAGCGAACAGAAGCTCGAGGTGTTCGTCAACCTGGCCCGGCGTCTGCAGTCCCTGGTGCACCGCGAGATCTCCCTCCTCGACGAGATGGAGAACGAGATCGAGGACCCCGACCTGCTCAAGGGCCTCTTCCAGGTCGACCATCTCGCCACCCGCATCCGCCGCCACGCCGAGAACCTCGCCGTCCTCGGCGGGGCCGTCTCCCGGCGGCAGTGGAGCCACCCGGTCTCCATGACCGAGGTGCTGCGCTCGGCCATCGCCGAGGTCGAGCAGTACTCACGGGTCAAACTGGTGCCGCCGATCGACGGCACCCTGCGCGGGCACGCCGTCGCCGACGTCATCCACCTGCTCGCCGAACTCGTCGAGAACGCCACGCTGTACTCCGCCCCGCACACCCAGGTGCTGCTGCGCGCCGGTCTCGTCACCTCCGGGCTCGCCGTCGAGGTCGAGGACCGCGGGCTCGGTATGCCCGTGGGCGAGCAGGACCGGATGAACGCCCTGCTCGCCGACCCCGACCAGGTCAATGTCGCCAGCCTGCTGGCCGACGGGCGCATCGGCCTGTACGTGGTCTCGCAGCTCGCGCGGCGGCACGGCATCCGGGTCCGGCTCCAGAACAACATCTACGGCGGAGTGCAGGCCGTGCTCGTGGTACCGCAGGCACTGCTCGGCGCCGAGCAGTGGTCCGCGGAACACGGCGGCGGGCCGGCACACCGGCCCGCGCCTGCCGTCCCCGCGCCCGGCGGCGTCCCGCCGACCGGTCCCCCCGGGCACGGGAACGGACAGTGGCCGACCGGCCCGCGGACCGACCCCGATCCGTACGCCGACGGCACCGGCCCCGACGCGTGGACGGGGCCCGACGCGCGGACCGGCCTCGTGCAGCAGACCGGATCCGGCCCGCCGGCGGGGTCCGGAAGCGAGACGCCCCTCACCCCGGTGTCGTCCTCCGCCGTACCGTCGGGGCGGCGCCACGACCAAACCCCCGCCCCCGCCCCGACGGCCCCCGACGGCGTGGCGCCGCCCCTGCCGCTGCGCGGTGCCCGCCCGGTGCGGCCCCATCCGGCCGAGGCCATGCCCGGGGTCACCCCGGACGACCGGCAGACACTCGAGGAGAGCGGGATCGGGACCGCCCCCCTCACCCCACGCGACACCACGGTGCGCGGCACCACGGGCAGGCCCCACCTGCCCCGCCGCCGCGCCCAGGAACACCTGGCGCCCCAGCTCCGCGACGGTCCCACGCCGCGTCGGGACACCGAGCACGTCGTCGGGCACGATCCCCACCTGATGGCGGCCTTCCGGCGGGGCGTCAGCCTCGCCGAAACCCAACAGTCCATGGAGGCGGGCCACATGGGCAGTGAGGACACGGACCGGGGCGGCCTGCGCCGTGACGGCACGGCCGAGGCCCCCATGGCGGGCGGCCACACGACGGGCGACCCCATGGCGTCCCTGCCCGGGCTGCCGTCGTCGCCCATGGGGGAGCGCCCCGGTCCCACCGCCCACCCGATGGACACCCACCCCGTCGGCCCCCACTACGTGGACGCCCGCCTCATGGGACCGCCCCACGGCATCACGGTTCACGCGACGGAGTCCCCCACCACGGAGCCCCACCCCGCCGACGCGCGTCCCCCGCACGCGGCAGTCCGGGAAGCACGCGGCGCCCGCGACGGCGTGTCCGCGCCCCCCACCGACCACCCCACCGCACGGCACGACGGGAGCGCACCCCCCGGATGAGCACGCCCGCACCCTCCACTGCCTGCCGGGCCCCCACCTCCCCGCCCGTCCCCGCCCCCAGCACTCCCGCAGACCTTCGTACCCCAAGGAGTCCATCCACCATGGCGAGCGATGCGCCGACCGCCCACGTTTCCGATCTCGACTGGCTGATGAGCGGCCTCGTGCAACGGGTGCCGCACACCTCCAGCGCCGTGCTGCTCTCCTGCGACGGGCTGGTGAAGTCCGTGCACGGTCTCGACGCGGACAGCGCCGACCACATGGCAGCCCTGGCCTCCGGCCTCTACTCCCTCGGCCGCAGCGCCGGCATCCGCTTCGGCGAGAGCGGCGACGTCCGCCAGGTCGTCGTCGAGCTCGACTCGATGCTGCTGTTCGTCTCCACCGCCGGTTCCGGCACCTGCCTCGCCGTACTGGCCGGCCGTGAGGCCGACGCGGCGGTGCTCGGCTACGAGATGGCCATGCTGGTCAAGAGTGTGAGGCCGTACCTGGTGACCGCCCCCCGGCAGCCCGCCGTCGAACCGCGGGCGATGAGGCCTTGAACGTGACGACGGCCGGTGACGGCCCCTGGCTGGACGACGCGGCCGGGCGGCTGGTGCGCCCCTTCACCGTCAGCGACGGCCGCACCCGCCCCACCGTCGAACTCGACCTGATGTCACAGGTGATGGCCACCGGGGCCGCCCCCTTCGGCTACCTCGGCCCCGAGCACACGCAGGCACTCGAACTGTGCCGCGCGCCCCTCCCGGTCGCCGAGGTGGCCGCCCACCTCAAGCTGCCGCTGGCCGTCACCAAGGTGCTGCTGGCGGACCTCGTCGACAGCGGAGGCCTCACCACCAAGCCCCCCGTGTTCGACCACAACCCGACGGACCGGGCCCTTCTGGAGGCAGTGCTCGATGGACTACGACGACAGCTCTGACCGCGGCTCCGCCGCCGACGTGTTCCCCACCGCGCTCAAGATCCTCGTGGCGGGCGGGTTCGGTGTGGGCAAGACCACCTTCGTCGGCGCGGTCAGTGAGATCGCGCCGCTCAGCACGGAGGAACTGCTCACCACGGTCAGCGCCGCCACCGACCGGCTCGACGGCATCGAGAACAAGGTCGAGACGACCGTGGCGATGGACTTCGGCCGCATCACCCTGGACCAGGAACATGTGCTCTACCTGTTCGGCACACCGGGCCAGGAACGCTTCTGGTTCATGTGGGACGAACTCTGCGAGGGCGCCCTCGGCGCGGTCATCATCGCCGACACCCGGCGCCTGGAGGAGTGCTTCGCCGCCGTCGACTTCTTCGAGCAACGCGGCCTCGGCTTCATCATCGCCGTCAACGAGTTCGACGGCGCCTTCCGCTACGACCCCCAGGAGGTGCGCGCCGCCCTGGACCTGCCGGGCGAGATCCCCGTCGTGTGCTGCGACGCCCGGATCTCCAGCTCGGGCGTCCAGACCCTGCTGACCCTGGTCCGCCATCTCATCGCCCACGCCCCGGCCCCCGCGACGGGGTACCGCGCCCACAGGTGATCCCCGCACACCACCACGGAGCCCGTATATGACATGTGCCCACATCCAGGGAGCCCGCCCATGAGCTACGACCCGCCGCGTCCGGCCGGTCGTCTGCTGCTCACCCCCGAGGACAAGGAAGCCCCGGCCCGCATCGAGCGACTGCGCCGGCTGGGGCTGGGCGAGCGCCCCGAACCCACGCTCGACGCCTTCGCGTACGGCCTCTCCGAACTCACGGGAGCGGTGTACGCCATGGTCAACTTCCTGGGGGAGGAGGGACAGTTCTTCGCCGGGCTGCAGACCCCGGCGGTCGCCCCCGTCCTCCGCGGCGACGGCACCGGCGCCCTGCTGGGCCGGTCGCTGCCCCGCGACCACGGCTTCTGCCCCCATGTGGTGGCCCGCCGCAAGGCGCTGGTCCTGGGGGACGTGAGCGACTACCCCCGGTTCGCGGGCAACCCGGTCGTCGACGAGTTCGGGGTGCGCTCCTACCTGGGTGCCCCGCTCATCGACAGCACCGGCACGGTGCTGGGCACCGTCTCGGTCTCCGACACCCGGCCGCGGGCCTGGGGACAGGAAGGGCTCGCCGCCATCAAGGAACGGGCCGCCGATCTCGTCGTACGGCTCGAGCACGGGGAGAGACACGGACTGCCCTTCTGACACCGCGGAGACGGACCTGCTTCCTCGAGCCCACGGACGCGGTGTGCTGCCGCCGAAGGAGTGACGGTGTGAAGGAAAGCTGTGGCCGCGCTTAAGAAATCCTCGATGGACCGGCGAGGGTGTCGTACGGCAGATTGCAGTGCGATCCCACCCCGCTCCCGGCCAGGGCTGCTCCGGCACGCCCGGAGCCGGGACTCACCCCGAGGAGCCGTGGCGTTGAAGGCGCTCGTCAAGGACAAGGCCGAACCCGGGCTGTGGCTCGCGGACGTCCCGGAGCCGGCCGTCGGCCCCGGCGAGGTACTCATCAAGGTGCTGCGCACCGGTATCTGCGGTACCGACCTGCACATCCGCGCCTGGGACGGCTGGGCCCGGCAGACGATCAGCACCCCGCTGGTCCTCGGGCACGAGTTCGTCGGCGAGGTCGTCGAGACCGGCCGGGACGTCGGCGAGATCAAGACCGGCGACCGGGTCAGCGGCGAGGGCCACCTGGTGTGCGGCAAGTGCCGCAACTGCCAGGCCGGACGCCGGCACCTGTGCCGTGCCACCATCGGCCTCGGCGTCGGCCGCGACGGTGCGTTCGCCGAGTACGTCACCCTGCCCGCGGCCAACGTCTGGGTGCACCGCGTCCCCGTCGACCTCGATGTCGCCGCGATCTTCGACCCGTTCGGCAACGCCGTGCACACCGCCCTGTCCTTCCCCCTCGTCGGCGAGGACGTCCTGATCACCGGGGCCGGACCGATCGGCCTGATGGCCGCCGCGGTGGCCCGGCACGCCGGCGCCCGCCACGTCATGATCACCGACGTCAGCGAGGAGCGGCTGGAACTCGCCCGCAAGATCGGTGTGAGCCTGGCGCTGAACGTGCGGGACGCGGCGATCGCCGACGGGCAGCACCTCCTCGGCCTGCGCGAGGGCTTCGACATCGGCCTCGAGATGTCCGGCCGGCCCGAGGCGCTGCGCGACATGATCGCCAACATGACCCACGGCGGCCGGATCGCGATGCTCGGCCTGCCGGCCGAGGAGTTCCCGGTCGACTGGTCCCGGATCGTCACCTCGATGATCACCCTCAAAGGGATCTACGGCCGTGAGATGTTCGAGACCTGGTACGCCATGTCGGTGCTCCTCGAAGGCGGCCTGGACCTCGCCCCCGTGATCACCGGCCGGTACTCCCACCGCGACTTCGAGGCGGCCTTCGAGGACGCGGCGAGCGGCCGCAGCGGAAAAATCATCCTCGACTGGACGGCGTAGGGCCTGGTGCGCCGCGGCGCACGCCCCGCGCCGTCCTCGGCACCCTCTTCCCCCCTTCCGCGAGCACTTTCAGGAGCTTCTCGATGTTCGACTCCGTGCGCGACGACCTCCGCACCACCCTCGACGAGATCCGCGCCGCCGGACTGCACAAGCCCGAGCGCGTGATCGGCACCCCGCAGTCCGCCACCGTGAACGTCACCGCGGGCGGCCGGCCCGGTGAGGTCCTCAACTTCTGCGCCAACAACTACCTCGGCCTCGCCGACCACCCCGAGGTGCTCGCCGCCGCCCACGAGGCCCTCGACCGCTGGGGCTACGGCATGGCCTCGGTGCGCTTCATCTGCGGTACGCAGGAGGTGCACAAGGACCTGGAGGCGCGGCTGTCGGCGTTCCTCGGCCAGGAGGACACGATCCTCTACTCGTCCTGCTTCGACGCCAACGGAGGCGTGTTCGAGACGCTGCTCGGTGCGCAGGACGCGGTGATCTCCGACGCGCTGAACCACGCGTCGATCATCGACGGCATCCGGCTGTCCAAAGCCCGCCGCTTCCGCTACGCCAACCGCGACACGGCCGACCTGGAACGCCAGTTGAAGGAGGCCACCGAGGGCGGGGCGCGCCGCAAGCTGATCGTCACCGACGGCGTCTTCTCCATGGACGGCCATGTCGCGCCGCTGGCCGAGATCTGCGACCTCGCCGAGCGGCACGACGCCATGGTCATGGTCGACGACTCGCACGCCGTGGGCTTCGTCGGACCCGGCGGACGCGGCACCCCCGAACTGCACGGCGTCATGGACCGCGTCGACATCCTCACCGGCACCCTCGGCAAGGCGCTCGGCGGCGCCTCCGGCGGCTATGTCGCCGCCCGCGCGGAGATCGTCGCCCTGCTGCGCCAGCGCTCCCGGCCGTACCTGTTCTCGAACACGCTCGCCCCGGTGATCGCCGCGGCCTCGCTGAAGGTCCTCGACCTGCTGGAGTCCGCCGACGACCTGCGGGTCCGGCTGGGCGAGAACACCGCCCTGTTCCGCCGCCGGATGACCGAGGAGGGCTTCGACATCCTCCCCGGCGACCACCCCATCGCCCCGGTGATGATCGGCGACGCGTCCCGCGCGGGGCGCCTGGCGGAGCTGCTGCTGGAGCGCGGTGTCTACGTGATCGGCTTCTCCTACCCCGTGGTGCCCGAGGGACAGGCCCGGATCCGGGTCCAGCTGTCCGCCGCGCACTCGGCCGGGGACGTGAACCGCGTGGTGGAGGCCTTCGTGGCGGCGCGGGCGGAGCTCGACGCCTGAGAGAATCGGTTGCATGATCGAGGCACGGCGGCTCCACATCCTCCGTGCGGTGGCCGACCACCGCACGGTCACGGCGGCGGCCGCCGCGCTGTACCTGACCCCGTCCGCGGTGTCCCAGCAGCTCGCCACGCTGGAGCAGGAGACCGGCCACCGGCTGGTGGAGCGCGGCGCCAAGGGCGTACGGCTGACCCCGGCCGGCGAGATCCTGCTCGGCCACACCCATGTGGTCCTCGCCCAGCTGGAGCGGGCCGCGGCCGAACTCGCCGCGTACGGTTCGGGCGCGGCCGGCACCGTCACCGTCGCCTCCTTCGCGACCGGGATCGCCCAGGTCGTCGCCCCCGCGGTGGTCCGCCTCGCCGCGGCGGCGCCCGGTATCCGCATCCGTGTCCAGGACGCCGAGGGCGACGCCAGCCTGCCGATGCTCCTGGACCGGCAGGTCGACGTCGCCGTGGCCGTCGAGTACCGCGGGGCGCCGCCCGCCGACGACCCCCGCCTGACGCACGTCCCCCTGTACGCGGAGCCCTTCGACGCGGTCGTCCCCGTCACGCACCGGCTGGCCGACATCGCCGAGGTCCCGCTGGCCGAACTGGCCAAGGACCCGTGGATCGGCCCGTACCCCGGCAACCCCTGCCACGATGTCGTCGTCCTGGCCTGCGAGAACGCCGGATTCCAGCCCCGGCTCGAGCACTCCTCCGACGACTTCCGCGCGGTGGTGGCCCTGGCCTCGGCGGACGTGGGCGTCGCACTGGTCCCGCGCTCGGCACTGCGCGGCATGGACCTGACCGGTGTGACCGTCCGGCCGGTCGACGGGGTCGCGCCGACCCGCCGGGTCTTCGCCGCCGTACGCCGGGGAGCCGAGGAACACCCGCTGATCCGCCCGGTCCTGGACGCGCTCGGCGAGGCCGCCGACGAGGCGTAGGACCGAACACGTCGGCGGCGGCAACTCCCCGTTCCCGGGCCGGCCTCCTCCGGCTGGAGCCGAAGCGGCCCGTCCGGGAACAGACCCGAGGAGAAGACGCCCTCGTGGAAGCAGCAGCCGCCTACCGGTGACCGGCGTGCCCCTCGGGTGTGTGCCGCCTTCGCGGGCGCGGGCACCTGTCCGATCGCCCGCCGCGGTTTCACCCGCGAGGTCACCCGGTGGGCCACCGCGGTCTGCGCCGCCCCGGTCGGCCTGCCCCCTGTCCGTGCTCTCCCTGTCCGTGCTCGTCTTCCCGGGCACGGCGGCGGTCCGTCCGGTCGCGCGTCGCCCGACCCCTCACGCGGGACGGGCTCTGGTCGTCCCGGCCGCCGTGCTCCTCGGCGGGCTCGCAGTGGCCGTACCGATGACGGGCGTGACGCCCAGGGCCATGTGAGGAGCGCACGGTGAGGACGCCCGTACGGGGCCCTCGCCGCTGCCACCAGGTGATTGTCAGTGCCGGCCGCTACGGTGCCTGCCATGCCGGATGCCGAAGACGTACAACGGATCGCACTGTCCCTGCCGGACACGACGGAGAAAGTGGCCTGGAGCATGCCCACGTTCCGGGTGGCGGGGAAGATGTTCGCCACCCTGCCCGAGGACGAGACGTCCATCGCCGTGCGCTGTCCCAAGGAGGAGCGCGACGAACTGGCCCTCGCGGAGCCGGAGAAGTTCTGGATCGCGGGCCACGAGGCGCAGTTCGCCTGGGTCCGGGTCCGCCTCGCCGCCCTGGAGGACGAGGAGGAACTGCGTGACATCCTCGCCGACTCCTGGCGCCAGGCGGCCCCGCCCCGGCTGCTCGACGCCCATCCCCGGCTGGGCCGGCCGCCCGGGGAGTGATCCCCGGGGTCGTGTCAGTGGGCCGCGGCATGCTCCGGGAGCGCGGACGGCGGCCGGAGCCGGAGGGAGGCTGCGGCTCCCGTGAACGCCGCGATGCGCTCCCGCAGCGAGCGGGCGTCGAGACCGTGGGCGGCGACATGCTCCTCGAGCCGCCCGTACCGTCGCAGCTCCCGCCGGCCCACGCCCAGCCCCAGCACCCGGTGCGGCACGCCGGACAGCGCGTCGTTCGCCGCGGTCACCGACGTACCCGCCAGATACGGCTCGACCAGGACGACATCCGTCCCGGCGGCCTCGGTGGCCCGGCGCAGGGCGGCCGCGTCGAAGGGCCGGACCGTGGTGGCGTACAGGACGGTGACGTCGAGACCCTCCGTGGCCGTGAGCACCGCGTCCAGCACGGGGCCGACGGCGACCACCACACCCGCGCGGCCCTCGCGGACGGTGCGCAACCGTTCGCCGTCCACCGGCAGCGGGTGCGTGTTGGTCTGCAGGGACAGCCGCACGTACACCTTGTCGTCGCCGGCGGCCACCGCGTGCCGCAGCAGCGTCTCGGCCTCGTCCGGATGCCCCGGGACGTGCACGGTCCAGTCGTCCAGGGTGTCCAGCAGCGCCACGTCGCCCGGCGCCATGTGCGTATAGCCGCCGGCCGGCCAGTCGAAGGAGGCGGCGGCGCTCACCAGCACCGCGCCCGCGTCCTGGTGGCCCAGGTCCAGCTTGACCTGCTCGAACGGCCGCTCGACGAGGAAGCTGGCGAAGGTGTGCACGACCGGCCGCAGACCGGTGAGCGCCATCCCCGCGGCGGCTCCCACCAGGAGCTGCTCCCGGATGCCGACGTTGACGACCCGGTCCGGATGACGGCGGACGGCCTCGGTGAAGGTGTCCTTGCCGATCTCGGCGAGGAGGACGGCCACCCGGGGGTCGTCGTCCAGCAGCCGGGTGAGGACGTGGGCGAATCGGTCACGCATGGTGTCCACGGGAGGTGGTCCTTTCGGAACAGGGAGCCGGAGGGAGGAGCCGGGAAGAGAAGCCGGCGGGGGAAGCGGAGAGGGGCAGCCGGACGGGGAAGCGCACGCGCGCTACGCGTACTTCGGCTCGACCCGGGCCACCACCACGTGCGGCCGCCCGGGATGCGGCGCCGTGAACGCGGCGTGCAGCGCCTCGTGGTCACGGCCGTCGACCGTGTGCGCGGACCAGCCGGCCGCCTCGAAACGTGCGGCGATCCCACCGGGCCGGGCATGACTGGCGGAGGAGTTGTCGACCACGACGGTGTGCAGCCGTTCCAGGCCGGCGGGTCCGGCGAACGCGATGGCCTCGTGGTTGCTGCCCTCGTCCAGCTCGGCGTCCCCGATCAGTACCCACACGGCCGGCCCGTCGAGCCCCTGCGCGCGCAACCCCAGCGCCGTACCGACCGCGATCGGCAGTCCGTGCCCCAGCGATCCGCTGCCGATCTCGGCGCCCGGCACCAGCGTCCGGTCGGGGTGATGGCCGAGCGGCGAGTCGTACGAGCCGAACCCGGTCAGCCACTCCACCGGCAGGAAGCCCCTGGCGGCCAGTACGGCGTAGTACGCCATCGGCCCGTGCCCCTTCGACAGCAGGAACCTGTCCCGGTCCCGGTCGTCCCTCCGCTGCGGGGAGACGCGCAGGACGCGGTCGTAGAGCACCCACAGCACGTCCAGCGTGGAGGTCGCGGCCGGCCCGTGCTTCTCGTCGCCGGTCATTCGGCCCATCAGCGACGCCAGGTCCCCGTAGCCGTACGCAGCCGTCGTGAGCGTGTGTTCGTCGGTGATCGTCATACGGCGATCCTGCGACCTCAACCGAACTTGAGGTCAAGTACCGCTCCCGGCGGCCCCGGACAAAGGGGTGCGCGATCACCGCCCCGGGTGCGGTATTGTTTCCGTGCACGTCGACGCCGGGGAATCCCCAGGTCAGACGGGCAACGGGACGTGGCGCAGCTTGGTAGCGCACTTGACTGGGGGTCAAGGGGTCGCAGGTTCAAATCCTGTCGCCCCCCGGGCCGTCAGCCGCCGGCGGGGGGGGGTGCCCGCTGGGCACCCCCCCCCCCCCTCGGCCGTTCACGGGTTTTCCGGGAGTGGACGCCCGACACGCACCCGAAGCCTCCCCGCTCCCTGACCGCCGGTGGCGGGGCAGCGGGAATGGAGAGGCGGCCTTCGTGGTTCCGGAGGCGACGGGTCAGCTCCTGGAGCCGTCGCCGCTCGTTCGCCGCCGCCCCCTCTTCATGTGGAGCCCCTCATGACCACAGCCCGGGATCTGCTCGTCGTCGTCATCGACACACGGTCCGGTGCGTCCGTCGAGCCGGGCGATCTGTCGCTGGCGCTCGCGGGCGCGGAGCTGGTCGACCTCATCGACGCCGGGACCGCCGACCTCGACGGGGACCGAGTGGTGGTGCCGTCTCCGGGGCAGGCGCCGCCGCCTGCCCCGGAGACGGCCACCGACGATCCGCTGCTGCGGCAGGCCGCGTCCTCACTGGTCCGACAGGAACCTCATGAACCGGTTGAGGACTGGCTGTGGCGCCGTGGCCGCGACCTGGTGGCCGCGTATCTCGCGGAGCTGGGGACGACGGGATCGGCCGCCTCCCGTTGGCGGAGCCGGAAGCCGTCGTTGAGCATCGACCCCTCGGCACTGGCCGACTCACCGGCGCGCCGCCACGCGAACGACCGCTGGGCGGCGCACGAACCCGTGCTCGCCGCCCTCGCCGCCGCCGCGGGCGTCGGCGCCCGGGACGGCGGCGACCCGGGCGACGGTGACCCCGGCAACGGTCCCGGGGGCCACGACGAGCCCGCGGATCTCGGCGACGACCGGGTCGTGACCGTGCTGGCCGCGGTCAACGAAGCCGTCGTCGAACTGGCCGGTGTACGACAGCGCCGGGCCGTCGAGGCGGCGGCCTTCGACAACATCTGGCGGGCCGTGTGACCGGGGTGCGAGGAGAACGGCGGGGAAGGAAGCGGCGGAGAGCGCGTCAGCTCAGGCAGCCCGCGTGCGCGAGGGCCTGCCTCAGCAGGACACCGTGCCCGCCCGGCATCTCGCTCTGCACCGCCTCCGACAGCGCCTCCTGCGGGCTGAACCACACCAGGTCGAGGGCGTCCTGCCGGGGCCGGCAGTCACCCGTCACCGGCACGATGTAGGCCAGGGACACCGCGTGCTGGCGCGGGTCGTGGTACGGCGTGACCCCGTGCGTCGGGAAGTACTCGGCGACCGTGAACGGCTGGAGCGACGCCGGGACCCGGGGCAGCGCCACCGGGCCGAGGTCCTTCTCCAGGTGGCGCAGCAGCGCGTCCCGGACGCGTTCGTGGTGCAGCACCCGCCCGGAGACCAGCGTCCGGCTGACCGTGCCGTCCGGTCCGATCCGCAGCAGCAGGCCTACGCTGGTGACTTCGCCGCTGTCGTCGACCCGTACGGGGACGGACTCGACGTACAGGATCGGCATGCGGGCACGTGTCATCTCCAGTTCGTCGGAGGACAGCCATCCCGGCGTGGTTTCGGTCGTGTCAGACATTGCTTGATCATACTTTCAACGGTTCGGGCTGACAGGGATGGCCGCTCCGCGGTGGTGTGTCCTCCTCGAAGAGGTCGGCCGGGTCAGCGGGGCGGGGGCGGGGCGACGCGTCAGGGTTTCGTGGCCACCGCGCCGTACTGCGGTACCACCGGGGCGGCGGAGCCGGTCCCGGCGCGCCATCGCGAGCAGGACACCAGGCCGGGCTCGACCAAAGTCAGCCCCTCGAGGAACGCGGCGATGTCCTCGGCGCCGCGAGCAGTGATCGGGGGCGTGGCGTTCTCGTTCCAGAACTCCATCGCCGGGATCTGGTTCTCGCCGCCCACCTCGGCGTCGTGGGTGGGGTGGGTGAGGACGAGGAAACTGCCGGAGGGGAGCCTGTCCATGATGTGCCGCACGGTTGCGCGCGCCTGTTCGGTGTCGAGGACGAAGTTGAGGATCCCCAGCATCATCACCGCGACCGGGCGGTCGAAGTCGAGGGTGGCGGCGGCCCGCTCGAGTATGGCGTCCGGGTCGCGCACGTCGGCGTCGATGTAGTCGGTGGCGCCCTCCCGGGTGCCGGTGAGCAGGGTCCGGGCGTGCATCAGCACGATCGGGTCGTTGTCGACGTAGACGATCCGGGCGTCGGGCGCGATCCGCTGGGCGATCTCATGGGTGTTCTCCGCGGTGGGCAGCCCGGTGCCGATGTCGAGGAACTGCCGCACACCGCGCTCACCGGCCAGGTAGGTGACGGCCCGCCCCAGGAACCCCCGGTCCGCACGGGCGATGTCCCGGATGACGGGGATGATCGAGGCGACCCGGTCGCCGACCCGCTGGTCGACCTCGTAGTTGTCCTTGCCGCCGATCCAGTGGTTCCACACGCGTGCGTTGTGCGCCACCGAGGTGTCCAGCCGCGTCGAGCCGCGCGGCGGGGTGCGGTTCTCACCCACGTCCCTTCCCCTCCCTCTTTCCTGCCTTCGCGCTTTCCCGCGACCGGATCCGGCCGTCGCGGCCATTGTGCCCGCGCGGTGATCACGTTGTCCCGGGAACGGGAGAGCGGGGGCGGGGGCGGGAGGGGAGGGGACGCCGAGGAGAGACGGAGAGCGTCGTGGGGGTCCGCCGTCGCGGCCCGTCACGCCTGGTCGGGGGCGTTCTCGGCCTCGAACATCCAGCGGTGCTTCTCCAGCCGGGCGGTGACGGAGATCAGCAGGTCCTGGGTGACCGGGTCCGGCTCCCCGGTGGCGTCGACGCGCTCGCGCAGCCGTACGATCGCGGCCCCCAGGGCGTCCGCCATCAGCCGCACGACGTCCGCGTCGCGCAGCCGGCCCTCCTCGGGGACGGGCAGCGCGAAGACCTTGGCGACGGTCTCCGGGCGGCCGTCCGGCGGCACGCCGAGCGCCGCGGCCCGCTCCGCGACCGTGTCGGCCTCGGTGCGCGCGGTCGAGACCACTTCGTCCAGCTGGAGGTGGACCGAGCGGAACCGCGGACCCACGACGTTCCAGTGGGCCTGCTTGCCGATCAGTGAGAGACCGAGCAGATCCACCAGGGTGTCCTGGAGTGCCTTGCCGGCGGCCCGGCGGGCCTCGTCGGACAGGCTGCTCCGCACAACGGTCATGGGGTGTCGCTCCTCGTCGGTCGGTTTCGGGGGTGCTTGGCGAACGCGCGGGTGCCCCGGGTTCCCCGGCGCAAACGCGGGCCCTTTGCGGGGCGCGCGGGGTCGGGCAGGGCGGCGGGCGCCGGGCAGCGGGTGCCGGGTGCCGGGCCCGGGCACCGGGCGAGAAGCCGGCAGGCGAGACGGTGCTTACGGCGATCGATAGGTGGGCATAGCATCGGTCTCCGCAATGGACATGATGACGCTCTGGCACCTCACCGGCTGGGAGTTCGCCGCCCTCGCCTTCGCAGCCCTGCTCGTGGGCTTCTCCAAGACCGCCGTCAGCGGGGCGAACACGGTCAGCCTCGCCCTCTTCGCGGCGGTGCTGCCCGCCCGCGCCTCCACCGGCGTACTGCTGCCCCTCCTCATCGCCGGTGACGTGCTCGCCGTCCTCACCTACCGGCGGCACGCCCACTGGCCCACGCTGTGGCGGCTGTTCCCGGCGGTCGCGGCCGGCGTCGTCGTCGGCACCGTCTTCCTGACGTGGGCGGACGACGAGGCCGTGGGGACGTCGATCGGGGCGATCCTGCTGCTGATGGCCGCGGTGACGGTATGGCGGCGGCGGGCGGCGGACCGGTCCGCGAGAACCGCCTCCGGGGCCGAGCGCGAGCGGGGCGAACGGAACGGCCCGGACGGGGTCGCCTCCCGGGCCGGCCGGGTCAGGGCCCGCTCGTACGGCGTCCTCGGCGGCTTCACCACCATGGTCGCCAACGCGGGCGGACCGGTGATGTCCCTGTACCTGCTGTCCGCCGGCTTCCGGAAACTGGGGTTCCTCGGGACCTCGGCGTTCTTCTTCCTGATCGTCAACACGTCCAAGGTGCCGTTCAGCGTGGGCCTCGGACTGATCGACGCGGAGTCACTGCTGCTCGACGCGGCGCTCGTGCTGTTCGTCGTCCCCGGCGCGCTGCTCGGGACATGGGCCGTCGGCCGGATCAACCAGCGGCTGTTCGAGCAGCTGGTGATCGCGGCGACGGTGGTGGGCGGCCTGCAACTCCTGCTGCGCTGAGGAGGGAACCGTTGTCGTGCGCGCCCGGCTCACCGTCCGAGGAAGGGCCCCTGTCCTTCCGGTACGTCCGGGAGGTCCGGGTGATGCCGGAACCGGCTCGGGGCCGCCGTACGGCCGACCGTGGCCGCCAGTTTGCGCAGCCGCCGCCAGTTCAGGCGCGGGGGTGCCTGGCCCACGCCGGGCCGTCTGCGCGGAACGCGGACGCGGAGCGCGCCGGGCGCGATACGGCAGCGGACGGGCGCGGGCAGCAGCAGCGCCTCACCGTCGACCCCGACCTCGATCTCCGCCCGGTCGCCCTCGACGAGGACCTCGGGGGCGGTCAGGTTGGTGAGGCGGCCCCGCGAGGGATCCAGCAGCAGCACGGCGGCGTCGACCGCGCTCTCGACCTTGACGCCGAGGACCCCGAGCACACCCGTGTCCAGCCGCTCCCGTCGGCCGAGGCCGAAGGGGTCGTCGGTGCGGTAGGGGTTGTTGCTGACCAGTACGGCCTGCGGATTGTCGAGTGCCGTGTCCCCCACGTGGGCGACCAGCCGGGCCCCCTGCTGGCCGGTGAGCAGGTCGGGCAGCAGCTCCAGACTGGTGCCGATCTTGTCGTCCCGGTAGGCGGGGCTCTGCACGATCGACGCGTACGCGCCGAAGGACGCGTTGTTCACAAAGGGCTGGTCACCGGCGAAACCCAGATCGACGCGCAGCTCCACCCCGTCGGTGAGCGCGTCCAGGCAGGCGGCCGGATCGCCGCGGTCCAGGCCCAGGTCCAGGGCGAAGTGATTGCGGGTACCGGCGCTGATGACCAGGAACGGGACGTCGTGCTCGGCGGCCACGGCCGCGACCAGCGCCTGCGTGCCGTCACCGCCCGCGGCGCCCAGCAGATCCGCGCCGCCCGCGACGGCCTCCCGGGCCATCGCCGTCACGTCGTTCTCCTTGTCCGGATCGAGCAGGACGACCCGGGCGCCCAGCCGTTCCGCCTTCTCCCGCAGCCGGTAGCGGCCCACCTTGCCGCCGCCCGACCGCGGATTCATGATGAGCACCGCCCGCCGGGGCGGCGGCATCCGCCGTCCTCCCGGCCGTCCGCGCAGCCGCTCGCTTCCCGTCCCGCGCAGCGCGAAACGGCCGCTCCACACGGACAGCGCCCACAGGGCCAGCGACAGCGGGAGGGCCCAGAACAGGATGACCGCGTACACGGCGACGACGGCCGCGGGCACACAGACGGCGACCAGCGCGGCCGCCCAGCGCAGCGGCCCTCGCAGGGTCAGCGTCCACCACAGAGCGGCGGCACTGACGGCGAGCCCGACCGCACCGCAGAGCAGCACCACCAGGCCTCGCGTGCCGCCGTGGACGAGCGGGACCACCACCGCGAGCGCGGCCGCGGCCAGCGCCGCCCGCGCGGCCCACCGCTGGGCCCGGTAGGCCCGCCTGCTCAAGTCCACGGCCATGACTCCTCCAGTCGCCGGCGTCATCGTAGGGCGTACGAGGCCGTGGGCGAGACCGGGTTCCGTGACCCGGTCCCGGCTCATGTCCGACATCCGTGGGCCTGCCCCGTTCCCGTACCCGCCATGATCCGTTCCGGCCCTCGCGGCGCCCCTTTCCGGGCCCGCCGCGCGCCCTTCGGCAACCGGCCCGGCACCTGCGCCGCGGCTGCCTCGTACCGGCCCCCGTAGGCTCGACGCCATGTCCCCGCAGCCGTCGCATCCGCCGCAACCCTCACCCTCGTTGCCGCCCCCGCACGTCCTGGTCCTCGGCGGCACCACCGAGGCACGCGAACTCGCCGCCGAGCTGACCGCCCGCCCCGGCGTACGGGTGACCACCTCGCTCGCCGGGCGCGTGGCGCGGCCCGGAGCGGTCGCGGGCGAGGTGCGCGTCGGCGGCTTCGGCGGGGCCCGAGGGCTCGCCGACTGGCTGCGCGACCAGCGCGTGACCGCCCTGATCGACGCCACCCATCCGTTCGCCGGGACGATCACGGCGAACGCGGCTCGGGCCGCGACCGCGACCGGCCTGCCCCTGGTCGTCCTGCGCCGCCCCGGCTGGCAGCCGGGGCCCGGCGACCGCTGGCACCCGGTCCCCAGCCTGGAGGCCGCCGCCGACCTGCTGCCCCGGCTCGGGCAGCGGGCCCTCCTCACCACCGGCCGCCTCGGCCTCGCCGCCTTCGCACACCTGACCCGGCTCCACTTCGTCGTACGGTCGGTGGAGCCCCCCGAGCCGCCCGTGCCGCCGCACACCCGTGTCCTGTTGGCCCGCGGCCCGTTCGGCGTGGCCGACGAGACGGCCCTGCTGCGCGAGCACCGCATCGACGTCCTGGTGACCAAGGACAGCGGGGGACCGGCGACCTCCGCCAAACTCACGGCAGCCCGCGGACTCGGCCTGCCGGTCGTGGTCGTCAGCCGCCCGCCCCTTCCGGAAGGCGTGAGCACGGTGCCCGACGTCGCGGGCGTCCTGGAGAGACTGGGGTCTCCCTGACGCCTCCCGGGACTCACGCGCCCCCGGGGCGCACCTGCCTTCAGGGCTCATCCGTCCCCGGGATTCCGGCGCAGCAGATACGTGTCCATGATCCAGCCCTTGCGCTCGCGGGCCTCGGCACGCAGTGCCTCGATCCGGGGCGCCGCCTCGGCAAGCGGTCCGGCCACGAGGATCTCGTCCGGGGTGCCTATGTAGGCGCCCCAGTAGATGTCGACGTCCTGGTCCGCGTACCGCCGGAAGGCCTGGTGGGCGTCCAGCATCACGACCACGTCGTCCACCCCCTGCGGGAAGCCCTCCGCGAGCCTCCGGCCGGTGGTGATCTGGACCGGTCGGCCAACCCGGTTGAGTCCCGTACGGTGCCGGGCGACGAGGGCGGAGACACTGCTGATCCCCGGAACGACGTCGTAGTCGAAGGCGACCTCGCCCCGCGCCAGGACCTCCTCGAGAATCGCGAGCGTGCTGTCGTACAGCGAGGGGTCACCCCACACCAGGAATGCGCCGACCTGGTCCTCGCCCAGCTCATCGGCGATCAGCCGGGCGTAGATGTCCGCGCGGGCGCTGCGCCAGTCGTCGACGGCGGGGGAGTAGGCGGCACCGCCGGCCCGCCGGTCCCGCTCCGGGTCGCGCGCCTCCACGACGCGGTACGCCCGCTCGGGCAGGTGCACGTCGAGCATGTCCCGGCGGAGGCCGGTCAGGTCCGCCTTCACCTCACCCTTGTCGAGGAGGAAGAACACGTCCGTGCCGCGCAGCGCCCCGACCGCCTGCAGGGTCAACTGGTCGGGGTCGCCCGCACCGATACCGATGACATGAATCTTTCGCACGCCCCGAGTCTGCCGCACGCCTCCGACGCCGGGCCCACCGCCTCCACGCCTCGCCCCTGCCGCCCGCCCCGTGGAGGGGGCCGCCGTCCAGGAACCTCCCGGAACCTCCCGCCTACGAGCCCTGCCCCCGCGCCCCCGCCCGCAGCCGCGGCGCCCGCGCCCCGGCGTCCACGGGAACGCCGTCCCCCCGCTCGACCTCCGCCGCCAGCTCCCTGGCCCACGCGACGACACCGCCGAGGTCGATCCCGTACGGACACGCCTTTCCCGCGCCCGCCGCCCACTCCTCGGCCGAGCCCGCCCCGCGCCGCAGCAGCCGGGCCCCGCCGGTCACGTTCCCGCGCGCCGTGTGGGTGAGCCCCACGGCGAGCTGGGCGAGCCCCCGCCACAGCTCCCGCTCCTCCTCGGGCCCCGACTTCCAGGCGTCCTCGAACACCTCGTGCGCGTGGAACGGCTTCCCCTCGTCCAGCAGCCGCTGCGCCTCGGCGACGCTCTCCAGCGGCGGCCGGACCACTCCCTCCGGCTGCCGCGGCACGCCCTGCGCCCCGTGGGGCAGCGGTCGCCCCAGCCCGTCCCGGGGCCGCGCACTGCGCGCCCGCCCGTCACCGTCCCGGTCGCGCGCGTCGCCCGCCCGCCCGGAGGCGGTCCTGCCGTCCTGCACCCAGGAGATGCTGTCCTTGCTGCCCATACCCCGATTGTCCCGTGCCCGGACCGCTTTCGGTCCGGCCGGGGCCGTGGGGTAAAGTACGGACCGCGCGCTCACGCGGTCCACCGCACGTGAGCGCATCGGGACGTGGCGCAGCTTGGTAGCGCACTTGACTGGGGGTCAAGGGGTCGCAGGTTCAAATCCTGTCGTCCCGACTCGAGAGAGTCGCAGGCAGGGGCCGGTGTCGGAGATGTCCGACACCGGCCCCTCTCCGCGTTCGGGGACGGCGCACGCCTGCAGGACCGCGGGGCAGGAGCGAGCAACCGCACCGACGGCGTCTCCCGGAACGGGACCGCCGGCCGTGGAGGAGAGAACGACGGCAGCCCCGAGCGCGACGGCCCGGCGCCACCGCCGTCCTCACGCGGTCGCCTCATGCGCCGCGGTCATTCCGTCGCGCTCCGGAGATACTCGGTCAGGGCCTTGCCCGGCCGGAACGTGACCGTCTCACCGTCCGTCCGGAAACTGCCGAAGCTGCCCAGGACGACCGTCTCCCCCCGCCGGAGGGCCTCGGCGATCGAGCCCGGATGTTCCACGGTCCCGAAGACGGCGTCGAGCGCACGTTCGACATGCTCGGGGGTGAGCCGGCTGCCGTCGCCGTTGTGCGCCGCATTGCCCGTGGTCGCCTCGATCAACTGGGTCCTGTCCATGTGTCCTGCCTGTTCGCCGGGGAGCCGGGGAGCCGAAGCCTGCGATGCCACGATCGTGGCATCCGGTGCTCGGTGCATCTCCTGACGGGCGTGCGGGTGGGGGAGGGGCCCCGCGTCACGGTGTGACGTCCTGGCCCCCACCGGGGGCGGTGAGCCATTCGGCGGCACACCACTCGCTGATCCGCCGGACCGCGGTTGTGATGTGGGTGACCTCCCCCTTCGGCAGAAAGCGAGTCATTCGTGTTGGTCAAGAAGCTGCACGAGGCCGGAATCCGAGCGGAACACGCCTACACGGCCGGTTTCGTCTCCATCGGTCTGTCCGTCGTCTCCTGGAACGCCTCACTGCGGGTGGAGAAGAAGGGAGAGGAGCGCGCCGATCGGTGGGGCATCTTCGTCGGAGAGTGGGCCCCCACCTTCTTCGCCCTCGGCCTGGCATTGTCGACCTACGAGAAGTAGGACCGGCGGCACACAGGGACGGTGTCCGGGACATCGATACCGGCACGCGCCCGGCATCGCGTCGGCGATGACTTCCGGGCCCGGCCCCTCCCCGGTCCGAACCCGCTCGTGAGCTGCGGGGCGCACGGTGATCCTTCACCCTGGAGGGAGAGGAACCGAGCTTCCCGCAGCCCACAGTGAGGGGAACCGGAATGGCGGACAGCCGTGGTGGGGGAAAGAAGCCCGAGAAAGGCGACAAGGTCGCCTGGAGCAGTCACGGAAGTCGGACCGAGGGCGAGGTGGAGGAGGAGATCACCGAGCGGACGGAAGCCGCGGGACGAACGGTGGACGCCTCGCCGGACGACCCGCAGTACCAGGTCCGCAGCGAGAAGTCCGGCAGGTCCGCGGTGCACAAGCCGTCCGCCCTGAAGAGGAAGTGAGGCCACGTGGACGGCGACGAGCGGGAAAAGACCTGGGACGCGTTCCGTGAGCTGGTGAACATGAAGCCGGCCGAACTGGAGAAGTGGCTGGCTTCGGAGCAGTCGCGGAACGCCGGACAGGACAAGGGCGGGGGAGAGTCCACGGGGCACGCCTCGGGCCGCCGGATCGTGGATGTCCTGCGCGCGAAGAAGGGCGACCTCTCGGACGACGACTACCAGCACATGCGGAAGGTCGTCGGCTACGTCCGGCGGCATCTGGCCCAGCGGCCCCCGGGCGACGTCCAGGACACCCGGTGGCGGCATTCGCTCATGAACTGGGGCCACGACCCGCTGGCATGACGCGAGACGGGTCAGGGGCGCTTCCGCACACCGTCGCGGGGCGAGCGGAGAGCATGCCGGGGCCGGGAGAGTGCCGGTGTCCGCGAGTGAGGTGCCGCAGGTCATGGACGGTGCGCCGGTGCACCGACCATACTGATCGGGCCCCCTGGTCACTCACAGAACGACTCCATGGTCAAAAACAGCACTCCCACGCCCACCGTCCCCGACACCGTATGGCTGGCACGCGGGCGCCACCCGGACCCCGAGCCCGAGCTGGACGTCCGGCGCAACCTCATCGCCCTCAAGGCGGCAGGGGGCCTCGACGACTTCCTGGAGCTCGACCCCGTCGAGGCGGTCCGGTCCACCGTCCTGCACCCCCGGGACACCTCCGCCGACCTCGGCCCGTCGGCCCGCCGCCTCTTCGAGGCCCGCTGGCGTGTGGCCGGGGACGTCACGGTGCGCGCGCAGCTGACCACGTACGACCCGCAGGTCCGAGGGGCGGAGGCCGAGGGGGTCACCTGGATCCTCGTCGCCGAGGCGGAGCGCGCGTGGGACGCTCGCTGGCCGTCGCCCGCCACCCTGTTCTGGCCGGACAGCAGCCAGGTCGAGTGGGACCACGACACGGTTCCGGGCGTGCGCCTGCGGACGGTGAACCACCTGCCGAAGGACGACGACGACGTGCGCCGTCGGCTGCGGGACTGCGCGCGCAGCAGCTGGTTCGTCCACGTCGTGGTGCACGAGGCGATGACACCGGACGCGCGCGGGCAGAGGCCGGTCGCGGAGTTCCTGCCGCCGAGCCTGCGGCACCGGGTGGTCGAGCACCGGGGCACGCCGGAGCAGGCCCGGATCGCCGACTTCGCGCTGCAGCGGGAGCTGAAGCTGCGGATGCCGCGCGGAGGCGCCGTCGTCCTGCCCACGGTGCCGCGGCAACCGGGTTACGACCCGGAGCACTTCACGGTGCGCACCATCTTCCTGGACGGCTCGGAGCCGGTCGAGTTCCTCGGCAGGATCATCGAGTCCGCCGCGCTCCCGAGGCCCCTGCCGTCCGGGGCCGAGCAGGCCCTGACGCGGCTGCGCGAGGGCTGGCACCTGCTCAGCCCGGACGAGGAACTGGCCCACGCCCAGGACATGGTCGCCAGGTACGCCCACGCGCTCGAAGCCATGACGGAGTCCCGTGACCTGTACCGGGAAGCGGCCGAGGCGGCGCAGGCCGCACTCGCCGAGGTGACCGGCGGTGACGGCGTGCCCCGGCCACCCGCGCCGGAACCGGCGGCCGGGGAGGAAGGCTCGCCGCTCAGCAGCTTCACGAAGGCGTTCGGCCGCTTCCGGGCCACGAACAAGTAGGCCGTTTCCCGTCACCGCCCGGCTCCTGCCCGTGGGGCCGGTGCGCCGGTCCGCCGCGTACGCCCTTGACCTGAAGTGCGCTTCAAGCTGAAGACTCCCGTTCCGTGCCCCGACGACGGGGTGCTCACGGGAGGGAAACGCCATGAAGTACCGCACCATCGGCAGCGATCCGCGGACCCGCCGGGAGGTGAGCGTGCTCGCGCTCGGCGCGATGCTGTTCGGCTCCGTGACGGACGAGAAGACGTCCTTCGCCGTACTCGACCGCTACGTCGAGGCCGGGGGCAACTTCATCGACACGTCCGACAACTACGCCTTCTGGACCGACGGCGGTCAGGGCGGACAGAGCGAGGCGCTGCTCGGCCGCTGGCGGCGCAGCCGGGGCGTCGGCGACGAGATCGTCGTCGCGACCAAACTGGGCGCCCGGCCCCTCGCCCCCGGCACCAGCTACGTCGACAACCCGGAGGGGCTCTCGGCGAAGGTGATCAGGGAGTCCGCCGAGCGCAGCAGGGAGCGGCTCGGCATGGAACGGCTGGACCTGCTGTACGCGCACATCGAGGACCGTGCGGTCCCTCTCCGGGAGACGGCCGAGGGCTTCGCCGCCCTCGTCGCCGAGGGCACGGTCGGACTGCTCGGCGCGAGCAATCACGCGGTGTGGCGGGTGGAGCGGGCCCGCGCCCTCGCCGCCGCCGCGGGACTGCCCGGCTACGAGGTGCTCCAGTACCAGCACAGCTACCTGCGTCCCCGCGCCGACGTGCCCGAGGCCCTCTTCCCCGACGGAAGCCTCGGGCACGCCGGCGCCGAACTGCTCACCTACCTGCGGGACGATCCCCGGCTGGCCCTGGTCGCCTACTCGCCGCTGCTGAAGGGCGCGTACGCCCGGCCGGAGCGGCTGCCCCGGGACTACGACCACCCGGGGACACCCGCCCGGCTGAAGGTGCTGCACGAGGTCGCCCGGGAGACCGGGGCCGGTGCCGGCCAGGTGGTGCTGGCCTGGCAGCTCGGCCACGAACCGCCGATCCTGCCGTTGGCCGGAGTCTCCTCCGTGGCACAGCTGGAGGAGAACCTGGCGGCGGTGGACCTGGACCTGTCGCCGGAGCAGCGGGCCCGGCTGGACGCGGCGCACTGAGACGCCCGGGGCGGGCCCGGGGCACCCGCCCCGGGCCCGCCGAAGGGCACCCGCTCAGGTTCTGACCAGCAGCTGGAAGTCGAACGAGTAGCGCGAGGCGCGGTAGACGTGGGACGCGTACTCCACCGCGCGGCCCGTGTCGTCGTAGGCGGTGCGGTGCATGGTGAGCAGGGCGGCGCCCTCCTTCTCGTCCAGGCGGGACGCCTCCCCGGCGGTGGCCGAACGGGCACCGACGGTCTGCCGGGCGCTGTGCAGGGTGATGCCCGCCGCACGCATCATGCGGTACAGGCCGGTCGACTCCAGCCGGGCGTCGTCCAGTTCCAGCAGGCCCGACGGGAGGTAGTTGCACAGCAGGGCGACGGGCCGGCCGTGGGTGCGGCGCAGACGTTCGAGGAGGACCGCTTCCCCGCCCTCGGGCAGCCCCAGGGCCGCCGCCACGCCGGGGGGCGCCGGGACCGTCTCGTGGCGGACGACCTCCGTGCTCGGGCCCTGCCCGGCCGCCTCCAGGTCGTCGTAGAGGCTGCTGAGCTCCAGGGGGCGCCTGACCTGGCTGTGCACCACCTGGGTGCCCACCCCACGCCGTCGGACCAGCAGTCCCTTGTCGACGAGGGACTGGATGGCCTGGCGGACCGTGGGGCGGGACAGGCCGAGGCGCACCGAGAGGTCGACCTCGTTGCCCAGGAGGTTGCCCGGGGCGAGGACGCCCTGCACGATCGCCGCTTCCAGCTGCTGGGCGAGCTGGTGGTACAGCGGCACCGGACTGCCCCGGTCCAGGGGGAAGTCCAGTGAGCTGAGCGCGGGTCCGGGCACGGCACGGGCCGGGCCACCGGTCTTCGCCATGGACGTACCTTCCTGTCGCGGAGCGCTCCCGGGGCAGGAGTCGCTCGGGGGACCGGGGGTCAGGAGTTGCTCGGGAAGCCGAGGTTGATGCCCCCGTCGGACGGGTCCGGCCAGCGCGTGGTGATGACCTTGCCCTGGGTGTAGAAGGCGACGCCGTCGTTGCCGTAGATGTGGTGGCCGCCGAAGAGGGAGTCCTTCCAGCCGCCGAAGGAGTGGTAGCCCACCGGGACCGGGATCGGCACGTTGACGCCGACCATGCCCGCCTTCACCTCGAGCTGGAAGCGGCGGGCGGCGCCGCCGTCCCGGGTGAAGATCGCGGTGCCGTTGCCCCAGCGGGAGTCGTTGATCAGCGCGACGGCCTCGTCGTAGGTCTCCGCGCGGACCACGCACAGCACCGGACCGAAGATCTCGTCCCGGTAGGCGTCCGCGGTCAGCGGCACCCGGTCGAGCAGCGAGACCCCGACGAAGAAGCCGTCCTCGTGGCCGTCGACCGTCAGCCCCGTCCCGTCGAGCACGACCTCGGCGCCCTGCGCCGCCGCGCCCGCCACGTACGAGGCCACCTTGTCGCGGTGCTCGCGGGTGATCAGCGGGCCCATCTCGGAGGCCGGGTCGTTGCCCGGACCGATGCGGAGCTTCCTGGCACGCTCGGTGATCCGGCCCACCAGGTCGTCGCCGATGTCACCGACCGCGACCACGACCGACACGGCCATGCAGCGCTCGCCGGCCGAACCGTACGCCGCGTTGATCGCCTGGTCGGCGGCCAGGTCCAGGTCGGCGTCGGGCAGGACCAGCATGTGGTTCTTGGCACCGCCCAGGGCCTGGACCCGCTTGCCGTGTTCGGTCGCCTTCAGCTGGATGTGCCGGGCGATCGGGGTGGAGCCGACGAAGGAGACGGCCTCGATGTCGGGGTGCTCCAGGATGCGGTCCACGGCCGTGCGGTCGCCGTGCACGACGTTCAGCACACCGTCCGGCAGGCCCGCCTCGGTGGCCAGTTCCGCGAGGCGCACGGAGGCCGACGGGTCCTTCTCGGACGGCTTCAGCACGAAGGTGTTGCCGCACGCGATGGCCAGCGGGAACATCCACATCGGCACCATGGCCGGGAAGTTGAACGGCGTGATGCCGGCGACCACGCCCAGCGGCTGGCGGATCGAGGCGACGTCGACGCGGTTGGAGACCTGCGTGGACAGCTCGCCCTTCAGCTGCACGCTGATCCCGCAGGCCAGCTCCACGATCTCCATGCCCCGCGCGACCTCGCCGAGGGCGTCGGAGTGCACCTTGCCGTGCTCGGCGGTGATCAGCTCCGCGATCTCGTCGCGGTGGGCGTCCAGCAGCTCGCGGTACTTGAACAGGACCGCGGTGCGCCTGGCCAGCGACGAGGTGCCCCAGCTCCCGAAGGCGTCCTTCGCGGCGGCGACGGCGGCGTCCACCTCCGTGGTGTCCGCGAACGCGACCTGCTTCTCCTGGGCGCCGGTGGCCGGGTTCCAGACGGGGCCGAAACGGCCGGAGGTGCCTTCGGCGGGCTTGCCGCCGATCCAGTGGCTGATGGTCTTCATGAGAGCGGACGACCTTTCACGTGCGGTGAGTCGGTACGGGAGGGCTCGAAATGCCGGGCCCGGGGTGTCGGCGGCGCGGTGCGGCGGTGCAGGGGCGCAGCGGTTCAGAGGTGGCGGCGGCGGCCGGCGACCTGGGCGTCGTACCGTTCGCGCGCCCGGACGGCGGCCTCGCGGGAGGCGACCTCCGCCACCGGCACGTCCCACCAGGCCTCGGCCGGGGGAGCGGTGGGCGCCGGGTCCGTCTCGACGTACACACAGGTCGGACGCTCGGCGGCGCGGGCCGCGGCCAGGGCGTGGCGCAGCTCCCCCACGGTCCTGGCGCGCAGCACGTCCATGCCCAGGCTGGCCGCGTTCGCCGCGAGGTCCACGGGCAGCGGGTCACCGCTGAAGGTGCCGTCCTTCGCCCGGTAGCGGTAGGCGGTGCCGTAGCGCTCACCGCCGGTCTCCTCGGACAGGCCGCCGATGGAGGCGTACCCGTGGTTCTGGATCAGCACCATCTTCACCGGCAGCCGCTCCTGGACGGCCGTGACGATCTCCGTCGGCATCATCAGGTACGTGCCGTCGCCGACCAGCGCCCACACCGGTGTGCCGGGCGCGGCCTGCTGGACGCCGATCGCGGCCGGGATCTCGTAGCCCATGCAGGAGTAGCCGTACTCCAGGTGGTACTGGCGCGGGCTGCGTGCCCGCCACAGCTTGTGCAGGTCGCCGGGGAGCGAACCGGCCGCGTTGATCACCACGTCCGCGTCGCCCACGACCGCGTCGAGCGCGCCGAGCACCTGGGTCTGGGTCGGTACGGCGTTCTCGTCGCCGGCGCGGTAGGCGGCCTCGACGACCTGCTCCCAGCGTTCCTTCCCGGCTGCGTACCCGGCCTCGTACGCGGCGTCCACACGGTGCCCGGCCAGCGCCCCGGCCAGCGCTTCCAGACCGGTCCGCGCGTCGCAGACCAGGGTGCGCGCTCCCAGCTTGTGGGCGTCGAAACCGGTGATGTTGAGGTTGAGGAAGCGCACGCCCGGGTCGGCGAAGAGGGTGCCGGAGGCGGTGGTGAAGTCGGAGTAGCGGGTGCCGACGCCGATCACCAGGTCGGCGGTGCGGGCCAGTTCGTCGCTCACCGCCGTGCCGGTGTGGCCGATGCCGCCCAGGTCGGCCGGGTGGTCGTGGCGCAGGGAGCCCTTGCCGGCCTGGGTGGAGGAGACCGGGATGCCGGTGGCGTCCACGAGGGCACGGAGTGCTTCCTCGGCCTCGCTGTGGTGGACGCCGCCACCCGCGACGATCAGCGGACGGCGGGCGGCCCGTACGGCCTTGGCCGCCTCCTCCAGCTCGACGGGGTCCGGCGCCGGACGCCTCACCCGCCAGACGCGGTCGTCGAAGAACTCCCGAGGCCAGTCGAACGCCTCGGCCTGCACGTCCTGCGGCAGGCAGAGGGTGACGGCGCCGGTCTCGGCCGGGTCGGCGAGCACCCGTACGGCGTTCAGCGCGGACGCGATCAGCGCTTCGGGGCGGGTGATCCGGTCGAAGTAGCGGGAGACGGGGCGCAGCGTGTCGTTGACGGACAGGTCCGCCTCGATCGGGTGCTCCAGCTGCTGGAGCACCGGGTCGGCCGCGTGCGAGGCGAAGCAGTCGCCGGGGAGCAGCAGCACCGGCAGCCGGTTGACGGTGGCGAGCGCGGCGCCGGTGACCAGGTTGGTGGCGCCGGGGCCGATCGAGGTCGTCACGGCCTGCGCCGACAACCGGTTGAGCTGGCGGGCGTGGGCGACGGCCGCGTGCACCATGGCCTGCTCGTTGCGGCCCTGGTGGTACGGCATGACATCGGCGTACTCGACGAGTGCCTGCCCGACGCCCGCCACGTTGCCGTGGCCGAAGATGCCCCACGTGCCCGCGATCAGCCGGTGCCGTACGCCGTCCCGTTCCGTGTACTGGGCGGCCAGGAACCGCACCAGGGCCTGGGCGGTCGTCAGTCGGCGGGTGGCGGCGCTCATACGGACCTCTCCGGGGCGGTGTAGAGGGGCAGGCGGGGGTCGAGGGGCTGGTCGGGCCAGGTGGAGCGGATCCAGGCGTGGTCGGGATGGTCGCAGATCAGCCAGGCGCGTTCGTCCTCGGGGCCCGCCATGACGTTGAGGTAGTACATGTGGTGGCCGGGCACGGCCATGGACGGCCCGTGCCAGCCGTCCGGGATGAGCACCACGTCGCCGTCGCGCACCTCGGCCAGGACGTCCGTGTCCCGGCCCGGACCGGACGGGGAGACCCGCTGGTAGCCGAGGCCGGGGACGCCGTCGTGGTCCGCGAACTCGAAGTAGTAGATCTCCTCCAGCACGGACTCCTCGCCCGGCCGGTGCTCGTCGTGCTTGTGCGGCGGGAACGACGACCAGTTGCCGCCGGGGGTGATCACCTCGACCGCGATCAGCTTGTCGCACTCGAACGTGCCGGCCGCCCCGAAGTTGTTGACCTGACGGGAGCAGGTGCCGGTACCGCGCAGTTCCACGGGGACGTCGAAGGCAGGTCCGTAGCGGGCGGGAAGCCGCCTGGTGCAGCGGGCGCCGGTGAGCGCGAACCGTCCGCCGCCGGCCGACGTGACGGTGGCGCGGGCGTCGCGCGGCACGTAGGCGAAGTCGGTGACGCCGTCGAACACGCCGGTGCGGCCGGCGAGTTCGAACGAGTCGTGGCCGAAGGCGTCGGCGGAGGCGACCGTGCAGCCGCCGCTGAGCGGCAGGACGATCCACTCGCTCCCGCCGGTGTCGAAGGTGTGCGTGCCGCCCGGCTCCAGCTCCAGCACACGCAGGCTGGAGTGGCCCCAGCCGGCCGACTCCGGGGTCACGTCGACACGGTACGGGCCGGCCGGGGCACGGTCCGCGGGAAGGTGATGGGTCATGGCAGCCTTTCCGGTCACAACCGGCTCATGGTTCACAGTTCACAACAGGATCAGCGGACTCGTGGTTCACGGTCGACGCACCGTTCACAGCAGGCTCACGGCCGTGTCCACCGCCTCCTCCACACTGCCGCCGGCCGGGTAGAGAAGCGAGCGGCCGACCACCATGCCCTGCACGGAGGGCAGCTTCAGCGCCTTGCCCCACCGCTCGTACGCCGCCTCCTGGTCGCTGACCTCGCCGCCGAGCAGGACCACGGGCAGCGTGGAGCCGCGCAGGACCTCCGCCATGTCGTCGGCGTTCTCGGTGACGGGCAGTTTCAGCCAGGTGTAGGCGGAGGTGCCGCCGAGTCCGGAGGCTATGGCGATGGAGCGGGTGACGGCCTCGGCGGACAGGTCGTTGCGGACCCTGCCGCCGACCCGGCGCGAGATGAACGGCTCCACGAACACCGGGAGCCGGCGCTCGGCCATGGCGTCGACGGCGCGGGCGGTGGACTCCAGGGTGGTCAGGGACCCCGGGTCGTCGTAGTCGATGCGGACCAGCAGCTTGCCCGCGTCGAAGCCGAACCGCTCGATGTCCTCGGGGCGGTGGCCGGTGAAGCGGTCGTCCATCTCGAAGGCCGCGCCGGCCAGACCTCCGCGGTTCATCGACCCCATGACGACCTTGTTCTCGAGCGCGCCGAGCAACAGCAGGTCCTCGAGGATGTCGGCGGTGGCCAGCACCCCGTCCACGCCGGGCCGGGACAGCGCGAGGCACAGCCGTTCCAGCAGATCGGCGCGGTCGGCCATGGCCAGGGGCCGGTCGCCGATGCCGAGCGCACCCCGCGCGGGGTGGTCGGCGGCCACGATCATCAGCCGTCCGCCGTCGCCGATCAGCGGACGGCGGGCCCGGCGGGCCGCAGCCTCGGCGACGGCCTCCGGATGCCGGGCCCGGACCGTGGTGAGGTCACAGATGCTGAGGTTCAAGGAAGGACTCCGTTCAGGACTGGCTCGGCAGGCTCGCGTCGCCCGGCGGCTCGGCCCGCGCGAGGAGGTCCGCGACTTCCGGCCCGGTGGGCATGGCGGACGAACAGGCCAGGCGCGAGGCGACGAGGGCGCCTGCGGCGTTGGCGTGGCGCATGGTGCGCTCCAGGTCCCAGCCCGAGAGCAGGCCGTGGCAGAGCGAGCCGCCGAAGGCGTCGCCCGCGCCGAGGCCGTTGACCACGTCCACCGGGACCGGCGGCACCTGTGCGCGGGTGCCGTCGCGGTGCACGGCGAGCACGCCCCGGGGGCCCTGCTTGACCACGGCGAGTTCCACACCGGCCGCCAGCAGCGCCTCGGCGCACGCCTCGGGCTCGCGCACTCCGGTGGCGACCTCGCACTCGTCGAGGTTGCCGACCGCGACCGTGGCGTGCCGCAGTGCCTGGCGGTAGTGGGGGCGGGCCTCGTCGGGATCGCGCCAGAACATCGGGCGCCAGTCCAGGTCGAACACGGTGGTGCCCGTCCCGGCGCGTGCCTCGAGTGCGTCGAGCGTCGTCCGGCGGCTCGGCTCCTCGCTCAGGCCGGTGCCGGTGATCCAGAAGATCCCGGCCGCGCGGACGGCGGCGAGGTCCAGCTCGGCGGTGTGGATCTCCAGGTCGGGGGCCTTGGGCCGGCGGTAGAAGTACAGGGGGAAGTCGTCCGGCGGGAAGATCTCGCAGAAGGTGACCGGCGTCGGGTACGCGGCGACCGGGGTGACCCACCGGTCGTCGACGCCGAAGTCCCTCAGGGCCTCGTGCAGATAGGTACCGAACGGGTCGTCTCCCGTACGGGTGATCACGGCCGTGGAGCGGCCGAGCCGGGCGGCGGCCACCGCCACGTTCGCGGCCGAACCACCGAGGAACTTTCCGAAGGTTTCGACCTTTGTCAGCGGAACGCCGGTCTCCAGTGGGTAAAGGTCGACCCCGATGCGGCCCATGGTGATCAGGTCGAAATACTGTGGTGCGTCTGAGTCGGTCATCGAGCGAAGCTCCTCGAACTGCTGGGGATGCGGGTCCCGGGGTGCCCTGCCACGGTGGGGGCGTGGAAGCCAAGGGACCTGCCGCCTCTCAGGTGTAGGTCTCGGAGGGCGGCGGTGTCAATAGTTTGTACTTACATTCGGACTAGCAAGTGAAATGATGTCTTAACAAAGTATTGACAGAGTGCGCGTCAGGGACTTTGATCCCGTCCCAGCACGACAGCTGTTTCGCACGACGACACAGACCCGGACGTCCGAGGCTCCGGGGAGGACTCTCGGACCCCCGCCCCTTTTTCCGCGTAGCACAGTGAGGTGCAGGCAAGATGGACCGCTCTTCTCACCACCGCCCCCGCAGAATCGTGCCCTTCGTCGCGGTGGCCGCGGCGGCCGCCCTGACCCTCGCCGGCTGCTCCAGCGGCTCCGGCGGCAAGAAGGCCGAGGAAGGCGGTGGCGACGGCGCGGCGGCCGGCAAGGCGAGCACGCCCGAGATGACCGTCGCCCTCGTGACCCACCAGGCGCCCGGCGACACCTTCTGGGACATCGTCCGCAAGGGCGCCGAGGCCGCCGCCGCGAAGGACAACGTCGATCTCATCTACTCCGCCGACCCGAACGCGGGCAACCAGGCCAACCTGGTGCAGAACGCGATCGACCAGAAGGTCGACGGCATCGCCGTCACCCTCGCCAAGCCGGACGCCCTCAAGAGCGTCCTCGCCAAGGCGGAGAAGGCCGGCATACCCGTCGTCGGCCTCAACTCCGGCCTCAGCGACTGGAGGGACCTCGGCCTGCTGGAGTTCTTCGGCCAGGACGAGTCCGTGGCCGGCGAGGCCTTCGGCAAGAAGCTCAACGAGGTCGGCGCCAAGAACACCGTCTGTGTCGTCCACGAGCAGGGCAACGTCGGCCTGACCCAGCGCTGCGACGGTCTGAAGGAGACCTTCGAGGGCGAGACCCAGATCCTCAACGTCAACGGCACCGACATGCCGTCGGTGAAGTCGACCATCACCGCCAAGCTCAAGCAGGACTCCTCCATCGACTACGTCGCCACCCTCGGCGCCCCCTTCGCGCAGACCGCGGTGCAGTCGGTCGGCGACGCCGGCAGCGAGGCGAAGGTCGCCACCTTCGACCTGAACAAGGAGCTGACCAAGGCGATCCAGGCCGGCGACATCGAGTTCGCCGTGGACCAGCAGCCCTACCTCCAGGGCTACCTCGCCGTCGACGGCCTGTGGCTCTACGAGAACAACGGCAACTACAGCGGCGGAGGTGAGCAGCCGGTGCTGACCGGCCCCGCGTTCGTCGACGAGTCCAACGTCGACGCGGTCGCCGGGTACGCCGCGAAGGGCACCCGGTGATGAGTATGACCCGACAGGCTGAGCCGGCGGTGACCCCACCGCCGGCCCCCGGCCCGAAGGCGACCGACGGCCGCACCGCGCGGCGCCCGCTGGCGCTGCGACTGCTGGCCCGGCCCGAGGTCGGCGTCTTCCTCGGCGCCCTGGCCGTGCTGATCTTCTTCCTGATCACCGCCCCGCCCATGCGGGACGGCAGCTCGATGGCGAACATCCTGTACCAGTCGTCGACCATCGGGATCATGGCCCTGCCGGTCGCGCTGCTGATGATCGGCGGCGAGTTCGACCTGTCGGCCGGTGTCGCCGTGGTCACCTCGGCGCTCACCGCGAGCATGCTCGCCTACCAGCTGTCCATGAACGTCTGGGTGGGCGTGGTCGTCGCCCTGGCGGTGTCCCTCGCCGTCGGCCTGTTCAACGGCTGGTTCCTGGTCAGGACGGGGCTGCCCAGCTTCCTGGTCACCCTCGGCACCTTCCTGATCCTGCAGGGCGTCAACCTCGCGGTGACCAAGCTGGTCACCGGGAACGTGGCGACCGACGACATCAGCGACATGGACGGCTTCGAGCAGGCCAGGGCCGTCTTCGCCTCGAGCTTCGAGGTAGGCGGCGTCCAGGTGAAGATCACCGTCGTGTGGTGGCTGGCCTTCGCGGTCCTGGCCTCCTGGGTCCTGCTGCGCACCAGGTACGGCAACTGGGTCTTCGCGGTCGGCGGCAACAAGGAGAGCGCCCGAGCCGTCGGTGTGCCGGTGACGTTCACCAAGATCTCCCTGTTCATGCTGGTCGGCTTCGGCGCCTGGTTCGTCGGCATGCACCAGCTGTTCTCCTTCAACACCGTGCAGTCCGGCGAGGGCGTGGGCCAGGAGCTCATCTACATCGCCGCCGCGGTGATCGGCGGCTGCCTGCTGACCGGCGGCTACGGCAGCGCGATCGGCCCGGTCTTCGGCGCCTTCATGTTCGGCATGGTGCAGCAGGGCATCGTCTACGCCGGCTGGAACCCGGACTGGTTCAAGGCATTCCTCGGCGTGATGCTCCTGGGCGCCGTCCTCATCAATCTGTGGGTCCAGCGCACGGCGACCCGGAGGTGACCGCAATGACCGACGACACGACCGGCACCCACGGCGGTGTCCTGCAGGACACCGCCCCCGAGGGGAAGCACCCCCTGGTCGAACTCCGCGGGGCCGGCAAGTCCTACGGCAACATCCGCGCCCTGCACGGGGTCGACCTGGCCGTCCACCCCGGCCGCGTGACCTGCGTGCTCGGCGACAACGGCGCCGGGAAGTCCACCCTCATCAAGATCGTCTCCGGGCTGCACCAGCACACCGAGGGCGAGTTCCTCGTCGACGGCACCCCGGTACGGTTCTCCACCCCGCGCGAAGCCCTCGACAAGGGCATCGCCACCGTCTACCAGGACCTCGCCGTCGTCCCGCTGATGCCGGTGTGGCGCAACTTCTTCCTCGGCTCGGAGATGACCAAGGGCCCCTGGCCGGTCCGCCGTCTCGACATCGAGCGGATGAAGAGGACCGCCGACGAGGAACTGCGCAACATGGGCATCGTCCTGGACGACCTGGAACAGCCCATCGGCACCCTCTCCGGCGGCCAGCGCCAGTGCGTGGCCATCGCCCGCGCCGTCTACTTCGGTGCCCGCGTCCTCATCCTGGACGAGCCCACCGCCGCCCTCGGCGTCAAGCAGTCCGGTGTGGTACTGAAGTACATCGCCGCCGCCCGCGACCGCGGCCTCGGCGTCATCTTCATCACCCACAACCCGCACCACGCCTACATGGTCGGCGACCACTTCAGCGTCCTGCGCCTGGGCACCACGGAACTCTCCGCCGCCCGCAGCGAGGTCTCCCTGGAGGAACTCACCCACCACATGGCCGGCGGAACCGAACTCGCCGCACTCAAACACGAACTGGCGCAGGTCCGCGGCGTCGACGTCGAGGAGCTCCCCGAGGAGGGAGACCTTCAGGCCCCCGCAGTGGCGTCCCCGGAAGGAAAGTCCTGACATGGCAGTCGCACTCGACCGCATCAGGGTGGGCTCCGCCCCCGACTCCTGGGGCGTCTGGTTCCCCGACGACCCGCAGCAGGTGCCCTGGCAGCGCTTCCTCGACGAGGTCGCCGAGGCCGGCTACTCCTGGATCGAACTCGGCCCCTACGGCTACCTCCCGACCGACCCGGCCCGCCTGGCCGACGAGGTGGAGAAGCGGGACCTCAAGGTCTCCGCCGGCACCATCTTCTGCGGACTGCACCGCGGCCCCTCCGAGTGGGAGTCCACCTGGGAGCAGGTCAGCCGGGTCGCCTCGCTCACCCGCGCCATGGACGCCAAGCACCTGGTCGTCATCCCGTCCTTCTGGCGCGACGACAAGACCGCCGAGATCCTGGAGCCCCCGGAGCTCAGCACCGAGCAGTGGGGCCACCTCGCCGAGGGCATGGAACGCCTCGGCCGCCAGGTCCGGGACACCTACGGGCTCGACATCGTCGTCCACCCGCACGCCGACACCCACATCGACACCGAGGAGCACGTCGAGCGCTTCCTCGACTCCACCGACTCCTCCCTGGTCAACCTGTGCCTCGACACCGGGCACTACGCCTACTGCGGTGGCGACAGCGTCAAGCTCATCGAGACCTACGGCGAACGCATCGGCTACCTGCACCTCAAGCAGGTCGACCCGGACATCCTCGCCGACGTGGTCGCGAACGGGATCCCGTTCGGTCCCGCCGTGCAGCGCGGAGTGATGTGTGAACCGCCCGCCGGAGTACCGGAGCTGGGCGCGGTCCTGACCGCCGCCCAGAAGCTGGACGTGGACCTGTTCGCGATCGTCGAGCAGGACATGTACCCCTGCGAGCCGGACAAGCCGCTGCCGATCGCGGTCCGCACCCGCAGGTTCCTGCGCTCCTGCGGCGCCTGAAACCGCCGCCGGACGACCCGGAAGGGAGGCGGGGGCCGTGCACGGCAACCAGCCCCTGGGCATCGCCGTCATCGGCACGGGCCGCATGGGCGCGGACCACGTGCGCCGGATCGACCGGGTGATCAGCGGCGCACGGGTCGCCGCGGTCGCCGACACCGACGTGGAACGGGCCAAGGCGGTGGCCGCGGGCATCGACGGCTGCACCGCGCACACCGACCCGGCCGCCGCGATGGCGGCGGCCGGCGTCGACGCGGTGCTCATCGCCTCCCCGGGACCGGCCCACGAGGCCGCCCTGCTCGCCGCGTTCGAGCTGGACCTGCCCGTCCTGTGCGAGAAGCCGCTCACCCCCGACGCGGCCTCCGCGCTGCGCGTCGTCGAAGCCGAACAGGCACTCGGCCGCCGCCGGATCCAGGTCGGCTTCATGCGCCGCTACGACACCGAGTACGTCCGCCTCAAGGCGCTGCTGGGAACAGGGCGGTTGGGCCGCCCCCTGATGCTGCACAACCGGCACCGCAACGTGACCAGTTCGCCGTCCTTCACCAGCTCCATGCTGATCACCGACTCCGTCTCCCACGAAGTCGACGTCACCCGCTGGCTGTTGGGTCACGAGATCACGGCGGTCACGGTGCTCGCCCCCGACTCCTCCACCGGGGCGCCCGACGGGCTGCGCGACCCGCAGTTCGTCGTCCTGGAGACCGACGGCGGCGCGCTGAGCGACGTCGAGATCTTCGTCAACTGCGGCTTCGGCTACCAGGTCCAGGCCGAGGTGGTCTGCGAACGCGGCACCGCCCGCGTCGGCGACGGCCACCACCTGGTCACCCACACGGCCGGCCGCTGGGGCGGCACCATCACCCAGGACTGGACCGAGCGCTTCGCCCAGGCCTACGACGACGAGCTGCGGGCCTGGGTCGACACCACCCGCCGGGGCGGGGTCGACGGACCCGGCGCCTGGGACGGCTACGCGGCGGCCGCCGTCTGCGAGGCCGGCGTCCGGGCCCTCCAGGAGGGCTGCCGCGTGCCGGTCGAACTGGCGGAGAAACCGGCGCTGTACCGGTGAGGTGACGTGGTGTGCGGGGGCCGCCCTCCAGGAAGGCGGCCCCCACGTGGTCCGTCCCCCGGAGCCCGGGGGCGCGTACCGCCGCTCAGGCCTGCCGTACTTCCTCGACGGTCACGGGGCGGTGCCCGTGCAGGGACAGGGTGCATGCGTCGGCGATCCAGCCCGCCTCCAGGGCGTCCGCCACCGTGCACGGGGACGGCCGGGAACCGGCCACGACCTCGGTGAACGCGGTGAGTTCGGCGCGGTAGGCGGCGGTGAAGCGGTCCATGAAGAAGTCGTGCGGGGTGCCCGCGGGGAAGGCCACCCCGGGCTCCACCGACCGCAGCGGCAGCTTGTCCTCCAGACCGACCGCGATGGAGTCCGCGAAGCCGTGGATCTCCATGCGGACGTCGTACCCCCGGGCGTTGTGGCGGCTGTTGGAGACCATGGCGATGGTGCCGTCGTCCAGGGTGAGGATCGCGCCGGTGGTGTCGGCGTCGCCCGCCTCCTTGATGTAGTCGGCGCCCCGGTTGCCGCCGACCGCGTACACCTCGGTCACCTCGCGGCCGGTCACCCAGCGGATGATGTCGAAGTCGTGCACGGAACAGTCACGGAAGATTCCGCCGGACGCGGCGATGTACGCGGCCGGCGGCGGCGCCGGGTCCAGCGTGGTCGAGCGCACGGTGTGCAGCCTGCCCAGCTCCCCGCTGCGCACGGCCGCCCGCGCGGCGACGAAGCCCGCGTCGAAGCGCCGGTTGTAACCGATCTGGATCGGCACGCCTCGGCCCTCGACCGCCTTCAGCACCCGCACCCCCTCGGCCATCGTGCGGGCCACCGGCTTCTCGCAGAACACGGGGACGCCCGCCTCGACACAGGCGAGGATCAGCCCGGGGTGGGCGTCGGTCGCCGCGGCGATCACCACGCCGTCCACGCCGGCGGCGAGCACGGCCTCGGGGGAGTCCGCGACCTCGGCGTCGAAGCGCTCGGCGGCGGCCTTCGCGGCGTCCGCGAACGGGTCGGAGACGACGAGTGACTCGACGGAGTCGAGCCCGGAGAGGGTCTCGGCGTGGAAGGCGCCGATACGGCCGAGGCCGAGGATTCCGATGCGCATGGGGTGGTACTCCTTGGGTGCGGGGTGCGGGGTGCGGGGTGCGGGGTGCGGGGTGCGGGGTGCGGGGTGCGGGGTGCGGGATGCGGGATGCGGGATGCGGGATGCGGTCTTGCGTGGGGGAGAGAGCGGGGCGTGGCGGGTGCTGTCCTGCCAGTCGAGTCAGTCGAGGCCGCCGAGGACGTTCTGGTCCCAGTCGATCACGGAGCCGGTCACCACGCCGGAGCGGTCGGACAGCAGCAGGACCACGAAGTCGGCGATCTCGTCCGGCCGGCCCAGTCTGCCCATCGGCAGCCGGGCGGCGGCCCGCTCGCGCCAGTCGTCGCCGGCACCGTGGAAGGTGCGCTGGGTGGCGTCCTCGCCCTCGGTGGCGGTCCAGCCGATGTTCAGCCCGTTGATCCGGATCCGGTCCCACCGGTGGGCGTGCGCCGCGTTGCGAGTAAGTCCGACGAGTCCGGCCTTCGCGGCGACGTAGGGCGCCAGGAAGGGCTGTCCGCCGTGCGCCGACGAGGTGATGATGTTGACGATCGTGCCGGGCTCCTCGCGCCGCACCATGTCCGCGACGGCGGCCTGCATGGCGAAGAACGGTGCCCTGAGGTTGATCGCGATGTGCTGGTCGAACAGCTCGGGTGTGGTGTCCAGCAGGGTTCCGCGCGAGGTCAGCCCCGCCGAGTTGACCAGGCAGTCGACCCGGCCGTACGCCCGTACGGCCTCGGCGACGGAACCCCTGGCCTGCTCGGCGTCGGCCAGGTCGGCGCGGACGAACACCGCCCTGCCGCCCGCGGCGGTCAGCTCCGCCACGAGGGCCTCACCGGGTTCGGACCGCCGCCCGGTGACGGCCACGGCCGCCCCCTCGCGGACCGCGGCCCGCGTGACGGCGGCGCCGACACCCTGGCTGCCGCCGTTGACGAGGACGACCTTGTCGTCGAGAAGTCCCATGGCCGTGTTCCGGTTCCCTTCAGCTCTCACGCCGTCCGGCGCCGGCCCGCAGCGCCTCCCGCAGGGTGCGCACGGTCCAGTTCTCGCGCAGTGCCCGCCGTACGAGGTCCGCCTGCGAGGGCGGGGCCAGGCCCTCGACGGGCGGGTCGTTGTCGAGGTTGGTGGGGAAGGGGTAGCCCTCCGCGCTCGCCGCGATCACGTTCTCCTGCCACTGCTCGCCGACGCCCTCCGCCCGGCTCTTGAGCAGCACCGGGTAGACGGCACCCGTCACGGTCTCGCGGTCCACCGTCTCCATGGCCCGCCCGAACGCGGAGGACACCTGGAGCAGGTTGGCCATGCGCCGGACGTCCGCCGAGCGGTTGGCGCCGGCGGCGTGGAACAGCGCCGGGTTGAAGAAGACCGCGTCGCCCTTGGCCAGCGGCAGCTGTACGTGGTGCTCCTCGAAGTACGCCTGGAACTCGGGGAGCCGCCAGGCGAGGTAACCGGGCCCGTACTTCTGCGAGTGCGGCAGGTACAGCGTGGGCCCGGACTCGACGGGCATGTCGCAGTGCGCGACCGCGCCCTGCAGCGTGAGCGCGGGGGAGAGGCGGTGCACGTGCGCCGGGTAGGCGGCGGCGGCCTCGTCGGAGAGGAAGCCGAGGTGGTAGTCGCGGTGCACGGTCTGGGCCGCGCCGCCCGGGTTGACCACGTTCACCTGGGAGGTGACCTGGTAGCCGGGGCCGAGCCAGGCCGCGGACACCAGCGCGATCACGTCGTTGGCGTAGTAGTCGGCGAAGGCCTGCGGGTCGTAGAGGGCGGTCTTCTCCAGGGCGTTCCACACCCGGTCGTTGGCGCCCGGCTTGGCGAAGTGGTCGCCGGCGGTGGCGCCCGTGGCGCGCTGCCCGGCGATCAGGGCGTCGAACACGGCGGTGGCCCGGTCCACGACCGCCGGGTCGGGGAAGGCGCCCCGGACGACCACGACGCCGGGGCCGTCGGCGAGGGCGCGCACCAGCTCGGCCTGGACCTCGCGCCGGTCGGCGAGGGCGAGCCGGTCGGCGTCGTAGAGCAGCACGTTCTGCTCCACTGCGGCGGCGTGCGGGTGGGCGGCGAGGTCCGTGGTCCGCTCGACCAGGGCGTGGAAGGCGTCCAGGTCGCAGTCCTGCCCGGACAGCCAGGGCCGCCGCTCCGCTGCCTGCGCGGGGGCGTCGGCGGACGGCTGGACCGGGGTGGAGGCGGTGGAGAAGGACATGGTCGTCCTTTCGGGTCACGTTTCGGGTCGCGGGGGACGCGGCACTGTCATTCTTGTCAGTACAAAGCCTTCGAACAACCAGCAGTCAGCCATCAAAAACCCCTCAGGAGCCCCAGGAGCCGGTCGTATGGGCCACCCCTTCCCGATCAGGGAAATCGCACGTCAGGCGGGGCTGAGCGAGGCCACGGTCGACCGGGTGCTCAACGGCCGGGGCGGGGTGCGGGACAGCACCGCGCAGGAGGTGCGCCGGGCGATCGCCGACCTGGACCGGCAGCGCACCCAGGTCCGGCTGGTCGGCCGTACGTTCATGGTGGACATCGTGATGCAGTCGCCCGAGCGGTTCTCCACCGCCGTCCGGGCCGCCCTGGAGGCCGAACTCCCCGCACTGCACCCGGCGGTGGTCCGCTCCCGCTTCCACTTCCGCGAGACCGGACCCGCCGACGGACTGACCGGCGTCCTCGACCGGATAGCCCGGCGCGGCTCGCAGGGGGTGATCCTCAAGGCGCCGGACGTCCCCGGGGTCACCGACGCCGTCGGACGGCTCGCCGCGGCGGGCATCCCGGTGGTGACCCTGGTGACCGACCTGCCCACCAGCGCCCGCGTCGGCTGCGTCGGCAGTGACAACCGGGCGGCCGGCGCCACCGCCGCGTACCTCGTGGGCCAGTGGCTGGGGGAGCGGCCCGGCAACGTGCTCACCAGCCTCAGCAGCGGATCCTTCCGCAACGAGGAGGAGCGCGAGATGGGCTTCCGCAGCGCCATGCGTGCCCGCCACCCCCGGCGCACGCTCGTCGAGATCGCCGAGGGCCAGGGCCTGGACGCCACCCAGTACGACCTGGTGAGGACCGCCCTGGACCGCGACCCGGACATCCGCGCCGTCTACTCCATCGGCGGCGGCAACATCGCGACCCTGCGCGCCTTCGAGGACGCCGGCCGGAAGTGCGCCGTGTTCGTGGCCCACGACCTCGACCACGACAACACCCGGCTGCTGCGCGAGCACCGGCTGTCCGCGGTGCTCCACCACGACCTGCGCCAGGACCTGCGCGAGGCCTGCCACATCGTGATGCGCGCGCACGGCGCCCTGCCGCCGGCCGGCCCCACCCCGCCGTCCCCGATCCAGGTGGTCACGCCCTACAACATGCCCACCCACGCCCCTACGACGAAGGTACGTTGACCCACGCGCCGCTTTCGGCCGAGCGCACCATCGCGTCCAGTACGGCCGCGCTGCGCACGGCGTCGGTGAGCGTGGCGCCGTACTCGGCGTCCTCGGCGACGGAGCGCAGGAAACGGTGGGCCTCGATCACCTTCAGGTCGTCGTAGCCCATCGCGTTCGCCGCGCCCGGCTGGAACGCGCCGAACTCGCCGTCGCCCGGACCGACGTGGACCGTGCTCACCGGCTGGTCCTGGTAGGCGGTGCCGCGGCTGACGCCGAGTTCGTTCATCCGGCGGAAGTCCCAGAAGACGGCGCCCTTGGTGCCGTGCACCTCGAAGCCGTAGTTGTTCTGCTCGCCGACCGAGACCCGGCAGGCCTCCAGCACACCGCGCGCGCCGGAGGCGAAGCGCAGCAGGCAGTTGACGTAGTCCTCGTTCTCCACCGCGCCTGGTGCGCCGCCACTGGCGCGGGCGTGGCCCGCCGTGGCACCGGCCGGGCGGGCCCGCTCGGGCAGGAAGATCGCCGTGTCCGCGGTCAGCGAGGCGATGTCGCCGAGCAGGAAGCGGGCCAGGTCGGCGCCGTGCGAGGCCAGGTCGCCGAGCACTCCGCTGCCCCCGCGCTCCCGCTCGTAGCGCCAGGTCAGGGCGGACTCGGGGTGGGCGGCGTAGTCGCTGAACAGACGGATGCGGACATGGGTGACGGTGCCGATGTCGCCGTCGGCGATCAGGGCACGGGCCGCCTCGACGGCCGGCGCGTTGCGGTAGTTGAAGCCCACCGCGCTGCGGACGCCGGCCTTGGCGACGGCGTCCGACACCGCGCGGGCGTCCTCGACGGTGAGACCGACCGGCTTCTCGATCCAGATGTGCTTGCCGGCCTCGGCCATCACGACGCCGATCTCACGGTGCAGGAAGTTCGGGGCCGTGATGCTGACCGCCCGGACCCGCGGGTCCGCGGCCACGTCACGCCAGTCGCGGGTGGTGCGGGCGAACCCGAACTGCGCGGCGGCCTCCTCGGCCCGGCCCGGCACCTCCTCGGCGACCGTGACCAGCTCCGGGCGCAGGGCGAGCCGCGGGTAGTGGTGCGGCACACGCGCGTACGCCTGGGTGTGCACCCGCCCCATCCAGCCGAATCCGATGACGGCGACACCGAGCGTATCCACCATGAGAACCCTTCCCCGGACCGTTCCGTGACCGGACCGTTCCCTGTTCCGTCCAGCATTGTCCAGACAAACCTTGAGTGTGTACGGGTGAGGGTGTCAAGGAGGAAGCCGGGCGAGCGGTACCTGTCCGCGAGGAAGCGAACGAAACGGCCGACCGTGTGGGGGACGGGCTCGCCGAGCGGTTCCGGGCGACCCGGGCCGGCCTCCGGGCCGCGCCCATCGGCCCGGAGGCACTGGGCCCGGCCGAGCGGATCCGCGACCGCGGCTCACGGGTGCGGAGGGTGACCGTGGAGGAAGCGGTCGCCCCCGCCCCGTGCCGGACGGTGCTCGCTGGGCTGTGCGCGGCCAGGACCGCCGCCACGGCCCACGGCCGACGACGCGCAACCGGGCGGGCTCACCGCACCGGGCGCGGCGATGACCGGGGCCGTGGCCGGCGGTGAGCCCTCCACCTCCTCCCGGATCCACCCGGAACTCCGCTTCCGCGTCCAGGAGTTCTCCGGCCAACGCGCAGCCGTGGCCCTGCTGGACCGGCTCAACGACCGACCGGTGCGCCACCGTTTCCCGTCGGCGCCCGGGCCGGGACGCGTGCGCGGCACTCCCCGACCGGGTACCTGGCCATGAGCGGGGTGCTCGGGGCCGGATGCCCGGAGGCGGCCGAGGCGGCCGTCCGCGCCCACCTCGCCGGCGTGGTCGAGGTGCTGCGCGGCTGACGGCCGGTCGTTCGCCGCCACGGGGCGAGCGTCGCACGGCGTCTTCGGGGCGTCCTCGTATGCGGTAGGGTTGACCTGCGTGATCACGCGGTTCACCCCGCGGGCCGCATCGGGACGTGGCGCAGCTTGGTAGCGCACTTGACTGGGGGTCAAGGGGTCGCAGGTTCAAATCCTGTCGTCCCGACTCGTGCGAGTCGCAGGTCGAGGGCCGGTTTCGGAGAGATCCGAGACCGGCCCTCGACCATGTTCGGGGCCGGCCGGAGCGGACGCGGGTTCAGCGGTGCGGAGCGTCCACCGCGGGGTCGCGCCGGTGCTCACCCGGAAGGAAGGTCACCTGGGGGGCGCCCGTGCGCGGATGGACGGTCACCTCGCCCGCGACCGCGTACACGTCGGCCAGCAGCCGGGACGTGAGGACCTCGGCGGGCGGGCCGAAGGCCACGACCTCGCCTTCGCACAGGACATGGAGGCGGTCGCAGTAGTACGCGGCCAGATTCAGGTCGTGCAGGGCCAGCAGCACGGTCGCCGGCAGCCGGCGCAGCACACCGAGGACGTCCAACTGGTGGCGGATGTCCAGGTGGTTGGTCGGTTCGTCGAGTACGAGCAGGGTGGGCCGCTGGGCGAGGGCACGAGCGATGAGGACGCGCTGGCGTTCGCCGCCCGAGAGCCGGTCGAAGCGGCGGTCGGCCAGATGGAGGGCATCCACCGAGGCGAGCGCGTCGTCGATGACGGCGGCGTCCTCCGCCGTGTCGCCGGCCAGCAGCCGCTGGTGCGGGGTGCGGCCCATGGCGACGACCTCACGGACGGCGAGGTCGAAGTCCGCGGCCGAGTCCTGCACGACCGCCGCCACCGTGCGGGCCAGGTGCCGTGCGGGCATCGACCGGACGTCGGTACCGTCGACGCGGACCGTCCCCGCGACGGGGCGCAGCACGCGGTAGACGGCCCTGAGCAGACTGGACTTGCCGCTGCCGTTGGGACCGACCAGCCCGACCACCTGCCCCGCGGACGCGGTCAGTGACACGTCGCGCACCAGGCGACGTGCACCGGCGGTGAGGGTGACGCCCTCGACGGACAGGTCGGTCGCGGCGCTCATGCCACTCCTCGGTCGGTGTTCCGCCGGGCGTCCCGGCGCATCAGCCACAGGAAGAACGGCCCGCCGCACAGCGCAGTGAGCACACCGACCGGTATCTCCAGGGGCGCCGCGACCGTGCGGGCGGCGATGTCGGCCCAGATCAGGAAGACCGCCCCGGCGAGCGCGGCCGTGGGAAGCACCCGGCGGTGCTCGCCGCCGACGAACAGGCGCACGATGTGCGGCAGCATCAGGCCGACGAAGCCGATCGGGCCGGCCGCCGCGACCAGGGCGCCTGTGACCAGGGAGAGCAGGACGAACATCCGGGCCCGGAAGCGGGCCACGTCCAGCCCCATGGTCGTCGCCGCCTCCTCACCGGCCAGCAGCAGGTTCAGGTTCCGGGCCTGCACCAGGAGAACGCCGATCCCCAGCAGCACCGCCAGCCCCGGCAGCCACAGAGTGTCCCAGTTGACGCCACCGAGGCCGCCAAGGGTCCAGGCGAGCACGGCCCGGGCCTCGTTGCCGCGGTCGGTGGTGAGCAGCAGCAGGTTGAGCACGGCGGTGAGCACCGACGCGATCGCCACCCCCGACAGGACCAGACGCGTCGAGGTGATGCGTCCGCCGGTGCGGGCGGTGGAGTAGACGAGCAGCAGCGCGCCGAGCGCACCGGCGAACGCGGCGGCGGACAGGGAGAGGGGGCCGACGACGCTGACCCCGAAGACGATGACCGCGACCGCGCCGAGGGACGCCCCGGAGGAGACCCCGAGCAGGTAGGGCTCGGCGAGCGGGTTGCGGACCAGTGCCTGCAGGGCGGTGCCCACCACCGCGAGGCCGGCGCCGGTCACGGCCCCGAGCAGGACGCGCGGCGCCCGTACGTCCAGCACGATGGTCTCCCGTGCGCCGGACCAGTCCTGCCGCGTCCAGTCGGCGCCCAGCGCGTGCGTCACGATGCCCCAGACCTGGCCGGGCGGTACCCGGACCGAACCGATGGCCAGGCCCGCCGTCGCGGAGGCCACGAGCAGGACGGCCAGCACGAGCAGGACGCCGGTCATGGCCGTGCGGCCCTCCTCGCGCCCCTTTGCCGAAACCGGGCCGGCGGGGGCCCCGGTGACGGTGCCCGTCACCGGAAGCTCTGCGGATGCAGCCCGCGGGCCAGGTCCTCGACCGCGTACGCCGACCGGATACCGATCAGGGTCGCGGTCAGCGGCAGGACGACGAACCGCTCGTTCTCGACGGCGGGCACGTCGGCGAGGGCGGGCTGGGAGAGCAGGAACTCCTTCTTCTGTTCGACGCTGCCGGCGCCGGCGTAGTCGTAGAGGGCGATCACCTCGGGCCGGCGCTCGACCACCTGTTCCCAGGAGACGTCACCGAAGACCTCGTCGAGGTCGGCGAAGACGTTCCTCCCGCCGGCCAGCCGGATCAGCTCGGTGCCCAGGCCCTTGCCGCCCGCGGTGAAGGCGCTCTTGTCGCCGCTGTCGTAGACAAAGACCGGTACCTCCGGCTCCCCTCCGACGGCGGACGCGGCCTCGCCGACCCTGCCCCGGAGGTCGGCGACCAGTTCGTCGGCACGGTCGGACACGTCGAAGATCCGGCCTATGGTGCGGATCTCGGCGTAGGTGTCCTCCATCGTCAGCTGCTTCTTGCCGCAGTACTCGCGGTTGAGGTACGTGTCGATGCCGGCATCGGCGAACGCCTGGCGGGAGCGGCCCTCGTTCTCGGCGAAGGCGCTGCCGTAGCCGCCGTAGACGAAGTCGGGTCCGGTGTCGAGGATCTTCTCGAACGACGGTTCCCTCTCGGCGAGTTCCGGTATCGCCTCGAAGTCCTCCCTCAGGTTCGGCAGGACGGCCGAGTCGGGGAAGGCGGTGCCCACCATGCGGTCCTTCAGACCGAGGGCGAGCATCAGTTCCGCGGGGTGCTGGTGGACGGTGACCACCCGGGACGGCGGTGCGTCGTACGTCGTGCGCACACCGCAGTTGTCGATGGTGACGGGGAAGCCCTCGGCCGCGGCCGCGGTGGCCCCCGCGTCGCCGGTGCCGTCGCCGGACGAGCCGCAGCCGGCGGTCAGCAGGGCCGCCGACAGCGCGACCGCCGCGGCCGTCGTGCGAAGGGACCGGCGCTTTCGCGCAGGGGTGAGCAGGGGAAACACGTGAAGCCTCCTGGAGTCCGCGCTCCTCGGGACGGGCCCGCGACAGGCCAGTGTCCTGACTCCCGGATCGACGTTCCCCCCGCCTTCCCGCGCGGTGCGCAGTGGCGTGTCGGAGGGGCGCTCCCCGGTCACAGTGGCGGGACCGTGCCGGATTCGCACCGGCTTCCTGTCTCCCGTCGCGGCGATGACCACGTGATACTACGTTTCCCTGGGGCGGGGGCGAAAGGGCGTACGGGATCGGCCGTACGCCCCCACTCCCGTCAGGTCTCGCGGACAGCCCGCAGGACGAGCCGCTCGGCGTTCTCGTCGTAGGGACGGCCGTCGAAACCGCCGAAGACCTCCACGCGGGCGAAGCCCGCCTCCTCGGCCATGCGGCGCAGCTCCACCGCGCTGTACACGAACCACACCAGGGTGGCCCGCGTGACCCGCTCTCCGCGGACCAGCACCCAGTCGCTGCGCAACCGGGCCCAGTCGTCGAGCACGGTGTCGGTCTGCACCATCAGGTCGTCACCGCGCCGCACCACCTTGGGCGGGGCGACCCTGCGGGCCAGCAGTTCCTTGCCCGCCAGGTCCAGGACCAGGACGCCGCCCGGGACCAGGCAGGAGTGCATGGTGCGCAGCACGCGTACGTTGTCGTCGGGATCCTCGAAGTACCCGAACGACGTGAACATGTTGAGGACGACGTCGAAGCCGTCCGGCGCCTCGTACCGGCGCGCGTCGGCCCGTACGTAGGCGACCCGGGCGCCGGCGTCGGCCGACCGCTTGCGCGCCCGGTCCAGCATGGCCGGGCTGAGGTCCACTCCGGTCACCTCATGACCGCGGCGGGCGAGCGGCACGGTGAACACCCCCGGACCGCAGCACAGGTCCAGCACCCGCGATCCGGGCGGGAAGGACAGCAGGGGAGAGGTGTCCAGCAGCTCCTCGGCCTGCCGGTGGCGCTGCTCGGAGAAGAGGAAGTCGTGGAACTCGGTCCAGAAGTCATCGTCCTGGAACCCACCCGTCCGTGTCATGCCGCGTCAGCGCTCCTTCGTCGTTTCCGTGGGAGAGGTGCCGCTGTGGCCTGCGGTGGCGCAGCGGCAGGAGCAAAAGGGGAAGCAGGAGGCACTGAGCGGCGGCCAGGAGCCAGAACGAGCCGGTGTCCCCGGCCCGTTCGCCGAGACCGTACAGTTGCCCGCCCAGCAGACCGCTCGCGCAGGCGCCCAGGCCCGCGGCCAGCCGCTGCTGACCGAAGACCACGGCGTCGGAGCGGGCACTTCGGCGCAGTGCCTCCAGGTCGTTCTTCAGGAACAGCACGATGTCGCCCAGGGTGATCAGCGCACCGCCCGCAAGCAGTGCCGCACGGGTGCCGATCGCCAGGAGGGCCAGCCCGGCCGCCAGCCCCGTGAAACCGACGGCCAGGGCGAGGACGTACGGCGTGCGCCGGATCAGGCCGGAGGCGAGGGGCTGCACGACGACGACCAGCGTGAAGCAGAGCAGAAGCACCAGGCTGTAGAACTCGCTCGAGGCCCGCTCGACGGCGTACACCGCCAGGAAGTGCTGGAAGTGGAAGTAGAGGTAGAACGCCAGCGCGTTGGCGGCGAAAGGCACGACGGCCACACCGGCCAGGAGACCGCTGCGGCCGGTGTCCGGGGTGGAGGTCCCTTTCCCGTCCGCGTCGGGCAGCCGGGCGTGGCCCGCCGTGACCGCGAGGAACAGGGCCGTGACGGCCGCGAACAGCCAGCCGGGCGAGGACAGTACGAACGGCCCGGCGACCAGAGGGCCCACGGCCATGCCCGCGTTGAGCGCCGCGTTGCCCGCCGACAGGAACGCCGGACGACGTTCGTCGTCCACGCCGTGCACCAGGTACGCCTTGTTGGCCGGCAGGTAGAGCGCGGCGCCGCAGCACGTCAGGATCAGCGCGCCGACAGCCAGCGGCGGCCAGCGCAACGCCATCAGCAGGCCGACGAAACCGGCCGTGCGGACCAGGAGCGCCCACAGCATCGTGCGGCGCAGCCCGATCCGGTCCGCCAGCGCCCCGCCCACGATGCCGCCGGAGAACTGCACGAGGGAGGCCACGGCGAGGACGGCGCCGACCGCGCCGAGATTCATACCGAGCCGTTCATGCAGGAAGACCGACATGAACGGCAGGACCATGAAGCTGCCGAGCGGAATCAGGAAGGAGCTGAGCAGCAGGAAGCGCGGCGGGCCGTCGAGCGGGAACAGCCCGGTCCGCGGGCCCGCCTCCCGCGCGGTGCGGTCAGCCACCGGAGACCTTCCGTCCGGCGCGGTCGGGGAACGGGTGGGTGAGCACGCGCAGGGCGTTGGCCGCGGCCACCGCCCGGTGTGTGGCGAGCTCGGCCGTCTCGGCCTCGGCGTAGACGATGCCCGCGTACCCGCGGCTGTCGCCCAGGTGCTCGACGGGGTCGCCGATCCGCTTGACCGGGTACCAGGCCGGCGCTCCCGGCATGTCCGCCAGGCGGTCGAGCCCGGCGACCCCGGTGAAGACGCCGGGTGCGGCCGGGTACCCCAGGACGAAGGCCACGGCCGGACCACCGGGCGGCGCGGCGTCGATCAGGCGGGGCCGGCGGCCGAGAGCGGTCTCGACCATCGCCTCGTACACGTTGATGCCGAGCGCCCGGCACATGCCCTCGCCGACCAGCGCGCCGCCGATCCGGGGATTGACCTCCACCACCTCCGGGCCGTCGGCGGTCAGCACGAACTCGACGTGTGCGAAGCGGTCGGTGTACCCCAGGGCGGCCAGCACCTCACCGAGCCACTCCTCCAGCGACGCCCGCAGGTCCTCCGGGAGGGCCACGGGGAAGGCGGTGATCTCCTCACGGAAGTGCGGTTCCGGTGACATGAGTCTGCTGGCGACGCCGAGCAGGCGGGTGCGGCCCGCCCAGGTGAGGGTTTCGGCGCTGTACACCGGGCCGCTGAAGTAGGGCTCGGCGAACAGCCGGCCCTTCAGGTGCCGCCCGGCCGCCTCGCCCAGGGCGGCGTCCAGTTCCCCCACGGTCCGGATCAGCCAGACGTTCTGGCTTCCGGTGCCCGCGGTGTCCTTGAGGACCGCGGGCAGTCCGGCCTCCCTGAGCAGCAGTTCCCGTGTGCCGGCCGCGGAGCCGGTGATCTCGACGGCTCGTCCGCGCGTGAGCCCGGCCTCGTGCAACCGGTCGCGTACGGCAGCCTTGTCCCGGGTCAGCCGCAGGACGGCGGGATCGAGGCCGGGCAGGCCGAAGCGGGCGGTGAGGTCGGCTCCGGCCAGGGTCCAGGTGTCGGTGGAACTGATCAGGCCGCGCAGGTCGCGGGTCCGGTGCAGCAGGCCGGCCACCCGCTCCACGTCGAAGGTGTCGGTCTCGAGGACGTCGAGGGAGTCGGCGGGCAGCCGGTCCAGTTCGTACGCGTACCAGGAGGGGTCCCGGGTCAGCAGCAGCAGGCGCTCGCCGAGCGTGTCGGCGGCGCGCACCAGGTGTCCGAGCCCGAAGGTCAGTGACTCCAGGCAGACCACGGTCATACGGCCCGCTCCTTCCCGTGCGCCGGGCAGGCGGTGCGCTGCCACGTCATCCTCGACCAGGGCATGGTCATCTCCTCCGGGGCGCGGACCTCGGCCGGTTTCAGCGCGGCGGGGTCCTGGGCCTCCGTGTGCCGGGCGAAGACGCGCTCGACGTAACGGTGTCCGGTGTCGGCGCCGACGACCAGGTGCAGCCGGTCGGGACGGCGGCGGGCCTCGTGCGTCGCGGCCAGGTAACCGGCGCCTGTGGAGAGCCCGGCGAAGACCGCGTGCTCGCGCAGCAGGGCGACCGCGCCGGACATCGCGTGGGTGAAGTCCATCCAGTGCACGGCGTCGTAGAGGTGGTGGCGGACGTTGTCGAAGACGATGGACGACCCGATGCCGGCGATGATGGCTTCGGGGTCGTGGTGGTCCTGGCTGCCGAAGGTGACGCTGCCGAAGGGCTGGACGCCCACCAGCCGGACAGAGGGGTCCGTGACCCGCAGACGTTCCACGATGCCGCCCGTCGACGCTCCCGACCCCACCCCGCCGACCACGGTCAGCGCGGTGCCCGGAAACGCCGCCGCGATCCGGTCGGCGACCTCGTGGTAGCCGAGGTAGTGGACGTCGTCGTGGTACTGGCGCATCCAGTGGAGGTCGGGGCGCCCGGCGAGCATCTCGCGCACCCGGCGCACCCGGAACTCCTGGTCGAGTCCGAGATCCCGTGAGGGCCGGACCTGTTCGACGGTGGCGCCGAGAATCTCCAGCTGGGCGAGCGTGGTGGCGTCGACGGTGGTGGACGCGACGATGTGACACCGCATGCCGTACCGGTGGCAGGCCAGTGCCAGCGCGTAGGCGTAGATGCCGCTGGAACTGTCGATCAGGGTCTGCCCCGGTCGGACCGTGCCCTGCTCGAGCAGGTGACGCACGGCGGTGAGCGCCGAGTAGATCTTCATGGACTCGAACCGGAGCAGGACCACTCCGTCGGCGAGCCGTACCAGGTCCGGAATTTTCAGGGCGTCGGCGATGTGGGGGTGGATCACCCGTAGCCTCCTTGGGCGAATGAGCACTGGTGGCCGAGCGAGTGGAAGAACGCGGACAGTTCGGACTTGACGTCGGCGTCCAGGCGCCGGGTGAAGAGGTAGCCGATCAGACAGCCGGTGTGCGCGACGAAGACCCCGTCGGCGCCGAACCGCTCGCGGTGGGCGAGGAGGCTGCCGAAAGCCGCCTTGGGCAGCACATCCTGGGATAACGTGGCGCTGACGGTCGCCGCACGGGCGACGGCGGCCGGGTCGCCCGAGGAGAAGCCCTTGAGGAGGTCGGTCAGGCACCGCTCGTACTCCTCCCCGCGTCGCCGGTAGTGCTCAAGCAGTCGTCCGGTGACGGCATGGGTGTCCACGGTGCCGGGCTCGGTGACGAAGGCGGTGTGGAAGCCGACGTCCGTGCCCAGCCTCCTCACCACCCGGTGCCGGCCGCTGAGGTGCAGCGCGAACTCGTCCAGGAAGACGCTGTCGGTGCGTTCGATCGCCGCCAGGATCCCGAGCACCACGTCCCCGTCACAGGGCAGAGAGAAAACGTGGAAGAGGCAGCGCAGGGTGGCCACGATGTCCGCGGTCGAACTGGCCATTCCCACGCCCACCCGCAGGTCGGAGTACGCGCTCCACTCGCCCGGCGGCAGGGTGAGGCCGTAGTGCTCCAGGAAGAGCCGGGCCGCGGCCACCGCCTTCTCGCCGAGCGGTGGTGGCTGCGGCGGACCGGCCGCAGCCCCCGGGGTGAAGTACACCCAGGAGTGGAGGTTCACGGGAAAGGACACCACCGCGATGTCCGGATCGGCACCTGCCCGCAGCGGTCCCTGGTACAGCTCGCCCAGGGTGCCGTGGCAGACACCGGACAGGGTGCCGCGGCCCGGCGGCCCCTGTTCCCCCCGGTCGCGCACGGCCGGGGCCGGCCCGGCCCGTCGCGGTCCGCCGGGCGGCGAGGCGTTCGTGAACCGGCACAGCCGGTGGGCGCTCGCTGGGTCACGCACGCGTTCTCCTCCGTCCCGAGCCCTGCACACCGGAAGGGAAGGAGGCGCGGTCACACGCAAGCCGTGCGACGTCCGCACCGCCGACCCAGTCCACGAGGTCACCGTGCACAGCCCGCGCATGACGCACGGGCGCAGCGGCAGGTTTTCGGACTCGTGGGCGCGCCCGCCGGACATCCGCGGACACCTACCGGCCGTCACTTCCCCGGCCCTGGCACGGGCCCAGTGTCGTTTGACGGCGTTCGTTCCCACTCACCGCTGCGGGACAGTCCCGGATTCCCACCGGGTTCCCTCTTGCGTCGCGCCACCGGACGTCCGGGCGGACGGGCGGCGCGAACCGGCTGCGCGGATCAGCGTAGAGGCACCCGCGCCCCGGCGACAGTGGGGGAACGGCGGTTGTCCTGAATGCGAGTGGTGCGGCAGCCGGGGCGGGGGAGCCGGGCGGTTGCGCGCGCGGGCTGTGCGGCGGTGGCGGATCCGCGGTGCCCACCGGGCCCGGTGAGGAGCCGGGGACGGCGGCCCGCAGCGGACCGGTGAGCTGCCGGCCTTCGCCGTCGCTCCGGGCTCTGGCCGGATCGGGTATCGGTGATGTGCCGTCCCCTCAGCCAGACTGGTTGCCCCACGACACACGCGCACCAACCCTGCGGTGCCAGTGCCCGGGAGGCCCCGATGCTGTCAGACGCGAATCCGGACGAAGACGGGACCGCCGCCCGGCCGGGACGAGAACGCCCGCCCGCCGACCGTGTCGCCCTGCGGGGTGATCTGCGCTCCGCGCTGCCCGACGCCACCGCGGCGGTGGTGGTCACGGCGGCCGTGTTCGTGTTCCTGTACGTGCGTGTGGGCTCGGGCGATTCCGACACGGTCGCGGTCATGCCGTTCATGGCCGACGCCGGTACCTACTGGATGTACCTGCTCAGCCAGGCGTTCGGGTGGTCGGGCCTGCTGTGGGCGTGGGGCACGGTGATGCTCGGACTGCTGCTGTCCGGACCGCGTCCCGCCCGGCTGCCGGTCTCCCGGCGGGTGCTGGAACGCTGGCACCGCACCACGAGCCTGACCACGATGGCCCTGATGCTCGCGCACGCGCTGATGTTCGCGGCGGAACTCGTCCGCTACGAGGCGGAGTCGGGCTGGGCCGAGCGGCTGTGGGCGGGCTTCGCGGACAGCTTCGTGCCGGGCTGGTACGACTCCGGGACCGGCAGGGTCGCCATCCCGCTCGGCCAGGGCGCCCTGTATCTGGCGATCCCCCTGGGCCTGTTGTTCTACGTCCGGCACCGCATCGGAGCGAACGCCTGGCGACGGCTGCACCGGTTCGTCGTCGTCGTGTACGTGCTGAGCGTGTGGCACACCCTGCTGTACGGGACCAACGTCTGGTACGGGGGGTGGCCGCGCACCGTGCTCTGGCTGCTGCAGCTGCCGGTCGCGGTACTCCTGCTGCTCCGGTTGCTGCGGCCGGCCCGCAGGGCCGAGCAACTGGGCACGCCCCGGGGACGCGGGGGGGTGGGCCGGCCGGCCTGGGCGGCGCGGGCGGGTGGACGGCTCGCAGCCGCAGCGGCCGTCGTCGGACTCCTTGTCGTCGTGGTGTCCGGCCGCGACGGAGGACGGGACCGTCCGGCCGAGCCGCCCGCGACGGCACCGCACGCCCAAGAGACGGAATGACGTTCCCGTCCGCGCACGACCCCGACGACCCGACGCGCACCGCGCGTTTGGCCCGGCCCGATTCCGTGAGCACCGCGCACGCCCTGTCCGCCCGGCCGGCCACCTCGGGGACGAGGACGGAGGCCACCGTGGTGCGAGAGCCCGCGCGATGCCATGATGGCCGACGACAAGGCGACGGCGGAACGAGGAAGCCGGTGTGAATCCGGCGCGGTCCCGCCACTGTGATCGGCGAGCGAGCCCCGCACATGACCACTGCCCGCACCAGGGTGGGAAGGCGCGGAGCGCGCATCGACCCGAGAGCCAGGAGACTCACGCGGTCGCCTCCTCGACGTGTCACCGGGGCGGATCTCCCCGGAAGAGAGGAACGATGCCGCATGCCTGACGGCGTGAGCAGGGCCGAAGCGACGTCCGTCGACGTCGCGGCCTCGGAGCCCGCCCCGGCGCCCTGCCGAGTGGTCGTGTGCAGGGACTGCTGCTGTGGCAGCCCGAAGGTGACCGGTGTCGACCACGCGGCGCAGACGGCGCGCCTGCGCGCGGAGGTACCGGTACGGGTGTCCGCGTGCCTGGACGTGTGCGAACAGGCCAACGTCATCGTCGTCCAGCCCTCCGCGGCGGGCCGGGCCGCCGGCGCCCGGCCCGTCTGGCTCGGACTGGTCAACGACCCGGACGCCACCGAGGACATCGCCGCCTGGGCACGCGCCGGCGGACCCGGCGTAGTGCCCCCACCGGACATCCTCGACCTGTACGCCATCACGCCGCCGCGACGGCGTACGGCTTCCTGAGACCGCGCTCGCCCCCTCACCGGCCCTGCGCCGGTACACCCGCCGGAAAGGAAGCGCCCCGACATGACCGAACATGCCCGGGCCTCTGCCGGGGCCGTCGCCGCGGCTCTCCAGGACGTGGCGGCCCTCGGCGGTTTCTTCGCCGTGCACGTCGGTGGCCGGGACGAGGGCTGGCATCCGCTCGACCACTCCTATGCGAGGGGCTTCACCGACCTGGCCGAGGCCGTGGCGCACCGGCACCACACCCGCGAACCGCGGATCGACGTGTCCATCGCCCACCTCGGACACGCGGCACGCCTGTGGTCCCCCGCCCTCGCTTGCGCACTGCTGCACGGGATCGTCCCGGACCTGACGGAACTGCAGCGTGCCGACGACGGACCGGCCCTCCGGCTGCCCCGCCCCGCCGGCTGGCACGCCGAGCGGCTGCCCGAACCCGCTCTCGCCCTCAACGAGCAGGTGATGGGCCATCTGCGAGGGCTCGCGGCCGGACTCCGCGTCAGGATCGCTCCGCGCCTGCTGGACGGGAACGCCGCCTCCGCACTCGTCGGGGCGGCCCATGCCCTGCTGAGGGCCCGCCCCGGGCTGCGCGAGCCGCTGACCGGCCTCACGACCGAGCTGCTGGGTACCGGACGGCTCGCGGGCACGGGAACGATCACCGGGCCCGATCTCACGTTCCGGCGCCGCAGTTGCTGCCTCTACTACCGTGCACCGAACGGCTCGAAATGCGGTGACTGCTGCCTGGCCGGTCGGGACGGGCCATGAGGCGAGCCGCAACCGGAGCGCCGCACCGGCCCACCGGCTCCGCGCAGGCCGGCGTTCCGGCAGGGGTGGACCACCCCGCACGGGGCGGGGCGGACCCCGGTGACGCCGGGCCTCCACGCGTCCGCCGTTTCCTCCCGGTGACGCCCCGTTGACAGAGTGCGGCGCGGATCCCACAATCAGTGCCGTGACCACACACCGGTTCAACACGACGACGGGGCCTCTGCGCGTCCCGGACCGAATCGGCTGTGAACGCTCCGGTCGATAACCGGCTGCCTTTGAGCCGCAGGCTCGACGCACCCCGACCCTGAAACCGGACCGCGCTCCCGTCCTTGCGGCGGACGCCCCGGACATCACCGCCCCGGCCGTCCCGGCCGTTTCCAAGGCCGTCCGCACGCCCGTCTCCCGCGGACGCCGGACACCGCGGCGAAGCGCAGACACGAGAAGGAGCACTTCATGACCGTCACGCACGCTGGTCCGGCCGTCGGCCTGCGCGAAGCGCGCATCCCGCAGGACGGGATGCACGAGGGACGGCGCACACTGCGCCGGCTGCCCGAGGGGCAGCAGGAACGCCCCTACGAACGGTTCGACGTCGTCCCGCAGGCGCGCACGATCGGCGCCGAGATCAAGGGCGTCGACCTCGCACGCCCGCTCGGCCCCGGGCTTCACGAGGAACTCAACCGGGCCCTGCTGGAGTGGAAGGTGCTGTTCTTCCGCGGCCAGCACCTCACCTCCGACCAGCAGCGCGCCTTCGCCGGCCACTGGGGCGAGCTGGAGACGAACCCGCTGCTCGCCACCGGTTCCACCGAGGACGTCGTCCGCTTCGACAAGCGTGACCCGGCCACCCCGACCTACGAGAACGTCTGGCACGCCGACGTCACCTTCCGGGAGCGGCCCGCGCTCGGCGCCGTCCTCCAGGTGCGCGAGGTGCCCCCGTTCGGCGGGGACACCATGTGGGCGGACATGGCGGCCGCCTACGACAACCTTCCCCAGGAGGTGAAGGACCGCATCGAGGGCGCCCGGGCCGTGCACGACTTCATCCCCGGCTTCGCCAGGTTCTACGGGCCCGAGCGGCTGATCCCCCATCAGGACCGGTTCCCGCCCGTGGAGCACCCGGTCGTGCGCACCCACCCCGAGACCGGGCGGCGCATGCTGTTCGTGAACACCTCCTTCACCACCCACATCACGGGGATGACCCGCGACGAGAGCGACCGGCTGCTGCGGTACCTCTTCCAGCAGGCGCACGTTCCGGAGTTCCAGGTGCGCTTTCGCTGGCAGCCGGGGGACATCGCCTTCTGGGACAACCGCGCCACCCAGCACTACGCCGTCAACGACTACGGCAGCGGGCGCCGGGTCGCCGAGCGCGTCGCCATCGCCGGCGACCGCCCTTACTGAGCGCCCCTGCCGACCGCCGCTCCCCGCAAAGGCGTGTCCGGTCCCGTGGGGCCGGCGGGTGGCGTGGGCCGGGCGCCGGCCACCCTCCCCCGAAGGTGACCGACGTCCGACCGCTCCCCCGGCGCCGGACAGTGGTCGTGGCGTCCGTCGCAGCGGCCCGGTGCTGCTACCAGCACATGACCGCCGTCTCGCCCGAACCCCGTGCGGAGTACAGGCGGATCCGGACGAAGTAGCGGCGGCCCTTGACGAGCCGGACCGCGAGCGTCGCGTTGTGCGGGGTCCCTCCGTCGTCGTGCCCGGCGAGGTAGCGGGGCTCCCCGTCCCGCTCCTCGAACAGCACGACGACCAGGTCGCCGTCGCCGAAGGTGCCCACCGTGTACGCGCGGGTCTCCACCGGGTCGATGCGGAAGTCGGCCTGTTCGCCGGGGCCGAGGCCCAGCGGTACCGAGCGGAACGGCACCAGCGCGGGCGGGCCGGGCCGTTCGGCCGGGGGATACCGGCCGAGGGCGAACTCCTTGTCGGCCGCGGACAGGGAGCCGGGCGGATGGACGCCACCGCGGTACTGCTCCGGTTCCAGGATCAGCCCCGGCGCGAAGGCGTACCCCATGATCGAATCGGCGTCCCAGACAGGGCCGTTGACCTCGTTCGCGTCCAGCTGGCGCAGGATGTTGCGATGTGTCCGCTCCCGGCTCCAGTGGTTGGGCGGGCCCGCGAGCTCGGCGTACACGGCCTCCTCGTCCCAGTGGAGACCGGCGCGGGGACTCTGGTGCTCGTGCAGCATGCCCAGGGCGTGCCCTGTCTGGTGCAGGGCCGTCCCGCGCTCCCCGGACGCGGTCAGGTCCCAGCCGAAGTTCATGGTGCGCTCGTGCACACCGGCCAGGAGCGCCTCCCTGCCCACGGCCGACCAGGAGCCGCCGCCGGACTGGAAGCCGATGCGCAGTTCCGCCTCCGAGCGGTCGCGGACCTCGGTGAAGGTGAGCCCGATCCCGAGGTCCTGCCACTCCGCGAAGCACGCACGCACCACGTCCTGCTGCTTCTCGGCACCACCCCACGACACCCAGCGGGTCCGGCCGGTGCCCGGCACGGGAATGACCGACCCCTCGAGGTCGCCGTGGAAGAAGAAGTAGTGCAGCACGGTGCCGTTGACCCACATCCGCCGCCCGGCCGTCAGCGCGCCGAGCCGCTCGGCGGCGAGCCCCGGCGCGAAGGCGGGGGCGGGCTGCCGCGGCAGCGAGCAGTAGCGAGGGGGCATGGCCGACAGGGTGCCCCACGCAGGGCCTTGGGCGCCTGAGTCGGGGTCTGCTCGACCCGCCCTGTATCAGGGGTGAGCATCCCCGCTCCTGTTGCCGTGACGACTTTCCCGGGAAACACGACCACGCCGTACGAGCACGAGAGGGACAAGGCGTCGTACGCCAGGGACGCGGTGGCGCCGGAGCCCCTGCCGGTCTGGCCGTTCACCGGCCGTGAGGACGAACTCCGGCTGATACGGCGCTCGCTGACCGGTGCCCGGCGCGGCCTCGTGGTGACCGGGCCGGCGGGGTGGGGCAAGACCCGGCTCGTGACCGAGGCCGTCCGCGGTACCGGCTGCGCCGGGGTCGCGGGAACCCCGCAGGCCCACCGGATGCCGTTCGCCGCCTTCGCCCCGCTGCTGCCGGAATCGGTCACCCTGCACCGCGCGGTCCGGCTCCTTTCCGGAGCAAGGGCCTTGCTGGTCGACGACGCCCATCTGCTCGACGACTCCTCCGCCGCCCTGGTCCACCAACTCGCCGTACGGCCGGACACCCGGCTGCTGGTCGTCGTCACCGACGGGGCCCCCGTACCCGCCGCGGTGTCCCGGCTGTGGACCGGTGAACTGCTGCCCCGACTGGCCCTGGAGCCACTGCCCCGCGAGGAGAGCGCACCGCTGGTCGCGGCGGACCCGGACGGTCGGCCCCTGGAGCCGCTCACCGTCGACCGGCTGCACCGCCTCGCCGGCGGTGACCTGCGGCTGCTGCGCGAACTCCTCGGCGCGCTGCGGGAACACGGGCGGCTCACCCGCGTACCGGGCACCGCCGAGTGGGCCTGGCGCGGCCCGGTGCCGCTCACCCCGGCCGTCCGCGAACGCACCGCCCGCCTGTTCGCCCGTACCGGCCCCGGCGAGCGCGAGACGCTCGACCGCCTCGCCTTCGCCGAACCGTTGCCGGTGAACCCGCAGGGCCCGGACGGTCTCGACCTCGCCGCGCTCGAACGCCTTGAGGGCGACGGACTGGTCCACGTCGACGATCAGGGGATGCTCCGCCTGGCCCACGCCCTGCACGGCTCCGTCCTGCGGGCCGCGGCCGGCAGACTGCGGGCGCGACGGCTGGCCCGCGCCCCCGAGGAGTACGGAGCCGCCCTGGCCGCCGAGTCCGCCGCCCTCACCGCGCTGATCGAACAGGACGACGTCCGGACGGCCCCGGCGCCCGTGGGGGACCGGCTGGTGGCGGAGGGCGCCCCGGTGCCCGCCGAGTACGCGGCGCTGCGGGCCCGGCTCGCGCGGCTGCGGGGCGAGGTGCGGGAGGCTGCCGCATGGGCCCGCGAGGGACTGCGTACGACACCCTCCGGCCCCTCCTGCCAAGCCGAACTCGCCCTCGCCGAAGCACAGTCGGGTGGCACGACAAGGATGCGGAACGCCCCCGGTGCCCCCCACCTGGGCCACCCCTGCCACGACCCCTACGAAGCCGTCCGCCTGGGCACCCCCGAACGCGCCGCCGGGCGGCTCACCGGTGTCTTCGCCGACCATGCCGACGCCCTCGCGCAGGCCGACGGTCCCGCCCTGGACCGCGCGGCAGGGCAACTGGAGCAGCGCGGCTTCCTGCTGTTCGCGGCCGAGGCCTACGCGCAGGCCGCCGCCGCCCACCGCGACCCGGGTGCCGCCCGCACCGCACGCACCCGAGCCATCACCCTCGCCCGCCGCTGCCAGGGCGCCCGCACCCCCGCGCTCGCGGGGCTGGTACTGGGCGAACTCACCGCACGGCAGAGGCAGATCGTCGCCCTCGCCGCCACCGGCCTCAGCAACCGGCAGATCGCCGAACGCCTCACCCTGTCCGTCCGGACCGTCGGCAACCACCTGTACAGCGCCTACACCCGCCTCGGCGCGAGCGGCCGCACCGCCCTGCCCCGGCTGACGGAACTCCGGCCGACGGAACCCCGGTCGGCCGCATCAGGCCTGACGGAGCCCCGGCCGGCCGAACCCCGGGAGGCCCGGCCCGTCTGACCCTCGAGCCCGTCTGACCCTCGTACCCGGCCTTCGAGAACTCCGCTCAGGCCGCGCCGAACGCCGAGAACGACCACCCGGTGGCCCGGTGCACCGCGTCGCCCGGCAGACAGGCCCGCGCGTCGCGCAGGGCCTCCGCCAGGGAAAGGCCCGCGTCGAGCCCCTTGTGCAGCGCGAGCATCAACGGCACCACCGCGGCGTCGTTGACGGGCGCACTGCACGCCACCACGCCCGCGGTACCGAGCGGAAGCAACGCCGTGACCAGGCCCAGGAGTTCGTCCGCGCCCACGCTGGCGAACCGCGCGGTGTCGCAGCAGGAGAGGATGATCCGGTACGGGCTGCGGCCGAGCCGCTCGAAGTCGTGCACGATCAGCGGCCCGTCGGCCATCCGCAGCGAGGAGAACAGGGGGCCGTCCGCACGGAACTCGCCGTGCGCGGCGATGTGTGCCAGCTCGGCCCCGTCCAGTTCCTCCAGGACCCGCTCCACTCTCGCTTCGTCCCCCTCCAGGACGTGCGCCCCGCCGTACCGGCCGGCGAGCTCCGCCACCTCCGCGCCGCCCGTCGCGAGCCCGGGGCCGCGCACCAGCACCTGGCGGCCCCCGGGCGGCGGCGCGGTCTCCCGCGCGCGCAGCCAGCCGCTCGCCGACGGCGACACACTGAACACCCGGTCCCGCAGCGACGGCAGCAGCGCCCACGGCACCCGGTGCAGCCGCCCCGGTGGTACGACCACCAACGGACCGGTGCCCAGATGCGCCGCCGCCGGACCCAGCAGCAGCTCCTCCAGCCGCCCGCCCGCGGCCTCCACCACCGGCAGCCGTGCCTGAGCTCCCGGATGGGCCAGGCGCCGCAGCCCGGCCTGCACATGCTCGGCCTCGGTCTCCGCCGCGGCCAGCCGCCCCGCCTCGAACCGCCGTACCCGCCCCTGCCCGCACAGCAGCACCTGCACCCGCCCGTCGAGCACGGCGAGTTCCACCAGCAGGACGTCACCACCGTCGCTCAGCCGCCGCAGCAGCCTGCCGACGTCGAACCTGTCCCCGACGTCGAACCGTCCCCGGCCGTCGGTCGCCGTGCCGCGCACGTGCAGGGTGCGGGAGCGGATCTCCCGCTCCAGGCGCCGCTGTTCCCGCTCCAGCGCCGGTACGGTCCTGCCGTCCCTCCGCGCCTGTTCCGCGCGGGCGGCGATCTCCCGGTAGGCCGTCATACCGCTGAGCAGCGCCGGGTCGGCAGGGGGCCGGGTGGGCGGCGTGGACAGCGCGGTGGCCCGCCAGCGCTCGCTCCACACCAGCAGCCGCCGCGGCCCGCCCGAGACCAGGCTCGCCCGCTGTGCCAGGGCGGCCAGCTCAGCGCCCTGCGCGGTGGCACGGGCCCGCAGCTCCGACGCGCCCAGCGTCGTCCGGTGGTCGTCGAGCACGTCGAGCCCCCGCCGGCAGGCCTCCAGCACCCCCCGCGCGGACCCGGCCGCCTGCGCCCGCAACGCCTGCGCCGCCCAGCCCGTCAGCCGCGCGAGCGGAGGCCCGCTGCGTCTGCTGCGGGCGGCGACCGCCAGATGCCGCTCGGCGTCCGCCGTCCAGCCGAGGTCCAGCGCGATCCGGCCCGCGAGCAGCGACGCCTCCGGCGCCGTCGGCGCGCCCAGCGCGGCCAGCCGGTCGGCCACCGCGGCCGCCTCCGCCACCAGCCGCCCCGAACCGCGTCCGGCCGAGTGCCGCGCCTCGATCAGCACCAGCCGCGCGTGCGTCTCCCACCAGGTGCGCCGCTGCCCCGCGAACAGCCGTACGGCGAGCGCCGCGCGGGCGATCGCCGTCTGCGGGTCGTCCGTCAGCCGGGCCGCCCGCGCGGCGGCCAGCAGCAACTCCGCCTTGCGGGTGGACTGGCCGCCGATCCCGTCGAGCGCCTTGACCGCAGCGTCCGCCCCGGCCAGCGCCTCGGACGCCAGTCCCGCCGCCATCAGCACCTCGCAGCGCCGGATGTCGAGCATGAACGTCGGCGTGCCGAGCCTGGCGTAGCGTTCCTCCGCCTCGTCCAGCAGCCTGAGCGCCGCCGGGACGTCACCGGAGCGGAACGCGGCGAGACCCCGGCTCTCCACGGCGTCCGCCTTGTCGTGCTCCTGGCCCGTGGTGTCCCACAGCGCCTCCGCCGCGGTGAAGTCGGCCTCGGCCCGTTCCACCGCGCCCAGCGCCAGGTGCACCGTCGCGCGCAGGGTCAGGGCACGCGCCGTCCAGATCACGTCGTCCACCTGCCGCAGCACGGTGATCGCCCGCCGTACGTCCTCCAGCGCCTCCTTGTGATGCCCCAGCACCCACCACGCGTACGCACGCCGGAACAGCACGCGCGCGCGTGTGTGCCCGGTGCACCGCGCGACGCCACGGCTCAGGGCGTCCATGCCCTGCCGAGTGCGCCCCGCGTGCACCAACGCCACCCCGAGGGTGCCCAGGACGTCCGCCTCCCGCTCGGCCGAGTCCGCGCGCGCCGCCCAGTCACGGGCCCGCCGCAGATGGGTCAGGGCCAGCCGCATGTCGCCGAAGTCCCGCTGCCACATGCCGATCACCTGGTGGGCGACGGACGCGTGCAGCGGCGTGGGACGGCCGTCCAGCACCTTCTCCGCCCCCGCCAGGGCCTCGCCCGGGGCGGCGAACACCATCGGCAGCAGTTCCAGCACCGATTCGCTTCCCGCTGTCACCTCATGGATGGTAGTGCTCCGCAACCGCGCCCCACAGGTGTGACGTTGTATCAAACGCCGTTCCCACGACTCTGGTTCACGACGCGCCGTTCCACCGGTGCCGTCGGACGGCGGCACGGCCCGACGACATCGACTCCGCTATCGACTCCGCTCTACGACAGCTCCCGCGGCCCCGGCCGCCCTCGCCCCGGTGGAGGACACGCCATGGCACCCCAGCGATTCCGTGAGCAGTACAGCCAGATCCAGCGCTCCATGCCCGACGTCCCCCTGGCGATCGGCCCGGACGACGCGGGGGAGTTCCTCTACGAGAAGGGCGTCGTGCTCGCCCGCGACGGCGAGGAGGCCCGCCTCGTCGAGGACACCGTGCGGCAGCACTTCACCACCTTCGCCGGACTGACCGCCGACCACGTGCGCCGGGCGGGTCCGGAGACCAACCGCTCGGGCATCACCCGCATCCAGGTCGCCGACCCCGGGCAGGGCGACGGCAGCGGTGACCCCGCCGTGGCGGGCGCCCTGCGCGCCCTGCGGGAGCCGGAGGGCCGCACCGGCCGACGGCTGGTCAGCCGCAACCACGTGGTGTCGATCGCCGTCAACGCCTGCCCCGGTGACGAGCCCGTCCCCGTGGGGGCCGACGCGCAGCCCAACCCGGCCGTCGCCGACGGCGCACACGCCGGCACCGGCGCCGGCACCGACGCCGTCGGTGTGCTCGTCATCGACACCGGCCTCATGAACGACTACCGGTCCTACCCGCTCCTCGCCCGCACCCGGGGCGACGCCCAGGTCGAGGAGTGCGGGGAGGACGGCGTCCTGAGGCAGTACTGCGGTCACGGCACGTTCATCGCGGGACTCGTCGCGGCCGTCGCCCCCCACACGGACATCACCGTCCGCGGCACCCTGAACGACGCCGGTGCCATCCTGGAGTCCGAGTTCGGCGAGAAGCTGTTCGAGGCCGTCGACCAAGGCGGCTGGCCCGACGTCATCAGCCTCTCCGCCGGCACCTCCAACGGCCGCACCGACGGCCTGCTCGGCGTCGACGCCTTCATGCGGGAACTGAGGCGGCAGCGCACCCTGCTGGTCGCCGCCGCCGGCAACAACTCCAGCGCCACGCCGTTCTGGCCCGCCGCCTACGCCGACCTCCCCGGCTTCGAGAACGCCGTCCTGTCGATCGGCGCCCTGCGGGGCGACGGCGACTTCGGCGCCTGCTTCAGCAACCACGGCGCCTGGGTGAGGGCCTACGCACCCGGAGAGCGCCTCACCAGCGCGCTCACCGGCTTCGAGACCCCCGTGCCGTACGTGTACCAGCACTCCACCTACGACGCCTGCCGCTACGGCTTCGGCTACGCCTGCACCTGCAGCCACCCCCGGCACACCGGCGTCCTCAGTGAGGAGGGCGGCTCCGGCAAGCCGGACCAGGTGATGTTCGAGGGCCTCGCCCAGTGGAGCGGGACCTCGTTCGCCACCCCCGTCGTCGTCGGCATGGTCGCCGCCCACATGACCGCGCGGGCCGAGACCGACCCGCGCAAGGCCCGGCAGCAGCTGATGGACGCGAACGGCGACGTCGCCGAGGTGCGCGGGGCGAACGTACCGGCGCTCGTCCCGGCCACCTGGCGTCCCACGCCGGTCGCGCTCCCCTCCGCCCGGACATGAGGTCCAAAACCGTCCCCTCCGCGGCGTACGATGACGTGCCGTACACGAGGGGTGGGGACGTGGACCGTAGTGATGTCGGCGCGTTGGTCCAGTCCGCCGTCGGCGGCGACGCGGCGGCCTGGAAGGCGATCGTGGAGGGACTGGGCCCCCTGGTGTGGTCCGTGGTGCGCGCCCACCGGCTCTCCGACGCGGACGCGCACGAGGTCTACCAGACGGTCTGGTTCCGCTTCGCACAGAACCTGGGGCGCATCCGTGAACCGGAGAAGACCGGGGCCTGGCTGGCCAGCACGGCGCGGCACGAGTGCCTGAAGGTGCTCAGGAACGCGCGCCGGCTGACCTTGACGGACGACCCGCAGCTTCTGGACAGGGTCAGCGAGGACGGCACGCCGGAGCAGTCGCTGCTGGAGTCCGAGGAAGCCGCGGTCCAGAGCGAACGGGTACGGCGGATGTGGCAGGAGTTCGAGGAACTCGGCGACCGGTGCAGGCAGTTGCTGCGCGTGCTGATCGCCTCGCCGCCGCCCAGCTATCAGGAGGTGTCCGCCGCGCTCGGTATCGCGGTGGGCAGTATCGGGCCCCTGCGCCAGCGCTGCCTGCGCCGGCTGCGGGCCCGGATCGAGGCGCGGGGGGCGATGTGAACGGCATGAACGGGATGGACGGGATGGACGGGATGGACGACGGTCCCGGCGACGGCGCGCTCGACGAGCACCCCGGGGCGGCGGATCCCGCCGCCGCGGACGCCGCCGACCCGCTGGAGGAGGAACTCCGGCAGGCCGCCGCGGTCCTGGACCCGCTGCCGCCGGCGCTGCTGCAGATCGCGGTGGACGCCTACGCGCTGCACGACCTGGACGCCAGGGTGGCCGAGCTGACCTTCGACTCGCTGGTCGACGCCGTCCCGGTCAGAGGCGCCGAGGACCCGCCGCGGATGCTCACCTTCAGCGTGGGCGAGATGACCGTGGACGTCGAGGTGACCGCGCACGGCCTCATGGGGCAGCTGCTGCCGCCCCAGCCGGCCCGGATCGAGGTGCTGGGCGGACCGCGGCCGGGCTCCTCCCTCGTCGCCGACGACATGGGCCGCTTCACCGGCGCCACCCCGCCCGCCGGCCCGTTCGCCCTGCGCCTGCGGACCGCAGGGGACGTGGTCGAGACGGAGTGGCTGCGCACCTGAGCCGTACCGAGGACCGGGCACCGCCGGCCCTGCGCCGTACGCCGCGCACGACCGGGTGGCGGGCGGGACCGCGCCCGGTCAGCGTGACACCGCGTCCACCAGGGCCCCCAGGGCCGAGGCGAGGTGCCGCAGGCCCGGCCCCGCGGGACCGCCCGGCTCCGTCATGTACGTGTCCCGGCGGATCTCCACCATCAGTGCCGTCACCTCCGCCCGCTTCCCGAAGAACTCCAGCGGTACGTACGTCCCGGCGAACGGGCTGTCGAGTCCCGTCTCCCCGCAGGGCGCGAAGGCCTCGAGGGCCGCGTCGAGCAGGCCGGCCGGCGTGTGGAAGGCGTCGGTGCCCAGGCAGACCGGCGGCCGGGGGCCCTCGCCGTGAAGTTCGTAGGGCAGGGGTGCGGTGGGGTAGGAGTGGACGTCGATGATCACGGCCCGCCCGGTGGCCGCCAGACGGTCCGCCACCGCCCGGGTCATGGCCTGTGCGTACGGACGGAAGTACCGCTCGATCAGCGGCCCGTGCTCGAACCCGTCGGGCCGCAGGGCCTCCTTGTGCGTGGTCCGGGTGTAGACCGCGCCCATCCCGGACGCCAGCATCTCCTCCCGTTCGTCCGGGAACCGCTCGGGATCGATCACCAGTCGGGACAGTTCGTTGACGAACCGCCACGGAGTGATCCCGGCCGCCCCGGTGGCGGCCCCGGCGATCGCGGCGGTGTGCGCGTCGGTGATGTGGTCCAGTTCCCGTTCCAGCGCCGCGTCGCCCAGCACGATCCCGGACCGCACCTCGGCCGGTATCTCCCGTGAGGAATGCGGCACATGGAGGATCACGGGGGAGTCCCCGGCACCGGGGAGGAGACGGAAGGGCTGCGGGGCGTGCGGGGCCTCGGGGGGGTGCGGTACCGGCGGGACATCGGTCATACGGCTGCTCCAGGGGCGTTGTCAGTGGTGCACGGCAGGATCAAGGTGCCACACACCACTGACAACGCAGCGACGCACCGAGACCGAGGACCGATCCCATGCCCCTCACCAACGCACAGGTCACCGCCCATCCGTTCCTCCGGGACCTGTACCGGGACGGGTACTACCCGGACCACGTCGTCGACCGGGGCCGCGACGTCCTGCTCGCCCTGTGCGCGCGGATCGAGGCGGAGCGGCCCGTCGGCCTGCCCGCTCTCCACCTCCTCACCCACGCCGCGACCGAGGAGGTCAACGACCTGGAGACCGCGTTCGTGGAGGCGGGCAGCGAGATCGAGACGGTGGCCCGTGAGGCGATAGCCGGGGACTTCTGGTTCGTCGCCCAGGCCTACGGGTTCACGGACGCCGACGTGGAGGAGCTGATCGCCCCGCGCGAGTGGTGAACCGACAGGGGCGGCCGGAGGCGGCGGCCCGTGCCCCCGGACGCGGCTCCGCCCCGGCCGGGCGTGCTGCCGGCCGGGGCGGAACGGGAAGCCTTCGAGGGCTGCCCGGGGGCGTCAGCCCAGCGACGCCAGCGCCTCGTTCCACGTGGCGGACGGACGCATGACCGCGGCGGCCTTCGCCGGGTCGGGCTGGTAGTAGCCGCCGATCTCGGCCGGCTCGCCCTGGACGGCGACCAGCTCGTCGACGATCTTCTGCTCGTTCGCGGCGAGGGTCTCGGCGAGCGGGGCGAAGGTCTTCGCCAGGTCCGCGTCGTCGGTCTGCCCGGCCAGCTCCTGCGCCCAGTACAGGGACAGGTAGAAGTGGCTGCCGCGGTTGTCGATGCCGCCGAGGCGACGGCTCGGGGACTTGTCCTCGTTGAGGAAGGTCGCCGTGGCGCGGTCGAGGGCGTCGGCGAGGACCTTGGCGCGGGCATTGCCCGTGGTCTCGGCGAACTGCTCCAGGGACGGCACCAGGGCGAAGAACTCGCCCAGGGAGTCCCAGCGCAGGTAGTTCTCCTTGACCAGCTGCTGCACGTGCTTGGGCGCGGAACCGCCCGCACCCGTCTCGAACAGGCCGCCGCCCGCCATCAGCGGGACGACCGACAGCATCTTGGCGCTGGTGCCCAGCTCCAGGATCGGGAACAGGTCGGTCAGGTAGTCGCGCAGCACGTTGCCGGTGACCGAGATGGTGTCCTCGCCGCGGCGGATGCGCTCCACCGACAGCCTGGTGGCCTCGACCGGGTTCAGGACGCGGATGTCCAGGCCCTCGGTGTCGTGCTCGGCCAGGTACCGCTCGACCTTGGCGATCAGGTGGGCGTCGTGGGCGCGGGTCTCGTCCAGCCAGAACACGGCCGGGGAGCCGGTGGCGCGGGCGCGGGTGACGGCCAGCTTGACCCAGTCGCGGATCGGCGCGTCCTTGGTCTGGCAGGCGCGGAAGATGTCACCGGCGGAGACGGCCTGCTCCAGGACCGCGTTGCCGGCCTGGTCGACGAGACGGACGGTGCCGGTGACCGGGATCTCGAAGGTCTTGTCGTGGCTGCCGTACTCCTCGGCCTTCTGCGCCATCAGGCCGACGTTCGGCACCGAGCCCATGGTGGACGGGTCGAAGGCGCCGTTGGCGCGGCAGTCCTCGATCACGGCCTGGTAGACGCCGGAGTAGCTGGAGTCCGGCAGGACGGCGAGGGTGTCGGCCTCCTGGCCGTCGGGGCCCCACATGTGGCCGGAGGTGCGGATCATGGCCGGCATGGAGGCGTCCACGATGACGTCCGAGGGGACGTGCAGGTTGGTGATGCCCTTGTCGGAGTCGACCATCGCCAGCTTCGGCCCCTCGGCGAGCTCGGCGTCGAAGGACGCCTTGATCCCGGCGCCCTCGGGCAGGCCCTCGAGACCCTTGTAGATGCCGCCCAGACCGTCGTTCGGGCTGAGGCCGGCCGCGGCGAGCTGCTCGCCGTACCGCGCGAACGTGTTCGGGAAGAAGGCGCGCACCACGTGGCCGAAGACGATCGGGTCGGAGACCTTCATCATCGTGGCCTTCAGGTGCACGGAGAACAGCACACCCTCCTGCTTGGCGCGGGCGACCTGCGCGGTGAGGAACTCGCGCAGCGCGGCGACCCGCATCACGGAGGCGTCGACGACCTCGTCCTTCAGGACGGGTACGGACTCGCGCAGCACCGTGGTGGTGCCGTCGTCGCCGACCAGCTCGATGCGCAGCGCGCCGTCCTCGGCGATCACCGCGGACTTCTCGGTGGAGCGGAAGTCGTTCTCGCCCATCGTCGCCACATTGGTCCTGGACCCGGAGGTCCAGGCGCCCATGCGGTGCGGGTGGTTCCTGGCGTAGTTCTTCACCGAGGCGGGGGCGCGGCGGTCGGAGTTGCCCTCACGCAGAACCGGGTTCACGGCGGAACCCTTGATCTTGTCGTAGCGGGCGCGGATCTCGCGCTCCTCGTCGGTCTTCGGGTCGTCCGGGTAGTCCGGCAGCGCGTAGCCCTGGCCCTGGAGCTCGGCGACCGCCGCCTTGAGCTGGGGGATCGACGCCGAGACGTTCGGCAGCTTGATGATGTTGGCCGCGGGGGTCTTCGCCAGCTCGCCGAGCTCGGCGAGGGCGTCCGGGATGCGCTGGTCCTCGGTGAGGTGCTCCGGGAACACGGCGATGATGCGTCCGGCCAGCGAGATGTCACGCGTCTCCACGGGGACACCGGCCTGGGAGGCGTACGCCCGGACCACCGGCAGGAACGAATACGTCGCCAGGGCGGGGGCCTCGTCAGTGTGCGTATAGATGATGGTCGAGTCAGTCACCGGGTGCTCCGCTCCACGTCTGCAACATTGCTCGACATCAAGATATCCCGTACGCGCCCCGAGTTCGACAGGGGTCCGGGCGGTGGGGAGGCCGACCGTACCGCCCCCATGGGGTCCGGTCCCCTGCCGGACCGGCCGGCCCGCCGTACGTCAGACCGGCCGGGACGCGGTCATGTCGCCCGGCTCCGGCTCGGCGCCGCGCTGCTGCGGGAAGACCACCGAGCCCTGCTGCAGCGCCACCGTCCGCGCGGGCGACGGAATGCGGATGCCCTCCTCGCGGTAGCGCCGGTGCAGCCGTTTGACGAACTCGTGCTTGATCCGGTACTGGTCGCTGAACTCGCCGACGCCCAGGATCACGGTGAAACCGATGCGGGAGTCGCCGAAGGTGTGGAAACGCACCGCCGGCTCGTGCTCCGGGAGCGCCCCGGTGATCTCCGTCATCACCTCGGCGACGACCTCCATGGTGACCCGTTCCACCTGCTCCAGGTCGCTGTCGTAGGACACCCCGGCCTGCACCAGGATGGTCAGTTCCTGGTCGGGACGCATGAAGTTGGTCATGTTCGTCTTCGCGAGCTGCCCGTTGGGGATGACCACCAGGTTGTTGGAGAGCTCGCGGACCGTCGTCTGACGCCAGTTGATGTCCTCGACATAGCCCTCCTCGCCGCTGCTCAGCCGGATGTATTCACCGGGCTGGACGGTCTTGGAGGCGAGGATGTGGATGCCCGCGAACAGGTTGGCGAGCGTGTCCTGGAGCGCCAGCGCGACCGCCAGACCGCCGACGCCGAGGGCGGTGAGCAGCGGGGCGATGGAGATGCCCAGCGTCTGGAGCACCACCAGGAAGCCGATCGCCAGGACCAGGATCCGGGTGATGTTCATGAAGATCGTGGCCGAGCCGGCGACGCCGGACCGGGCCTGGGTCACCGACTGCACCAGGCCGGCCATCACCCGGGACACCGACACCGTCGCCGCGAAGATGACCATCACCGTCAGTGTCTGGTTGACGTTGTGCTGCACGGTCCGGGTCAGCGGCAGCGCCGCCGCCGCCGACGCGCCGCCGCCCGCGACCGCCGCCCACGGCGCGATCATGCGCAGGGCGTCCACGGCGACGTCGTCGCCGCGCCACTGGGTGCGGTCCGCGTGCCGGCCGAGCCAGCGCAGCAGCATGCGCAGCAGGAACGCCGCGAGCAGGCCCGCGACGAGCGCGATACCGGCGTACAGCGCGTCGTTCATGGTGAGCGCGCGCGTCATCGCTCACCTCCGGCGAACACCCTTGCCGCGGACCGTATGTGATGTCGTGTCACGTCTCGTCACCTGCTCGTGTTCGGGGATGCCCGGGAGAGTGCGGCCCGGGAGGGCGTGCCGTGCCGAACCGGCCGGCCGGTGGTCGGCACGATCGCTCATCCTGCCGTATCCGCAAGGGCAGTTCGTACCACGCCGTGGCCGCGGGACGGACTGCTGCCCTCCTGGTCGGATCACCTTCGGCCGCACCGGCGCGCCCGGCGCCGGCGCTCCGGTCGGCGACGGCAGCCACGCCGTGACGGCCCGGAACGCCGGCGCCCCCCGTGGTCGCCCGCCCACCGCGAACCGGGCGGCCGGCAGCCGTGCCGCCGGCAGCCGCTCGAGGACCGCGCCCCGCCGGGTGCACGCGGCGGCCCCCCGGGGGCGGACGGGCCGCGCCTCCTTCGTGCCGGCGAGAGGTCTTGACCTCAATAATGGTTGAGGTCCTACCTTTCCCAGCATGAGCATGGAAACCACAGCCTGGACCCAGCTGCGCAGCGTCATGACCGCGGAGGAGGAACGCCGTCCCTTCGCACGCCGGACGCTGCGCCGCATCACGGGGTTCGCCCGCCCGCACCGCCGCCGCATCACCCTCTTCGTCCTGCTCGGATCCGCGACCGCGCTGCTCGCCGTCGCCACCCCCGTACTGGCCGGCCGCGTCGTCGACACCATCGTGACCGGCGGCGACTCGGCCACGGTCGTCCGGCTGGCCCTGCTCATCGCGCTGATCGCGGTGGTGGAGGCGGCGCTCGGCATCCTCGGCCGGAGACTGTCGGCGTCCCTCGGGGAGGAACTCATCCTCGATCTGCGGACCGCCGTCTTCGACCACGTGCAGCGGATGCCGGTCGCCTTCTTCACACGCACCCGCACGGGCGCGCTCGTCTCCCGTCTCAACAACGACGTGATCGGCGCCCAGCGGGCCTTCAGCAACACCCTGTCCACCGTGGTCGGCAACGTGGTGACGCTGGTGCTCGCCCTGGCGGTGATGCTCACCCTGTCCTGGCGGATCACCCTGCTCGCCCTGGTCCTGCTGCCGGTGTTCGTCGTCCCCGCCCGGCGCATGGGCCGCCGCATGGCCGGCCTGCAACGCGAGGCCGCCGCCCTGAACGCGGCCATGGGCACCCGGATGACCGAACGCTTCTCCGCGCCCGGCGCCACCCTGGTCAAGCTCTTCGGCCGCCCGCAGGAGGAGTCGGAGGAGTTCGCGCTGCGCGCCCGCCGGGTCCGGGACATCGGCGTACGGACGGCCACCGCCCAGACCGTGTTCATCACCGCGCTCACCCTCGTCTCCGCCCTCGCCCTGGCTCTCGTCTACGGTCTCGGCGGCCACCTCGCCCTGCGCGGCTCCCTGGAACCCGGCGCGGTCGTCTCCCTCGCGCTGCTGCTGACCCGCCTGTACGCCCCGCTGACCTCCCTCGCAGGGGCACGGGTGGAGGTGATGAGCGCCCTGGTCAGCTTCGAGCGGGTCTTCGAGGTGCTCGACCTGAAGCCGCTCATCGAGGAGAAGCCGGACGCCCGCGACGTGCCCGACGGTCCGGTCTCCGTCGAGTTCGACGACGTCCGCTTCGGCTACCCCTCCGCCGACAAGGTCTCCCTCGCCTCCCTGGAGGAGGTCGCCTCCCTCGACACGCGCGGCGGCACCGAGGTCCTGCACGGCGTCTCCTTCCGCGCCGAACCCGGGCAGACCGTGGCCCTCGTCGGCTCCTCCGGCGCCGGCAAGTCGACCATCGCGCACCTGCTGCCGCGCCTCTACGACGTCGACTCGGGCGCGGTGCGCGTGGGCGGCGTCGATGTCCGCGACCTCACCGCGCAGTCGCTGCGCGACACCCTCGGCCTGGTCACCCAGGACGGCCACCTCTTCCACGACACCGTCCGCGCCAACCTGCTGCTCGCCGCGCCCGCCGCGAGCGAGCCCGACCTGTGGGACGCGCTGCGCCGCGCCCGCCTGGACGGCCTCGTACGCTCCCTGCCCGACGGCCTGGACACGGTGGTGGGGGAGCGCGGCTACCGGTTCTCCGGCGGTGAACGCCAGCGCATGACCATCGCCCGGCTGCTCCTCGCCCGGCAGAGGGTCGTCCTCCTCGACGAGGCCACCGCCCACCTGGACAACACCTCCGAGGCGGCCGTCCAGGAGGCCCTCACGGAAGCCCTGGAGGGCAGGACGGCCATCGTCATCGCGCACCGGCTGTCCACCGTCCGGGCAGCGGACCTGATCCTGGTCGTCGAGGAGGGCCGGATCGTGGAACGGGGCACGCACGAGGAACTCCTGGCACTCGGCGCCCGCACCTGTACCGCCTGTGCCGCCTGTGCCGCCTGTGCCGCCTACGGCTCCCTGCGGTGGCCCGCGGAGGGCCGCCCCGCGTCACTCGCCACGGGAGTCCGCCCTGGTCTGCACGGAACCCTCCCCGTCGCCGGACTTCCCGCTCTTCGAACCGCCACGGCCACGCCTGCCCCGGTCACGACTGCGGCCGGCGCTCCCACGCCCACGACCACCGCCACCAGGCCCTCCGCTGTGCGCGTCGAGCTCGATGGCGAGCGGTGAGGCGGTCAGCACCGACGAGTACGTGCCCACCCCGATGCCGATCAGCAGCGCGAGCGCGAAGTCGGTGAGCGAGTCACCGCCGAGCACCGCCAGCGCGGTCAGGATGAAGAGCACACCGATACCGGTGTTGACGGTACGGGGCAGCGTCTGCAGGACCGCCCGGTTGGTGGACGAGGCCAGGGGAGCCTTCGGGTTCTTGGCCCACAGTTCCCGGATGCGGTCGAAGACCACCACGGAGTCGTTCACCGAGTAGCCGATCACGGTGAGCAGCGCGGCCAGGAAGACCCCGTCGATCGGCTTGCCCAGCCAGGCGAAGACGCCGGTGAGGATCACCACGTCGTGCGCCAGGGTGCTGACCGCGGCGGTGCCGAACATCCAGCGGAACCGGACGGCGAGGTACACCAGTTGGGCGCCGAGGGCCAGGCCCAGCGCGATCAGCGCGTTGCGGCGCAGTTCGTCGCCGAGGCTCGGACCGATCAGCTCGTCGCGGACCTTCTCCGCTCCGCCGCCGACCTCGCCGACGGCCTCGGCGACCTCGACCGCCTCGGCGTTGCTCAGCTCCTCGGTGCGCACGGTCAGCCGGTTGTCCCCGGAGGACTGCACGACGGCCTGCGGGAAACCGGCGTCGGCCAGGGCCGCCCGGGCCCGGTCCGGATCGACCGTGCTGCTGGTCGAGTACTCGATCAGGCGGCCGCCGGTGAACTCCACACCGAAGTCCAGCCCGCGCACCAGGACGCCCGCGCCGGTGACGACGAGCACGAGGGCGGACACCGCCAGCCAGCGGCGCGGGCGGCGCATCAGCTGCGGGTCGCGGCGGGTGAGGTACGCGCGGACCCGGCCGACGGAGGCCAGACCGGTGATCTTCGGCCGGCGGTGCACCCACCGGCGCGCCACGGCGAACTCGGCGAACACCCGTGTGATCACCAGCGCGCTGATCATGGAGGCGACGACACCGATGGCCAGGGTGACGCCGAAGCCCTTCACCGGACCGGAGGCGAGCAGGAACAGCAGTACCGCCGCGATGAGGGTGGTGATGTTGGAGTCGGCGATCGCGCTGAGCGCGCCCTTGAACCCGGCCGTCAGCGCCGAACGGCTGCTGGGCCGGCTGCGATGGCCGTACTCCTCGCGCGCTCGTTCGAAGACCAGCACGTTGGCGTCGACGGCCATGCCGATCGCCAGGACGAAACCGGCCAGTCCCGGCAGGGTCAGCGTTGCGCCGAGGGCCGCGAGGGCGGCGTAGGAGATCACCCCGTAGCACACCAGAGCCAGGGTGGCCAGGAGACCCATCAGCCGGTAGACGACGATGATGAACACCGCGGTCAGGGCGGTGCCGACGACGGCCGCCCAGGCGCTCGCCTCGATGGCCTCGGCACCCAGCGTCGGGCCCACGGTCCGCTGCTCGACCGTCTCGACCGGCACCGGCAGGGCGCCGCCGCTGATGAGCAGGGCGAGCTCGCGGGACTCGTCGCTGGTGAACGAACCGGTGATCTGGGTGGACCCGCCGGTGATACCGGCACCGCAGGCCACGGACGGATCGACCTGCGGCGAAGAGATGATCTTGTCGTCCAGTACGATCGCGACCCGGCGCTGCGGATCGCCCGCCGGGTGGCAGGCCGCCTCGCCGGTCAGCTTCGCCCAGCCCCGGTCGTCCTTGAAGTCCACGGTGACCAGCCAGCCGGCGGCGCCCTGCTGGTCGAAGGCCGCCTCGGCGCCCTCCACGTCCTCGCCGGTCAGCGCGGCGGGGGCCAGGTGGAGCCGCTCCCCGGCCTCGTCGGACAGGACGCGTTCGCCCTTCGGCAGCGGGTCGCCGGGGTCGGACCCGGTACCGGGTCCGAGCACCGGGTGGACGGTGAGCTGCGCGGTACGGCCCAGCACCTCGGCGGCCTGCCGCGGGTCCTGCACACCGGGCAGCTCGACGATGATCCGGTTGTCACCGGAGCGGACGATGGTGGGCTCGGCGACGCCCAGCCCGTCGATCCGGCCGCGCAGGACCTCGAGCGTGCGGTCGGTCGCCTCACCGTCGGCCTCGAGGGTTTCGGTGGAGCGGGTCTCCAGCACGATCTGGGTGCCGCCGCGCAGGTCGAGCCCCAGGCGGACGGGGACCGTCGCGGCGATGTAGACGGACACGGCGATCACGACGAGGGCGAACAACGCCCGGATACGGGCGGAACTTTTCACGGAGGACTCCAGCAGTCGCACCGCGGCCGGTCGAGCACGCGGCGGAGAGGAAGAGGAACGGGACTCTCAGGTGCTGGACGGCCCGGGCGGCGCCCGGCCGAGGTCCGCCGGCATGTGCGCGGCGGCGGGCGGCGCGTGCCCGGCCGCCGGGGCGGGCCGGGCCGGCCGCGGCGGGATACGGGGGGTGTGCGCGGGGGTGAAGAGCAGATGGCCCGCGGGCACCGTGCGCTCCCCGGCGTCGCGCTGCGGCCTGAGCGGGACGGTACGGGCGGTGCGGCCGTCGTCGGTGTGCGGACGGGCGTCGGACGAGCCGGCCCCGGGCGCGGCGGAGGGATCCGCAGCGGACGGCCCCGGCCTCTCGGGCGCAGGGGCGCCGGGTACGGCGGGAGCGGGGCCGAACGGGCCGGGAGCCGCAGGGCCGGGAGCCGCCGGGGCGTCGCGGACCGGTGACCGCGCCGCGCGGACCGCCCGTGGGCCGTCGGTGAGGCCGAACCCCAGGGTCGGGAGGACGGAGGCCAGGGCGGCGAGGACCGCGACGGCGCGGAGCGGAAGGCGGGCGGTGCGGGCGGCACGTCCCGGCGGGGTGGCGTTCAAGGCTCGACGAGCCCCGCGCGGATGGCGTACCGGGTCAGGTCCAGGCGGTCCCGCAGCCCCAGCTTGTTCAGCAGGTTCTCGCGGTGCCGCTGTACCGTCTTGACGCTGATGAAGAGCAACTCGGCGATCTCCTTCGACGAGTGTCCCTCGGCGACCAGCTTGAGCACCTCCTCCTCGCGCGGCGTCAGCAGCCGGGGTGCCTCCTCGCCGTGCTGGACCCGGTCGAGGTAGTTGCGGATCAGGGCGGTGACCGCTCCCGGGTAGAGGAAGGGCTCGTCCCGCATCGCGGCCCGGCAGGCGGCGACCAGATCACGGTCGGCGACCGACTTCAGGACGTACCCGCCGGCCCCGGCCTTGAGCGCCTGGAACAGGTACTGCTCGTTGTCGTGCATCGTCAGCATCAGGATGCGCAGGCCCGGCTTCAGCGCGGACAGCTCACGGGCGGCCTGCAGACCGGTCATCCGGGGCATGGCGATGTCCAGCACCGCCAGGTCGATCTCCTGGGCGCGGGCCGTGGAGATCGCCTCCGCACCGTCACCGGCCTCGGCGACGACCTCCAGGTCCGGCTCCCGGTCGAGGATCAGCCGGACGCCGCGGCGTACCAGGGCGTGGTCGTCGGCGAGCAGGACCCGGGTCGTGGTCGGTGAGGCCTGGTGGTTCATGACTGCTTCCTGACGGCGGGCACGGCCAGCCGGATCCGGGTACCGGTCCGGGAGACGGGAGTGATGTCCAGTGTCGCCCCGATGAGCAGGGCCCGTTCACGCATACCGCGCAGGCCCGCGCCCTCGTGGGCGGCGCCGGTCCCACGGCCGTCGTCGGTGACCTCGAGGACGACCCGGTCGTGGTCGAGGTACAGGCTCACCGTGGCGGAGCGCGCTCCGGCGTGCCGGGCGACGTTGGTCAGACTCTCCTGTGCCACACGGTAGATCACCAGCTCCGTACCGTTGTCCAGCGTGGGCAGGTCGGCGTCGAAACGGCGCTGCACCCGCAGCCCGGTGTGCGTGGCGAACTCGGTGGCGAGCGAGGTGACGGCACTGACCAGGCCGAGATCGTCCAGTACGCCCGGACGCAGTCGGCGCACCAGTCGGCGGACCTCGTCCAGACTCTCCCGGGTGATCTCCCGCACCTGCTGGATCTCGCCGCGCAGCGGAGCGGGCGCCTCGTCGGCGACCTGCTTCAGGGCCAGCAGGATGGCGGTCATGCTCTGCCCGACCTCGTCGTGCAGCTCGGCGGCGATCCGGCGCCGCTCCGCCTCCTGGGCGAGCAGGGCACGGGCGCTGCTCGAGGCGCGCTCCTTCTCCAGCCGCTCCAGCATGGCGTTGAACGTACTGACCAGCTCGGCGACCTCCCCGCCGCCGCGCACCGGAAGCCGCTGACCGGGCCGCAGCAGGTCGACGGTGGCCATCAGCCGGGTCACCCGGTCCAGAGGGGCGAGCCCGATCCCCAGCAGGGCCGCGTTGGCGACGAGCATCACCCCCATGCCGCCCACCAGGATCACCGCCTCGGTCAGCAGCACCGGCACGGACACGGTCACCGGAGCCCACAGCAGCAACGCGGTGGCCGCGCCCAGCACCACCGCGTTGAGTCCGAAGATCCGCCAGTACAGGGACACGGAGGTCACGCCTTTCCTCTTTGGTCTGCCTCCACTGTCGGGCACCGCGACGCCCGATGCGGCAGCGGCTCCCGATCCCGGCGAACAGCCGAACGGACACAGTGCACGAGCCGGCGGCCTTCGGTCGATGGGCTCCGCGACCCATTTCAGCCCGCCCGGCGGGCCCACGCCGTCCGGGGTGGGTCCTCGGACCCGGTGCAGATGGGTACCGCGCCCCATGGGCTCCGGGCGGGGAAGCGGCGATGGTGAGGGATCGGCCAGATCCGCCATCCGTCACCAGAGGAGACTCTCCGTGCCGCTCGACCTGCCGCCCCTCACCGAATCACGTACCGACCACCCCGCCGTGGACCAGATCAGGCAGCGTCTCGAACACGCGCGCACCACACGGGTGGCACAGCTCAAGGCGCTCGACGACACCGGACAGAGCCCCGACGATCACCTGCTGGCCCACCAGCGGGACTCCGTCAGGCGTGTCCTGGAGGAGATCGACGAGGCCTTCTCCCGCGTCGAGGACGGCAGTTACGGCACCTGCCTGGGCTGCGCCAGGCCCGTCCCGGCGGAGCGGCTCGAGATCCTGCCGCACACCCGGTACTGCGTCTCGTGCCAGAGCCGCGCGGCCTGACCCCCCGGCCCGTCCGTGGTCCTCTCCCGCTCTGCCCGAGGGGGTGAAGTGGTGACCCACCAGACGATCGACGAGCACGAGGAGGTCCTCACATCCGAGGACCGCATGATCCAGTCGGCCCGGCCCTCCTGACCCGGCACCGTCCCTGAGGGCCGCGGCCGTGGTCGTGGTCGTGGTCACCAGAAAGGCAGGAGGCGGATACTTTTTTGCAGGATCTGCATTTTTGCGTATCCTGCACGACGTGCGTGAGAGAGATCCCGCAGAGGGCGGGCTTCGGGGACGGAAGAAGCGGGAGACCCGCGCTGCCCTGACGGCGGCCGCAGTGCGGCTGGCGGCGGAACACGGCGCGGAGAACGTCACCGTCGACGCGATCAGCGAGGCCGTCGGCGTGTCCCCCCGGACCTTCTTCAACTACTTCGACTCCCGTGACGACGCGTTCGTGATGGTGGGCGCGGAGTCGGGCGCGCGCGTCCGGCAGGCGGTGCTCGACGCGCCCGCCGACACGCCCCCGCTGGTGGCGCTGCGCGACGCGCTGGCCGCGGAGCTGGGAGAAGTGGGACGGCAGCACGAGCTGTGGCGGCTGCACTCCGAGGTGCTGCGCAGGTCACCGCACCTGCTCGCACGCAGCTTCGGCGCCCACATCGAGGACGAGTTCACTCTGGCCGAGACGCTCGCGGAGCGCATCGGTGCCGGTTCGCCGCTGTTCGCCGGGGACCGCCCTCCCTTCGGGACGTCCGAGGGGGAACTGCGCAGGAAGGCCCTGGGGCTGTATCCGAGGCTGCTGGCCGCGGTCGGCTCCACGGCCGTCCGTATCGCCGTGGAGCACTGGTGCGTGCGGCAGGAGGAGACCACCCTCGAGGCCGTCTTCCGGACGGTGTTCGAGCACCTGGCCGCCGGACTCCCGGAGCCGGCCGTGCCGGTGGAGCCGGTGGAGCCGGTGGACGAAGCCTGAGCGGGTCCGTCCCTCACCCGACCTTCGAACGTCTGTGAAAGAGCTGAAGTGACCGAAACACCGGCGCCCGCAGAGGCGTCACCCACCCCCATGACCCACCGGCAGATACTCCAGGCCATGTCGGGGCTGATGGCCGGCATGTTCGTCGCCATCCTGGCCGGCACCGTGGTCGCCAACGCGCTTCCGCGCATCATCGCCGACCTGGGGGCCAGCCAGTCCTCCTACACCTGGGTCATCACCGCCGAACTGCTGGCGATGACGGCGACGGTGCCCCTGTGGGGCAAGCTGTCGGACCTGTTCAACCAGAAGCTGCTGCTCCAGCTGTCCCTTTCCCTGTTCGTCGTCGGCTCGCTGCTCGCGGGCTTCTCCCACGGCGTGGAACTGCTGATCTTCAGCCGCGTGGTGCAGGGCATCGGCGCGGGTGGACTCACGGCCTTGGCACAGGTGGTGATGGCGGCCATCATCCCGCCGCGCCGGCTCGGCAAGTACGCGGGCGTCTTCGGCGCCGTCTTCGCCGTCGGCACCGTGGCCGGACCGCTCGTCGGAGGTGTCATGGTGGACACCTCCTGGCTCGGCTGGCGCTGGTGCTTCTTCATCGGCGTACCGTTCGCGCTGCTCGCCATCGCCCTGCTCCAGCGCACCCTGAAACTGCCCACCGTCCGCCGCGAAGCGAAGATCGACTTCCTGGGCGCCTTCCTGATCGTCGCGGGCGTCTGCGCCCTGCTCATCTGGGTCTCCCTCGCAGGGAGCGAGTTCGACTGGATCTCGTGGCAGACCGCCGCCCTGACCGGTGGGGGAGTGCTGCTGCTCATCGCCGCGGTCGTCGTCGAGGCGCGCGTGCCGGAGCCGATCATCCCCCTGGGCATCTTCCGCAACCGCACGGTGACGCTCACCACGGTCGCGAGTCTGCTCGTGGGTGTGGCCATGTTCGGCGGCACGGTCTTCCTCTCGCAGTACTTCCAGATCTCCCTGGGCAAGTCCCCGACCGTCGCCGGCCTGATGAGCCTGCCGATGATCCTCGGCCTGCTCGTCTCCTCGACCGTCGCCGGGCAGATCATCACCGCCACCGGCCGGTGGAAGGTGTACCTGGTCGCGGGTTCCGTCATCATGACGGCGGGCCTCGCACTGCTGTCCACCATCGAGGCCGACACCCACTTCGGGCTGCTCAGCGTCTACATGGCCGTCATGGGCATCGGCGTCGGCATGCTGATGCAGAACCTGGTGCTGGCCGCGCAGAACGACGTTCCCGCGACCGAGCTGGGCGCCGCCACCTCGGTGCTGTCCTTCTTCCGGAGCATGGGCGGCACGATCGGTACCAGCGTGCTCGGGGCGATCCTCGCCCACCGGGTCGCCGGCGAGATGGCCGAGGGCCTGACGGACGCGGGCGTCCCGGCCGGGGCGAACGGCTCGGGCGAGGGCGCGGTGCCCGACATGGCGACACTGCCCGAGCCGATGCGGGGGATCGTGGAGCACGCCTACGGGGTCGCCACCGCGGATCTCTTCCTCGTGGCCACGCCCGTCGCGGCCCTCGCGGTGATCGCGGTGCTGTTCATCAAGGAGAAGCCGCTGAAGGACACCAGCGGCATGGAACGGCTCACCGCCGAGTCCGCCGAGTCCGCCGGTACGAAGGCGTCACCGGCCGGCGTCGGCTGAGACGAACGCCCTTCGGGGCACCGGCGCGCGGAGGTCTTCCGGGAGGTGTCCGGAGGACCTCCGCCCGGTATGCGACCGGCCCGGCCGTGCCACGGGAGCCGTCCGGCCCGGAGGCCGGGCCGTGCAGGCCTCCCGTCCTCGCCCGCCTGACCACCCACCGCCAGGGCCTGCGCCCCGGCCCCCTCTCGGTACGGCCGCACGGATGCAGGTGGCGCACGGTCGAACACCCCACTGTGCGCCACCTGCTCGACCGCCCGCCCCTCCCGGGGGCCGGTCCACCGGGGAACGCACCCGCCCCCTCCCCGACTGCTCCACGACCCCGCCGCACAGGTTAAAGATCAAGCTAGCCGGCGTAGGTCTCGAACTCGGCTATCTCCGGGGTTCCGTTGGAGCCGGTGATCTCGAAGGTGACCTTACGCAGCGAGGTCTGGGGGAACGTGACCACGCCCGCGCCGCTGCCGGCCGCCAGAACCGCGCCGGAGTCGCCGTTGAGGACCCGCCAGGACCCGATGGCGCCCTCGGAGCCCGAGGCCTCCCGGATGGTGAGCGCGGACACGCTGGTGGCGGAGGGCCACTTGACCGAGACGGAACCGGTCGGGCCCGCCGGTGACCAGAAAGTGCTCGGGTCACCGTCGCGCACGTGGCCGTAGCTGGTGCCGTCCGCCCTGCTGGAGCCGTCGGAGCCGGCGCCGATGCTGAGGTTGGTCCCGCCGGGCCGCGTCGGCTCGGGGGCCGTGGTCGGGGAGGGGCTGGGGGCGGGGGCCGGGCCGGCCGCCGAGGTGCTCGGGGCCGGGGCGGGCGCCTGCGAGGTGCAGTTGCCGTCCGACACCTTCAGCCCCTTGTCGGCCCCGGCCGTCCGGCCGACCACGTCCGGCACGCAGTCGGCGCGGTCGAGCTTGAAGGAGTAGGGGATGGTGACCGTGGTGTTGGACTTGGGGTCGGGACCGGCGGGCCGGTTGTCGCCGTCGGCCTCGGACCAGGTCACGTTGTCGAAGACGTTACCGCTGACCTGCCAGTATCCGGTCGTGTCGGTGTAGAACGTGCCGAGGACGTCCTTGGAGTCCTCGAAGTAGTTGTTGTCCACCTTGGCCTTGGCGCCGGCCCGGGAGTTGATGCCGGACGAGTTGAGGCTCCGGTAGTGGTTGTTGTACATGTGGGCCGTGCCGCCGCGCAGCAGGGGGGCCCGGGAGTCGATGTTCTCGTACAGGTTGTGGTGGTACGTGATGAAACCGTTCGAGAGCTCGGTCTCGCTGGAGCCGACGAGGCCACCGCGGCCGGAGTTGCGCAGGACGCTGTAGGACAGGGTGACGTACCGGGTGTCGTCCTTCATGTCGAACAGGCCGTCGAAGCCCTCGGACTCACCGCCCGACGCCTCCAGCGTGGAGTGGTCGACCCAGACGTTGCGGACGCTCTTCTCCATGCTGATGGCGTCACCGCCGTTGGACGTGGGCGAGCCCGACTTCTTGACGTTTCGGACGGTCACGTTCTGGATGATGATGTTGTCGGCTTCACGGATGTGGATTCCCAGCTGGTCGAAGACGGCACCCTTGCCGACCCCGACGATCGTGACGTTGCTGACCTGCTTCAGCTCGATCACCCCGGCGGCGGTGTTGCAACTGCCGCCGGACACCTTGCTGGTGTTGCCGTGATGAATGGTCCCCTCGACCTCGATGACGATCGGTGTGTCCTCACTCGCACGGTCGCAGAGCGCCTTGTGGATCTCGGTCCCGGTGGTGGCCCGGACCGTCTCCCCGTCCTCGCCGCCGGTGGTCCCGCCGTTCCGGGTGGCGAAACCGGTGGCGCTGCCGCTCACCGCGGACGCCGTCCCGGGCAGGGACAGGAACACGCCGGTCCCGGCCGCGACGGCCGCCGCGGCCACCGCCGCCTGGAGCCGCAGCTTCGACCTGCGGTGGGACTTCGGGCGCTGGGTGCTGCTCTGGGGTGTGGTCAACGTGCTCTGCTTTCTGGTGCGTGGAAAGCGGTCCGTGCCCCGTGCTTCGTGTGAGGCGGACCGTGTAGCACCTCCCTGTCGCCGCCCGCACCGGAAAGGTTGCCGTTCTTCGAAAGAAGATCTCCGCTTGGGATTTCCGGCCGTGCTCGTGCTCACGCGGAACCGCCCGCTTCCCCGCCGGTGCGCTGCTGGAGTTCCCACAGGGACCGGAACAGGCCGGGCTCCCGGGTGAGGTGCGCGTAGGTGCCTTCCTGCACGATCCGTCCTTGGTCGAGGACGACGATCCTGTCGGCCACGGCGACGTTGGTGAGCCGGTGGGTGATCAGTAGGACGGCCCGGTCCTTGGCCAGTTCCCGCAGCCCGGAGAAGACATGGTGCTCCGCCCGCGCGTCCAGGGCGGCCGTCGGTTCGTCCATGACGAGCAGCGCCGCCTGCCGGTGGAAGGCCCTGGTGAGCACGACACGCTGCCACTGCCCGCCGGACAGCTGCTGGCCTCCGTACCACTCCGACGTCAGGAGCGTGTCGAGTCCCGACCGCAGACCGGGCAGCATGTCCGACGCCCCGGACGCCTCGCAGGCGGCGAGGACGGCGGCGTCGCCGGTGTCTCCCTGCCCGAAGGTGATGTTGTCGCGGAGCGTCAGCGGCAGGTAGGTGTACTTCTGCGGGGCCAGGGCGACATGCTTCCACGCCTCCCAGGGCTCCAGCCGGGCCGTGGTCGTGTGGTCCCACGCCACCTCGCCGGACGTGGGCAGCAGCAGGCCGCAGATCAGCCGGGACAGAGTGGACTTGCCCGAACCGTTCTCCCCGACCAACGCCACGATCTCCCCGCGCCGCACCCGCAGGGACACCCCGCTGAGGCTGTCCCGCTCCGCCCCGTCGTACCGGTGGGTGATGTCCCGGACCTCGAACCGCTCCGGCGCCCCGGGCAGGGTCCGGTCGCCGCGGGAGGCGGCCATGGCCTGCCCGTGGGCGTTGTCGAGGAAGTTCTGCCAGTCCTGCACGTACCAGCCGGTGCGCACCAGCCGCGCCCCGCCGTTGATGATGCCGCGCACGGACATCGTCGCGGTCTGGAGGGCGAAGACCGCGCCACCCCCGGCCGCGAGGTCCATCCGGCCGGAGGCCAGCAGCCACAGCAGCGCGGCCCACACAGCGGCCGACGCCAGACCACCGGCGAGAGCACCGCCCAGCCCCGTCCACGCACCCGTGTCCGCGGCCCTGCGCTCCGCGGCGTTGACCGAGGCGGCGAGCCGCCGGTACCGCGCGGTGAGGAACGGCCCGGCCAGACAGGCCCGCATCTCCTCACCGGACTCCACATACGCCATGTGCCAGCGCAGCTTGTGCAGCATCCGGCGCCGCCCCGACGTCTCCAGACCCGCCAGGTACACCACCCGCGCGGCCCGCACGTACGCCGCGGCCTGCGGCAGACACGCCAGGAGCAGCAGCGGGAGCAGCACGGGGTGCAGCACGGCGAGTACGGTCGCGCCCGCGGCGAGTGTCGCCGTCGAGGCCAGCACGTCCTGTGCCTCGTCCACCAGGTCCGGGGTGACCTGGGCGCCGCGGTCGGCGATGTCGTAGAAGTCGTTGTAGCCGGGCTTGTTGTTCGCGGCGAGCTCCGCGCCGAGCGCGGCCTCGATCATCGTCAGCTCCGCCGCCCGCGCCAGTACCGGCCGCAACCGCCCGGTCAGCCACGTCACCGTGATCCCCAGCAGCGCGCGCAGGCCGGTCGCCACGGCGATCACCGCCAACCGCGGCGCGGCGTCCCACAGCCGCTCGGTGATGCCACCCGACGAGATCAGCGCGGTGATCGTCCCGGTGACGGCGAGCAGTCCCAGCGCCGCGAGCACCCCGGAGCCGACCTGGCACGCCAGCAACCCGACCGTCGCGCCGCGGTCCACCTGCCAGGCCATCCTCAGGGACCGGCGGACCAACGCGGGCAGCCGCCGCGCCATCGTCCCGGTCGTCAGCTGCGCACCGGCCCGGTGCCTGGACTCGTCCCGGTACAGGAACTCCTCGTCCTGCGCGCTGCCCGCACCCCGCGGGGCGCCCGTGCCGGTGTTCGTGCCCGTATCCGTGCCCGATGCTTCGGGATCGGGCTGTTCCTGTGTGCTGGCCGAGGTCAACGTGGGCCCCCTGACGGTCGCTGCGACTGGCTTGCCGGGTTCAACGACCCCGCCCGGGTTTCGAACACATGTGTTTCGGTCGGGAGCCGAACCCCGGGATCGGGGGCGCGGCGGAGCATGCGGGGTGCACCGACCCTTGCCGGGCAAAGGACCGTGCACACGACGGCGGTGGCCGAAACGCCGAGCGTGCCTTCCGCCCGAGAGCCCCGGCCGTCCCGCGGGCCACGGGGAACGGCCGGGCCCCGGTCCCACGCCCGTGTGCCCACGGGGCCGGGCCGTCGTCGACGCGTCGGCACGGCGTCTGCGTCCGTCCGGCGGGAGCAGACGGGGACGCCCCGTGCACCTCGGGTGCACGGGGCGTCCCCCGGCCCGCCGGACGTGCTCCGCGGCGGAGCCCGGGCCGAAGCGGGAGCGTCCGGGCCGGTGGGCGTTCCGGACCGCGGCCTCGGGATCAGCTGCTGCGCAGCCGGGTCAGCGTCGCGTCCAGGTCGGCCTCGCGGGGCCGGTTGTGGGGGAGCCTGGCGAGCAGGGCGGCCATGCCGCAGGTGTTGGTCACCGCGGAGAAGACCAGGCCGCCGGCGATACCGGCGGCCAGCAGCCGGAAGGCCGGGTGGACGAACTCGCCCAGGGCCAGGCCCAGCAGGACGACCGCGCCGGCGGCCAGGCGGACCTGGCGCTCCATGCCCCAGGTCGCCCTGGTGCTCCCTTGTGGGCGGTCGAGGTCGTGGCCCTCGGCGGCCCAGGCACTGGTGCCTCCGGAGAGGGTGGCGGCGTGGACGCCGTTGTCGGCGAGCATCCGGCAGGCGTTCCCGGAACGGGCGCCGGAGGCGCAGACGACGAGGACCTCGCCGCGACCGGCGGCGGAACGGATGTCCGGCAGGGCGCGGTCCAGCTGGTCGAGGGGGATGTTGAGAGCGCCGGGGATGTGGCCGCCGGCGTACTCGCCGGGGGTACGGACGTCGATGACGGTGAGCTCGTGGAGACGGGAACGGGCCTGGCGGGGGTCGACGGTGGTGGGAGCGGGAGCGGTCATGGTCGATGTCGTCCTTCGTGTCGGTGCTGTTTCGCGAGGGGAGGGGGAGTGCCCGTACCCCGCGGGATGTCCGTGAGGGGCGATGGTCGTGGGGATCGGTGGTGCGGGCGCGGAGCCGCGATCGGTGCCCGGCCGTGCGGACACGGTCACAGGAGCGCGTCGACGAGCATGAGGGCGGCGACGGCGAGCAGCAGATGGGCGAAGAGACGCTGCAGCGTCCTGCCCCGGACCTTCGCCGACAGCCGTTTCCCGTCCCAGGCACCCAGGACCGCCGCCGTGGTGAACGGCGCGATGACCGTCCAGTCCAGGTGCATTCCGGTGCCGGCCCGGGCGCCGAGCGCGGCCAGCGAGTTGATCATGATGACCAGCAGGCTGGTGCCGACGGCCCGGCGCATGGGCAGGTTCAGCACACCCACCAGGGCCGGCACGGCGAGGAAGCCGCCGCCCACGCCCAGGAACCCGGTCACCGCGCCGAGCCCGGCGCCCGCGGCACCGGCCCTGCCGGGATGTACCCTGCCGGAGGTCCCGGCGTGGGCGGGACGCAGCATGCGCAGGGCGGCCAGCGCCGCGATGACGGCGAAGGCGACGGTCAGCACCGTCTGGGGGAGGTGTCCGGCGGCGGCCCCGGCGATCACCGCGGGCACGATGCCCGCCGCCGCGAACAGCAGTCCCGTCCGCCAGGCCACGTTGCCGTCCCGGGCGTGCCCCGCGAGTGCCGTGACCGTGGTCAGGACGACGATGATCAAGCTGGTCGTGGCCGCATCAGCCGGGGTGAGGCCGAGCAGGTAGATCAGGGCGGGCAACGCCAGGACACTGCCGCCACCGCCCAGCCCGCCGAGGGCCAGGCCGACGACGGCACCGGCGACGAGCGCGAGAACCAGGGATGTCATGCCACCGAACCGCTGTTCCCGCGTGCGTCGACGACCGGATGTCCGGCGCCGGCCCATGCGGTCATGCCGCCCTTGACGTCCACCGCCTCCGCGCCGCGCCCGGCCAGCAGGGAGGCGGCCCGCTGCGAGCGGTTCCCACTGCGGCAGATCACCACCAGGGGCCGTTCCCGGGCCGCGCTCGGCAGGGCCGCTCCCGCCGCGAGGCGGGACAGCGGCGCGTGGACCGCGCCGGGCGCGTGTCCGGCGTCCCACTCGGTCTGCTCGCGCACGTCCAGCAGGACGGCCGGGGCGTCGGCGCCCCGGGTGCGCCGGTGGGCCTCGTCCGCGGTGACGCGGTCCTCACCGCGACGGAAGAGGGACATCACACAACCTCTCGAGAAGTCGTAGGGGGGGAGGGGCGGGCGGGCCCGCTCAGTCGGTGACCAGGGCCAGTCCGGCCTCGGCGGCGGCGTCGAAGCCGTCGTCCACGGCCACCACGTCACGACCCGCGGCGTCCAGCAGCGAGGCGGCGATCGCGGCCCGCATGCCGCCGGCGCAGTGCACCCACACCGTGCCCGCCGGGACCTCGCCGAGCCGCTTGTGCAGCTCGTGGATCGGAAGGTGCACGGAGCCCTCGAGGTACCCGGCGGCCCGCTCCGAGTCGCGCCGCACGTCCAGCACGACGATCCCGTCCGTGTCCTGTCCGGCCAGTCCGGCGAACGTGGACCGGGGGAAGGAGGCGGGGGAACCGCCCTCGGCCACCCACTCCCGCGGCGTGCCGGTCGCGGCGGCCGCGGGCCGGTCGATGCCGACCCTGGCCAGCTCCCGCTGGGCCGCGGCCAGCTGCTCCGGGGACTCGGCGAGCAGGGTCACCGGCTTGCCCCACGGAATCATCCACGCGAGGTACGTGGCGATCTTCCCGTCCGCCTCGAAGTTGAACGATCCGGCGACGTGCCCCTCGGCGAACGCGACCCGGTTGCGCAGGTCCACGACCCACTCACCGGCCGCGAGGCGGGCGGCGATCTCCTCGGCGTCCGCGACGGCCGGAGGCCTCAGGTCCACCGGAGCCGGACCGGCGGCGTTGGCCGGGCCCATGTGCGCGTAGTAGGCGGGGACGTCGTCGAGGTCCGCCAGCAGGCGGGCGACGAAGGAGTCCACGTCCGTGGTGAGCGCCGTGTTGACGGTCTTCTCCTTGCCGATCGTCGTGGCGTCCCCCTCGGCCTGCGCCGAGGAGCAGAAGCTGCCGAAGCCGTGTGTCGGCAGCACGGACGTCTCGTCCGGCAGCTCGGCCGCCAGGCGGTGTGCGGAGGCGTGCTGGGCACGGGCCAGCCGATCGGTCAGGCGGGGCTCCACCAGATCCGGGCGGCCCACCGTGCCGATCAGCAGCGAGCCGCCGGTGAACGCGGCCACCGGATGTCCCTGCTCCCGCAGCACGTAGGAGGTGTGGTGCGGGGTGTGACCCGGGGTGGCGAGGGCCCGCAGCCCGAGTCCGTCATCGACGGTGACGGTGTCGCCGTCGGCCACCGGGATCCGGGCGAAGGACACCCGCGCGCCGGCCGGTACCAGATAGGCGGCACCCGTCGCCCGCGCCAGGTCCAGGCCACCGGTGACGTAGTCGTTGTGGACGTGGGTCTCCACCACGTGCGTGATCCGCACCCCGCGCCGGGCTGCCGCCACCAGCACCTGGTCGAAGTCGCGCGGCGGGTCCACCGCCACGGCCGTCTGCCGGCCACCGGCCAGGTAGTGGCGGTTGCCGAGGCCCTCGATCTCGATGGTGTCGATGAAGAACACGAGGATCTCCCTTCCGTGAAATTACCCCCCTGGGTATATATGTCACCGTAACACGAGTACCCCCAGGGGTATTCCGGACGTGTCTGCCGGTGCCTTCTCGCGTGCCTGTGGCAGGGTCGTGCCGGGACCCGCGTGCGGCGTGGGAGCTCGGCGCGAGTGTGCGAGGTTCGTCCCGGAGCGCAGGGGCCGTGCGGCAGGCGGGGTCGCCGACGCGGGTGGGGGTGCCGGTGCGGCGGTTCGGCCCGGCTTCCGGCCTGGCGGGGCGACCGGCCCGGCGGGGCGACCGGCCCGGCGGGGCGACCGGCACGGCGGGGCGACCGACCCGGCCGCCGGGCGGCCGGCTGCGGGCTCGATGATGGCCCGACCGCGTGCGGCCGGGTCAGGCGCGGGTGGTCAGCGAGGCGAGGGCGGCGTCGAGGCGCCGGGTGGCTTCCTCGGCGACCGGGCGCAGGGCGTCGAGTTCGGTGAGGGCGACCATCGTGCCCGGGTCGAGGGCCTGTACGGCGGTGCGTCCGCCCTCGGTGCGGACGACGACGTTGCAGGGCAGCAGCAGGCCGACGGAGCGGTCGGTGTCCAGGGCGCGGTGGGCGAGGGAGGGGTTGCAGGCGCCGAGGATGACGTAGTCCTCCATGTCGTGGTCGAGCTTGGCCTTGAGGGTGGAGGTGACGTCGATCTCGGTGAGGACGCCGAAGCCCTGGGCGGCGAGGGCTTCGCGCACCCGGTCCACGGTGGTGGCGAAGTCGGTGTCGAGGTGCACGGTGCGGGCGTAGTGCATGGTCTTGCCTTTCAGTCGTTCCCGATGCCGGAGCGGGTGTCCGGGTGGCTGCGGGCCACTCGTGCGCTGCGGCGCGGCCGCCCGGACGTGCGGGTGCCGGACCGGGCGTCCCCCGCGGTTCTCACGCCAGTGACAGGAAGAGCCTCTCCAGTCGGCCGCGCATCTGCTCGGTGTCCTCACCGTTCTTCCGCCCGGTTTCGAGGTCGGTCACACACTGCTGCAGGCCGGTCGCGATGATGGCGAAACCGGCCCGGTCCAGGGCGCGGGACGCGGCGGCGAGCTGCGTGACGACGTCCTCGCAGTCACGGCCCTCCTCGATCATCCTGATGACGCCGGAGATCTGGCCCTGCGCGCGGCGCAGCCGGTTCAGTACGGACCTGAGGTCCGCGCCCTCGAGCTCCAGTTCCACGATTACTCCTCGGTTGTACCCCTAGGGGTATTGTGTGTTCCGATCCGGTTCGTGTCGGCCGGCCGCCGAGGCGGCTCCCTTGCCGCCTGTGATGCCCGCAGGGTTCTTGTGCCGTCGCAGGCCGCCCGGAAGTCGGCCGGTGCGACGGCGGGGCCGGTGGCGATCTCCTCGAAGTCGTCCTTTGCGGGTCCGGTGGCGGGCGCACCCTTCCCTCTTCCCCCTCGTACCCGGTGGGGTATATCGGCACAACCGGCCGAGCGGCGGATCTGTTCCGGAGGGGCGTAGCCGCGCAGCGCGGACAAGCGCGTCGTGGACGCCGCATGCCCGGGACCGGAAAAGCGGTCACACCCTCCGTCACGTCCGTGGGGCCGCCCATCGGCATCGGTGGTCCGGCGGCCGTGGAACGACCTCCCCCTCTGCCCCCGACCGGCCCAGGCGACCGCAGCTGATTCTCGTCGGTCCAAGGACGGGGAAGGGCGGGTGTGCGTGTTCCTCCGCTCCCGGGAACACCGGGCTCACCCACTTCGGAAGAGGGGCGCGGCACGGGAGGCTGAGGACCGGACAGCGCGCTGAGCGGTGGAAGGCTGGGCGATCAGGCGGTAAAGAGGTAACCAACGGATCATGCTGCGCGGCGTTGGCCGCCGTACCCCCGGAAGGGACACCACCATCATGTCCGCTCACCACCACGCCGCCCCCACAGCAGGCCGGACCAGAGTGCAACAGGCCGCCCTCGCCGTCGGTGCGGTGTTCCTCCTGATCGGCGTTCTCGGCTTCGTTCCCGGTGTCACGACCGACTACGACACCATGAAGTTCGCCGAGCACCACTCCGAGGCCAAGCTCCTGGGCGTCTTCCAGGTGTCGATCCTGCACAACATCGTCCATCTGCTGTTCGGTGTCGCCGGCATCGCCATGGCCCGCACGGCTGCCGCCGCTCGAGCGTTCCTCATCGGCGGCGGCGCGATCTACTTGGTTCTGTGGATTTACGGGCTGGTCATCGACCAGGACAGCGCCGCGAACTTCATTCCGGTCAACACGGCCGACAACTGGCTGCACTTCGTCCTGGGTGTCGGCATGATCGCTCTGGGTGTCCTGCTCACCCGCCGCACCGCACCGAGCACCCGCTGACTCCAGCGGCCGGAGCCTGGTCGCGAGGGTGGCTGCGAAGGGTGACGAACCCTCGCACTCCCCTCTCCCCGGCGGGGCAGGTCTCCAGCATGTCCTTCACAACAGTGGCCATCGCCTGACAGCTCCTTCGCTCTCGTGGAAGCCGGCCGTTCGCCGGCGCCCTGCCGTTCGGTGCGGTGTCCGGGGAGCACCCGGACGGGTGCGGTAAACGCATGCCTGCCGGTGCACGGCCTCAGACGGTTCTCAGTGCCGTCACGGCAGGGTGGGGGTGGGGCCGGCGCGGTCCCTCCTCACCTCGGGCGGAACGCCCGTTGGGAGCGGTGCCAAACGGCTGACCGGGTGACCGGCAGGAAGGCCGACGCGCCGAAAGGGCATATCCCGTTCGGAACCGGGCAACCAGACGGGCATGCTGAACGTCCTGCTGGCGGTGGTCGGTGCCCTGGCACTGGTGGTGGCGACGCTTTCCGGGCCGCTTCGGCGCGCGCCGCTGAGCGCGCCGCTCCTGGCCCTGCTGACAGGGGTGGTCTTCGGCCCGGAGGTGCTGGGGGCTGTTGACCTGCCCACCGTGGTGGAGGAGAACGAGGAACTGCACGAGGCCTCCCGCCTGCTGCTGGCGGTCTCGGTCATGTCCGTGGCTCTGCGCTATCCGTTCCGTGACGTGCGAACGCGGGTGAGACCGCTGCTCGTCCTGCTGGTCGTGGCCATGGTCGGGATGGCACTGCTCACCACGGTGGTGTCGGCTGTCGTACTCGGTCTCGGCCTCGGTGCGGCGGCGCTGCTGGGAGCGGCTCTGTGCCCGACCGACCCCGTACTCGCCTCCGGCGTCGTCACCGGCGAGCCCGCCGAGAAGGGGATCACCGCCCGGACCCGGCAGCTGCTCTCCCTGGAGTCGGGCGCCAACGACGGGCTCGCTCTGCCCTTGGTGCTCGCCGCTGTGGCGATCGCCGGGCCGCTGACGGGAACGCGAGCGCTTACGGAGTCCCTGTGGCAGGTACTGGGGGCCGTCGTCCTCGGAGCGGCAGCAGGCTGGCTGGGCGGAAAAGTACTGCGCACAGCGGAGAGCGGCGGAAGCATTTCATCCGGCCCTCTGCTGGTGTACACCCTGCTGCTGGCCCTCTTCGTGCTGGGCGTCTCCGGGCTTGTGCGCATCGACGGCGTTCTGGCCGTCTTCATCAGCGGCCTGGCCTTCAACGCGGTCAGCTCGATGGATGAACGAGCGAGTGAGAACATGATCGACGAAGCGATCAACCGCTTCCTCGTCCTGCCGCTGTTCGTGCTTCTCGGAGCTGTGATCCCCTGGCGTGAGTGGGGCGATCTGGGCTGGTGGCGCAGCATCCTGCTGGTCCTCGGCGTACTGCTGATGCGCCGTCTGCCGATTGTGCTCGCCCTCAAACGCCCTCTGTCCCTGCCCTGGCGGGACGCCGTCTTTCTGGGCTGGTTCGGTCCCATCGGCGTCTCGGCCCTGTTCTACCTGACCATGGAGGCCCACCGGCTCGACACCGACCCCAGGGTCCTGGCAGCCGGAACGCTGGTCGTCGCGGCCAGCACCGCCGTGCACGGCATCACCGCGGCCCCCGGCCTGACCCTCTACCGCCGAGCGGTCGCCCGGAGCGCCGGGAGAACCGTGGAATGAACCCGCCGGTGACGGTCCCGGGAGGCGCCCGTGACGCCCGCCCTCGCCGATTCGGTGCTCACCGCGCTGTCCGTGGCGACGGACACCGGCCCAGCGGCCGGGGCGCTGCGGAGGGCGCTGCTCGCCACCCGGGGCCTGGCGTGCGGCGGATCGCTGGAGCGCTCAGGAACCCGCACGCTCCTGACCGCCCTCCTCACCCGGACGGCACTGGTGCGGGCCGGATGGCGGATCGTGTTCACCGCCCGTGAGCCGGCCGCAGGCCGGGGCGGAGGAGCGGGACAACGTGTCCCGCTCCGGCACGAGGCCGGTCGAGGACCGCTCGGAGGACCTCGAGGTGGCGGTCACCGACCTGCGGGATCGACCACCGGGCCGTGCTCCTTGTGGGGAAAACCCTCGCGCGGGGTACCTGTGGAACCGTGTTCTTCGATTCCTGGGACGAACTCGTCCGCGTACTCGTCATGGCGGGGCCGGCCTACCTGATCCTCGTCGCCGCGGTCCGCACGTCGGGCAAGCGGACCCTGTCGAAGATGAACGCCTTCGACCTGGTGGTCACGGTCGCGCTGGGATCGACCCTGGCCACCATCCTGCTCAACCGGCAGGTGGCCCTCTGGGAAGGGGCCCTGGCGCTCGGCTCGCTGGTGGTGCTGCAGTTCGTCACCGCCTGGGCCTCGGTCCGCTTCCGGCGTGTTCGCCGACTGGTGAAGGCCGAGCCGACCCTGCTGCTGCGCGAGGGCCGCATGCTCCACGAGGCGATGCGACGCCAACGGGTCACACCCGACGAAGTGCGGCAGGCGATCCGCGCCCAGGGAACCGGGGCACTGGAGCTGGTGCACGCGGTGGTGCTGGAGACGGACGGCAGCTTCAGCGTGATCTCCCGTTCGCAGTACGGCTCGGGAAGCGCCATGGACAACGTGCCGCAGTGGCACACGCCTCACCACGACGACGCCGACCAGTCCTGAGGGTCCCTTTGGATCGTCTGCGGACCGAAGACGAGTCGGGCATGCGGGACCCGGCCGTGTGCGGGGACATGGTGTACGCGTTCGAGGGGAGCGGCCCCTCGACGAGACCGGGAGCGCCGTTGCCTGTCACCGGCCCACGGGATCGCCGTCGGCGCCGTCGCTCCAGGTGCGCAGCATCAGGTGGCCGCCGTGGTGCAGCGGTGTGCTCAACCGCAGACGGTTCGCCTCGCGGCCCGTCCGCGCGTCGACGACGTGCACTTCGCCGTGGCCGCCGCGGGTGACGGCGACCCAGTCGGAACCCGGTGAGGCGGCCACCGCGCGGCGCTGGACGCCCTCCCAGGGGGTGCCGCCGCGACGCGGAGCGCCCTCCATGGCGGGCAGGGCGAAGCGTCGGACGCCGTCGTGGGCGTCCAGGAGGATCAGTTCGTCACCGTCGGGGTGGACGCGGGTGAAGACGGTGTGGCGCCGGGCGAGAGCCAGCCGGAAGACCAGGCCGTGGCCGAGGTCCGTGAGGAGCGTGCGCCCCGTCCCCAGTTCATGGCGCCATGCCTGGTTGGTCCACTCCGGCCACCGCAGCGGGTCCGGAACACCACCGCGCAGCGTGGTCCACAGCGTCTGCCGACGGGTGTCGAGGCGCAGGTACCAGCCCCGGGCGGGTGACTCCCACGGGATCACCGCCTCGGCCACGAGCGTGTCGCCCTCCCTCCGCGCCCGGTGGACACCCTCGCTCGTGGCCGCGAACACATGGCCCGAGCCGGGTGTCTGGGCGTCTCCGTGTCCGTCGTCCGGCAGCGGCAGGAGTGCGTGGGGCGTGACCGCCGGGCAGCCGGGCGGAGCCGCGAGGAGGTCCGCGAACCGGTGCACGGCCAGTGCCCCGGGTTCCCGGTGCCGCAGTACGACCAGCGGATCGGCCTCGCCCAGCACCGTCACGCCCGGTTCGCCGACCCGCGTGCGCACCCGTGCGGTTTCCCCGCTGTCCAGGTCGACGACCGTCAGCAGGTCCGACCACGGCTCGGTGTTCCTGCCCAGACCGGTCGTGACGGCCAGCCGGCGACCGGGCGGGTCGCAGGCGAGGTGCTCGGCCGGCACGGCGACCGGCACCGCGGACTCCACGAGCTCCTCGCCGAAGGGATCGAGCACCAGGAGCTCCCCCCGCCGGTCGTCGACACAGGCCACCCGCCCTCCCGGCAGCGCCAGGAACCCGGCGTGTTCGGAGAGGTGGCGTCCTGTCAGCCGTCCCGTGACCGTGCCGTCCGGCACGGTCAGCACGTGTACGGAGCCGTCCACGTGGTCGGAGACGAGCAGTACGGCGGCAGCGCGCATGGATTCCTCCAGAAAACCGGTCTCGTGAAAACGATTATCATGTATCTTCGGTGCGTTCCCGGTCCCTGAGAAGAAGCGAGGGCGTCGATGCTGCGCTCACCGTCGAGATTCGTCCGCAGTTGGATCACCGCAGCGGTGGCGGGTTCCGTCCTGGTCGGCTGCGGATCCTCGTCCGTCGAACCCGCGGGCGACCAGGCCAGGCCCGCCGCGAGGACCGAGGTCACCGTCGAACCCATCAAGGCGACGACGGAGCTGACCGACACGAACGGCGTCGACATCTCCCTGGACGGAAAGCCGGAGCGGATCGTCTGCCTGTTCGCGCTCTGCGACGACATCCTGACCGAACTGGGCATCGTCCCGACGGCCACCAACAGCGCGTTGCTCGCCCACCCGGGCTTCCTCGGGGAGGAGAAGGCGAAGGAGGTCGACGTCATACCCGGCGGGTTCATCGCCCCGGAGGTGGAGGCGATTCTCTCCCACAAGCCGGATCTGGTGATCGGCCTGGGGGACACCCACGGCAAACTCGCCCCGGCGCTGAAGGGCGCCACCACGTTCTGGGCCATGCAGCCCGAGACGTGGGAGGACAGCGTGGGGTACCTGCGCGACCTCGCCGCGCTCACCGGCCGCACCGCCGAGGGGGAGAAGGCCGAGAAGACCTTCCGGACCAGGCTCGCCGGGGCCGAGAAGGCCCCGAGCGAGAAGACCGCCCTCATCATCTACGGCAGTGACGAGAACTTCGGCGTCGCGACCCCGGAGGGTGACGTGGCCGCCAGCCTGTTCCCCAAGTTCGCTGACTACCCGTGGAAGTCCCGCGGTGTGGAGGGAAGTTACAGCCTCGAGGAGATCCTCGCCCAAGGCGTCGACGTGCTGTTCGTCGAGACGATGAGCTTCGGCGACGCGGAGGGCGAACTGTCGGAGAAGCTGGCCGAGAACCCTCTCTGGAGCAAGATCCCGGCCGTGCGGAACGGTGACGTCCACGAGGTGAACCCAGAGGTGTGGGCCAAGGGGCGTGGCACCCGCTCCCTGGGTATCGTCCTCGACGAGGCCACGGCCGCGCTGCGGTGAGGGCGCCCCTCTCGGCGCCCGCCGCGGCGGACCGCACGGCGGCACGGGCCCGGTGGCCCTCGCCCCGCGCGCGGGGGTGGCAACCACTCCTCGTAACCGTGCTGTTGACGGTCTCTTCGGTGTGCGCGCTGAGCCTCGGCACCCCCTGCGTCCCACCGCACCGGCTCGCCGGTGCGGTGCTGGACGGGGACACCACGCTCGCCGGGATCGTCGTCACCGAACTGCGCGTACCCCGACTGGTGCTGGCGCTGATCGCCGGAGCCTGTCTGGGCGCGGCGGGGCTCGTGCTCCAGGAGGCGCTGCGCAACCCCCTGGCGGTGCCGGAGATGCTGGGCGTCTCGTCCGGGGCCGCGCTGGGCGTGGCCGCGCCGCTGGTGCTGGCCCTGTCACTGCCCGCCGCCGTCCAGCCCTTGCTGGCCATCGGCGGGGCCGCACTCGGCGGCGGGCTCACGCTGCTCGCCGCCGGGCTGGGGCGCAGCCCGTCCGCGGTGCTGCTGACCGGCGCCGCGGTCGCTGCCGCCCTGCAGGCCGCGCTGCTCGTCCTGATGGTCATGGCCGACCAGCTCGACCTCCAGCTCATCTACCGCTACCTGCTGGGCTCCCTCTCCGCCCGGACCTGGGAGGACGTGAGCGGACTGTGGCCGTGGCTGCTCGTCGCGGCCCCCGCCCTCGTGCTGTGCGCGCCGGTGCTCTCGGTGATGCGACTGGGCGACGAGGACGCGGCGGCCCTGGGCGTGCGCGCCCAGCGGGCGCGGCTGGCCGCGCTGGCCATCGCCGTCGTGCTGATCGCGCCCGTCACGGCCGTGTGCGGGCCCGTCGCGTGGGTGGGATTCCTCGCCCCGCACCTGGCCCGACGGTTCAACCCCGCGGCGGGAGCGGTGCGCTGGCTTCCGTGGTCCGCCGTCTGGGGTGCCGTCGTCGTGACGGTCGCCGATGTCCCGGCCCGGCTTGCGCTGGCGCCCGTGGAGACGCCGGCCGGTGCCTGGACGGCCCTGCTGGGGGTGCCGGCCGGGGTCGCCCTGATGCGGTCGGGTGGCCGCGGCCGGACGACCCGGCGTGGGACGGCCGCTTCCGCCGCCGTGCGCACGCTGTTGCACGGACCGCGGACCGTGACCTCCGGCGCGGCGGACCGAACCCCCTGCGCCGGGGTGCAGGAGAACGCTCACCGGGACGGGCCCGGGGCCCGCGGACCCGGCGGTGCCCTCCCCCTCTCCTCCGGGACGAGGGGGACGACTGGAACGGAGGACGCACCATGAGCCGGCGTTTCGCGGCCCTCGCGGTACTGGCCGTCGTGTCCGCCGGGGTGGAACTGCTGGCCGGGCGCGGCATGTCCCCGGGCGTGGCCTGGGACGTCCTGGGGGGCGGGGGTGACGCGACGGAACGTCACATTCTTTTCCGGCTGCGCCTGCCCAGAATGCTGGTGGCCCTCGGCGCGGGCGCGTGCCTCGCCGTGGCCGGACTGGTCCTGCAGTCCGCGCTGCGCAACCCCCTCGCAGGGCCCGAGGTGACGGGCGTGACGCCGGGGGCGGTCCTCGGGGCCGTCACCGCGACAGCCCTGGGCCTCGCCGGATGGGACTCGCCCCTGGCCGTGGTGCTCGCCGCGTGCGCGGGCGGATGCGGCGGAGCGGCGCTGCTGTGGCTGCTCGCCGGCCGTGGCCGTGGCGACCCCGCGCAGATCGCCGTGCACGGGGTGCTGGTGTCGGCGGTGCTCGGCGGGCTCACCGCCATGGTGCTGCTCGTAAAGCCGGGCGAGCTCGGCAGTGTCGTCCAGTGGCTGGTGGGCACCACGGAGGGCCGGGTGTGGCAGCACTGGCACCTGCTGTGGCCGTGGGCGCTCGTCTGGGGGGCCGCGGCCTGGCTGCTGGCCGGCCCGCTGACCCTGCTGCGCTGCGGGGACGACATCGCCCTCGCCGTCGGCCTTTCCGCCCGGCGGGCCCGCACCCTCGCGCTGCTGTGCGCGGTGGCGCTGACGGCGGGCGCGGTGGCCGCCGTCGGGGCGCTGGGCTTCGTGGGGCTGCTCGTCCCGCACCTGGCCGTGTCCGTCTTCGGCGCGGACCTGCGGGTGAGCCTGCCCGGCGCCGCCCTGACGGGCGCGGTCGTGGTGTGCGGGGCGGACGCGGCGGCGCAGCTGTCCTCGCGGCTGCTGGCGGTGGCGCTGGACTCCGGACGGCTCACGCTGCCGGTCGGGGCGCTCACCGCCTGCTTCGGCGCCGCGCTGCTGCTGGTCGTCGTGCGCCGCACGCCGAGCCGTACGTTCTGAAGTCGACGTAAGGACAGAGCATGACCGAGTCCGTGGGGATCCACGTCGAGGGGGTCCACTTCGGCTACCCCGCCCGAGCTGTGCTGCGGGGTGTCGACATGACCGTCGGGCCGGGCGAACTGACCGCCCTCATCGGCCTGAACGGCTGCGGCAAGTCGACCCTGCTGCGGCTGGCCGCCGGGCTGCTGCGGCCGGACCGGGGGCGCGTGCTGCTCGGCGGGGACGACCTCGCCGGGCTCTCCCGGCGCGCCACGGCCCGAAGGGTGGCCCTGCTGCACCAGTCCGCGCCCGCCGTACCGGGGATGACGGTGCGTCACCTGGTGCGGCAGGGTCGGTACGCGGCACGTGGCCCGCTGGGCATGCTGCGTGAGGGCGACGATCCCGTCGTGCACCGGGCGCTGTGCGACGTCGGTGTGGAGCGGTGGGCCGACCGTGACGTCGACGCGCTGTCCGGGGGCGAACGGCAGCGGGTGCGGCTCGCGATGGCGCTCGCCCAGGACACCCGCGTCCTGCTGCTCGACGAGCCGACCACCTACCTGGACCTGCACCACCAGCTCGACGTGCTGCAGACGGTGGTCCGCCTGCGCGAAGAACGCGGGCTCACCGTGGTGATGGTCCTGCACGACCTGGCCCACGCGGCCCGGTTCGCCGAACGCGTCGTCGCCCTGCGCGACGGCCGCGTGGTGGCCGACGGGACGCCGGAGGAGGTGGTGACGCCGGGGTTGCTGGCGGACGTGCTGAAGGTGGCCGGCCGGGTCGGCCGGGACCCCGAGGGGGGCTGGCCGGTGTGTTACCCAGATCACCCCCTCTCGGGTGTGGAATATGAAAATCAGATTCATTAGAGTGCCGTTACGGCGTTCGCCCGAACGCGGTATCTCCCTTACGCATAAGGAGAGTTCATGGACAACGAGCAGGTCTTCGCACCCATCGCCGACCCGGGGCAGCTGGCCCACGACTCGGCCTCCCACTCCAACGCGCTCGTCGAGAACCCCTTCGAGGACACCTTGTTTTACGGGGGGCCCCCCCCCCCCGCGCCCGTGGCCCCGCCCGATGCCTGCCGGGGGGCCCCACGCCCACCCCAGGCCCCCGTCGTCAGGAGAACCGCCGTGTCCCGCAGCCGGCTCGTCCCCGGTGTCGAGATCGTCGCCGTGCCCGGGCGGGGTCTCGCCGTCCGTACCGCCGAAGGGGAATTCCTCGGCGTCAGGACGCGGGACGCGGACGAGGGCGCCCTGCTCTCCCTGCTCTCCGGCGCCGCCGCGGCCCCGGCGGACGAGGAAGTGAACCGTGTCGTACGGGCCTTCGAGGAGGCCGGCTACCTCACGGACGGGCCGCAGCGACCGAAGTGGCCCGCCGACCGCCGGGACGTCCGGCTGCTGGGCGACCCGGCACTGACCGGACCACTGGCCGCGCACCTGACCGCCCTGGGCGCCGAGCCGCGCACGGCGTCGCCCGTGACCGCCCCCGGCACGTCGCCGGCGGGGCTCGAGGACCTGCTCGACGAAAACCCCGCCGCCGTCGTGTGGTGCCTCGACGGACCCGTACCCGACGGGCTGTGGGACGCCGCCGACCGGCTGCCCGAGCACGGGGTCGCCTGGCTGCGCTGCCACCGCGAGGGCTGGCAGGCGTACGTCGAGCCCCTCGCCGCCACCCCCGCAGACGTCACCGCGGCCCACGTCCGGGCCCGCCGGCTCGCCGCCACCCCCGCCCACCGCGAACTGGCCGCCTACTGGAACGGCCCCCGTACCTCCGGGGCGCCGGTCCGGCTCACCGTTCCCGCCGCCGTGCTGCTCACGGCTCTGCTGGCCGACGACCTCAGCCGGTGGGCCACCGGCGCCCCCGACACGGCCGGCCTCCCGGCACGGCGCCGGCTCCGGTGCGTCGACCTGCGCACCCTGACCGTCACCGAGCGCCCCGTCCTCCCGGTGCCCGCCGTCGCACCGATGCCGAAGAAGGACGGATGACGCCTTTCGGCGCGAGGGTCGAAGGCCTCGCCACGGACGTCCGCCTCCCCGACGGCGACGGCCCCTTCCCGGCCGTCCTCATCCGCACTCCCTACGACCGTGCCCGGCACCGGGCCGAGGCGCGCGGCTGGGCACGCCGGGGCTTCGCCGCCGCCGTCCAGGACGTACGGGGCCGGTTCGCGTCGGCGGGAGAGTGGCACCCGTACGAGAACGAGGCAGCCGACGGGGCGGCGACGGCCCGGTGGATCAGGCGACAGCCGTGGAGCGACGGGCGGCTCGTCGCCGCCGGCGCCTCCTACGCCGCCCACTGCGCTCTCGTCCTCGCCCTCGAGGCGTCCGGTGAGGCCCGGCCGGACGCCGTCATCGCCGCCGTACCCGCCCTCGGCGCCGCCGAGACGGCGCGCGAACCCTCGGGCGTGGAACGGCTGCTGGCCCGCGCCGGATGGTGGGCCGCCCACGGCGACCGGCGGGACTCCGACGAAGGCGCGCTGGACAGGGCCCTCGCCGCGGCCCCGGACCTGCTCACCCACCTGCCGCTCACCGGCCTGCCCGAGAGGCTGGGACGAGCTCTGCCTTCCTGGGCCGGCCTGTGGCGCCACCGCGAACGCGGCCGGCTCGCGGCGCGGGCGGTGCACGCCGGCATGCCCCTGCTCGCGGTCGGCGGCCACCACGACCACTTCACCGAGGACACCGTCGCACTGTGGCGCACCTGGGGCGGGCCCTCGGCACGACTGCTGCTGGGCCCGTGGGGGCACGGCCTGACCACCGCGGCCGGACCCGACGCCGGACCCGCCCACCGGGTGAATCTCGGGGACCTGTACGTGCGTTGGGCCCGCCGCGCCCTGACCGGCGAGCTCGCTGCCGGCCGCCACGGCGCCCTGGCGCTCGGCGGCGGCGACCTGTGGCTGCCCTCCGGCACCGGCGGCGAGCCCCGCGCACAGCGGCTGCGGCCGGTGCACGGCTGCGCCTTCACCGCGGACCCCGACCGCCCCGTCCGCTCCGACGACCTCACCGTCCCCACCGGCGGGCCGCCCGACCGCTGCCTGCTGCTCACCCCGCCGCTGCCGCGTCCGCTCGACGTGGTCGGACCCGTGCGCGTACGGCTGCGGGCCACCGCCCACACCCGCTCCGCCGACTGGGCCGCCCGGCTCGTCGCCCTCACACCGGAAGGGACCGCCGGGCGGCTCGCCGTCGGTGTCCTCAGGCGCGAGGAACCGGCCGGCCGGGAAACCGGGTTCACCCTCGAACTCGGCCGGCTCGCCCGTCGGCTGCGGGCCGGCACCCGGCTCCGCCTGGAGATCGCCGGGCACCACTTCCCGATGCACGCACGCAACCCCCACACCGGGGAGGACCCGGCCACGGCCGGCCGGCTGCTCACCTCCCGGCGGGAGGTCGACCCCGGGAGCGTGGCGCTGATGCTGCCCGTGCTCCCGTCCCGTCCCACGCCCACCGATCCCGCCAAGGAGATCCTGCGATGACGCCGCTGCCGCTGGAAGCTCTCGTCGACCCCGTCTGCGGCATCGTCCGCAGGGTCAAGCCCGTCGAGCACCCCGCGGGCGCCCCTCCCCGCTACACCGCGCTCACCGCCGAGATCTCCGACGCCCGCAGACTCGGCCTGTGGCCCGCCGACCGGGTCTCCCTCGGCACCACCTTCGGCGACCCCGGCCAGGCCCGTGTCGCCGCGATAGCCGAGGGGGTGGAGCGGTACTGCGGCAACCGCGTGCCGCCGCCCGGCCACCCCGACGCCCCGCTGCGCGCCACCGCCGCCGAGCTGACGGGAAGGGGCCTGCGGCTCTACGGCCCCGACGACCTGCCCGCCTACGCGCCGTGGCAGTACGCCCGGGAGAAGTTCCCCTACCGCCCCCTCACCGCCGAGACCCCGGCCCTGTGGACACGCGGTACCGAGCGGCTGCCCGGCGGGCGAGCGGCAGAGGTCTGGGCACCTGTCGCCCTCACCCACCTCAACTGGCGCCAGGGCGACCTGCGTGAGCTGCCCCGGACCCACCACCTCAACTACGCGGGCATCGCCACCGGGCAGGGTCTCGACGACGCCGTCGAACGGGCCCTGCTGGAGATCGTCGAACGCGACGCCCTCGAACTGTGGTGGCACCTCGACGGGCCGGCCCGCGGCATCGACCCGGCCAGTGTGCCCGGCCTCACCGACGACCTCGCCGGATCCGCGCTCGACGTCCACATCGTGGAGATGCCCTCGGAGTTCGCCCCCTGCATGGCCGCGCTCGTCCACGACCCGCGGCTCGGCCTGTACGCCGCCGGGTTCGCGTGCAAGAACGACCCGGCCGAGGCCGCCCGCAAGGCGGTTCTCGAAGCGGTCCACACCTGGGTGTTCACCCAGGGCCTCACCGACTCCGACGGCTGGGTCTTCCAGGCCGTCGAGGCAGGGCTGCTCGCCCGCGGGCTGTACCTGGAGCACCGCGCCGACGGCCGCTATCTCGACGTGTGCGGCGAGCAGTTCGAGCACGTGCGGGACCTGGGGCGCATGTGCAGGTGTGGTTGGACGAACGGATGGCGGCCGAGGCCCGGCGCTTCACCGAACCGGCCCACGGCACCGTGTCCGTCGACGCGGTCGAGCCCGGCGGGCGGGAGCGGCTGGAGCGCGCGCTGCACGCGGGCGGCCACCGCGTCATGACGTTCGACCTCACCACCGAGGACGTGGCCGAGACGTCCCTGCGCGTCGCCCGGGTCCTCGTTTCCGGGCTGCTCCCCAACGCCCCGGCCGCCTTCGGCTACTTCGGCTGCCCGCGCCTCGCCGAAGCGGCCGTCCGGCGCGGCTGGCGTACGACCGCGCCGGGCGCGCCGGAGGACTTCACGCTGGCGCCCCCGCCGCACATGTGAGGACCGCCGCCGTGGAACACGCCCATGGGGACCACCCGGTGGACCTCGCCGCCGCGCTGGCCCGCGCCCGCTCCCCGGAGCGTCCCGGTCCCGGCACGTCCGCCGGGCCCGCCGTCCGGGCCTGGCCGGGACCGTCGCACCCGATCCCGGCGGCCGGCCCGGCGGACCTCGATCTCCAGGCCCTGCTGCGGCTTTCCCTGGCAGCCTCGGACGACTCCGGGCGGCTGCGGCCCGCGTCCTCGGCCGGAGCCCTGCACCCGGTGGACACCGAACTGGTCGTGGGCACCGGCTGCCCCCTGCCACCCGGCCGGTACGGCTACGACCCGCTGCGCCACCGCGTCCACCGCCTCGGCCGGCAACCCGACGGCACACCACCGGGCGTGACCGCCGAACTCTCCGTCACCGCACGGCGCACGGTCTCCCACTACGGCCACCGCGCCTGGCCCCTGCTGCTGCTGGACACCGGGCACGCCGCCGCGGCGCTCCTCCTCGCGGCCCGCGCACTGGGCGCGGACGAGCCCGAGGTGCGGCTGGACGGGCCCGCCGGGAACCCACTGGCCGTGGTGCGCGTCGTCCCGCCCGGCGGACAGGGCCCGGTACGCCCGCCGGACGGCACCCGCCGCCCGCAGCCGGCGAGCGCGCCCACCCCCGGCGAACTGCTGGCCCGCCGCAGCACACCGCCGCCGCTTGTCGGCGCCCCGCCCCCGGACGCGCTGCGGGCGGTCCTTCGCACCGCCGAACGGGCGAGCACCGGCGACCTGCGGTGGTCCGCCGCCGTCGGACCACCGCGCCCCGGTCTGGTCGGGTCGGCGGCCGGCTGCACCACACTGCGACGGCGCGCCTCGGGGGAGGCCCGCCGCACACTCGCGGCCTGGGCGGCGGGCCAGGCGTGGATCGCGGACGCGGGCGCCGTCCTGCTCGCCCACGGCTGCCCCGCGGACGCCGCCGCACCCCACATCCGCCGCACCCACCTGCGGGCCGGCTTCGCCGTCCACCTGGCCCACGTCACCGCCCTGCGCCACGGGCTGACCGCCCGGCCCGTCGGCTCCTGGCAGCAGGCGGACCTCGGTGCCGCGCTCGGTGCCGCACCGGGCCGTGACTGGATCGTGCACGCACTGGCCCTCGGCACCCGCCACGCCGACGAGGAGAACACCACATGATCGTCCACCCCGAGCTGCGCCGCGCCGCCCGGCGCGCCCGGCGCCCCCTGCTCGAGGCCACCCTCCTGCAGGGCGCCGTCACCCTCACCCACCTCGCGCAGGCCGCCCTGCTGGCCGTCACGCTCGCCGGTCTGGCCCGCGGCGACACCGGCCGGCTCCCGTGGCTGCTCGCCGCGGTCCTCGCCGTCGTCGCCGCCCGCGCCGGGCTCGCCACCTGGCAGCGGCGCACCGCCACCCGCGCCGGAGCCCAGGTCCGGGTGGCCCTGCGGGACGAACTCCTCGCCCACCTCGGGCGCCTGGGGCCCGCCCACCTGACCACCGCGCGCGCCGGGGCCGTACGCACCACCCTCGTCGACGGGGTGGAGGGTGTCGACGCGTACGTCTCGCGCTACCTCCCCCAGCTCCTGATCACCCTCACCGTGCCGCTCCTGGTGCTCGCCGTCCTGGCCGCCGTGGAACCGGTGGCCCTCCTCGGTCTCGTCCCCGCCCTGCTGCTGGCCCTGTGCGGCCCGCGCGCCTGGGACCGGCTCCTCGCCGCCCGCGGCAAGGAGCACTGGGACACCTACGAAGGGCTGGGCGCCGACTACCTGGAGGCACTGCAGGGCATGCCCGCCCTGCGGGCCGCCGGCGCGGTCGGCCGCACCCGCGCACGCCTGGAGGAGCGCTCGGCGGCGCTGCACCGGGCGACCGTGGCGAAACTGCGCGTCTCCCTGGTCGACACCGGCATCACCGACCTCGCCGTCCAGGGCGGCACCGCCGCCGCCGCACTCCTCGCGTGCTGGTCGGCCGGCACCGGATCCACCACGGCGACCGGCACCTACCTGGCGCTGCTGCTGGCCTCCGAGTGCTTCCGTCCCGTCCGGGACCTCGCGCGCGAGTGGCACGCCGGATACCTGGGGGCCTCGGCCGCGGACGGGCTCGCGGCGCTGCGCACCGCCGAGCCCGCCGTCCGCGACACCGAAACGGCGCCCGCCCACTGGCCGGGGCCGCCCGAACTGCGCTTCGAGGACGTCGGCTTCACCTACGGCGACGCACAGGAGCCCGCCCTCCGGGGTGTCTCCTTCACCGCACCGGCGGGACGTACGACCGCGCTCGTCGGTCCGTCCGGCGCGGGCAAGTCCACGCTCGTCGCCCTGCTCCTGCGCCACCACGACCCGCAGGAGGGCCGGATCACCCTCGACGGGCGCTGCACGACCCGGTACGCCCTCGACTCGCTGCGCCGGGGCATCGCCGTGGTCTCCCAGGAGACGTACCTCTTCCCCACCACCATCGCCGACAACCTGCGCCTGGCCCGGCCGGACGCGACAGACGGCGAACTGACGGCCGCGGCACGGGCCGCCGGCATCCACGACGAGATCGACGCCCTCCCCGACGGCTACGCCACCGTCCTCGGCGAACGCGGCGCCACCCTGTCCGGCGGCCAGCGCCAGCGGCTCGCCCTCGCCCGGGCCCTGCTCGCCGACGCCCCGGTGCTCGTCCTCGACGAGGCCACGAGTTCGGTCGACGAACGCCGCGAGGCGGACATCGTCCGTGAACTGCTGACCGCCGCCGGCGGCCGTACCGTCCTGGTGGTCGCCCACCGGCTCGCGGCCGTCCGGCACGCCGACCGCATCGTCGTCCTCGACGAGGGACGGGTCGACGCCGTCGGCGGGCACACCGACCTGACCGAGGCCGGGGGCGTCTACGCGCGACTGGTCGAGGCCGGCCACGCCCACCGGGGAGAACTCGCCGCATGAGCAGCGCCACCGACATCGCCGCCGCCGAAGCGGACGTGCCCGCGCGGGGCTCACTGCGCGCCATGCTCCCCGCCCTCGCCGAACACCGGGCCATGACGGCCCGCACCTGCGCCGCCGCACTCCTCGAACAGGGGTCCCTCGTCGCCCTGCTGACGCTGGCCGCGCACACCGTGGGAACGGCCGTCGTCGAGGGGCGCGCCCCTTCGGCGGCCACCGCCACCGCACTCGTCGCCCTCGTCCTCGTACGCGCCCTGATGACCTGGCGCGAGATGGACCTCTCGCACGACCTCGCCTACCGGGTGCTGGCCGCACTGCGGGTACGCGTCTTCGACGGACTGGCCCGCAGCGCGCCGGCCCGTGTCGCGGGCCGGCGCAGCGGAGACCTCGCCGCCACGGCCATGGCGGACGTGGAGGCCCTGGAATTCTTCTACGCCCACACCACCGCCCAGCTCCTGGCGTCGGGGGTGGTCCTCACCGGCTCCACCGCGGTCCTCGCCACGGTGGAGCCGTGGCTGTCGGCGGCCGTGCTGCCGGTCGCGGCGCTGCTCGCGGTGGCTCCCTTCGCCGACGCGCGCGGACGCACGGCACGCGGGAGCCGTACCCGGACGGCCGTCGCGAGGCTGTCGGCCGACACGGTGGAGACCGTCGACGGGCTGCGTGAGCTGCTCGCCTTCGGCGCCCTGGCCGAACGGCGCCGCCGACTGGCCGAACGCGGGCGGCAGGTGGGCGACGCCCAGCGTGCCGAGGCCGCCCGGGAGGCCGTCGCCGCCGCGGTCCGGGACCTCCTCATCGTGGTCGCGGTCCTCGGTGTGGTGACCGCGGCCGCGCAGTCCGTGACCGCCGGACGGCTGCACGGGGCGTGGGCCCCGGCGGCGATGACGCTGGCCCTGTCGGTGCTCGGTCCGGTCGCCGAGTCGGCCCGGGCCCTGAGCCGGGCCGTGGAACTGCGCGCCGCCGCCGCCCGGGTCGACGCGGCCGTCAAGGCCCCCGCTCTCGCCCCGCCGCCCGCCGTACCCCGCCCGCTGCCCCCCGGCCCGCTGGGCGTCCGGCTGCACCGGGTGAGGTTCGGCTACGGCAACGGGCCCGTGCTGGACGGCGTCGAGCTGACCGTCCCCGCCGGGCAGACGCTCGCACTGGTCGGGGCCTCGGGGGCCGGCAAGTCGACCTGCGCCCACCTGCTGGCCCGGTTCTGGGACCCGTCCGAAGGAGCGGTCCAGCTGATACCCGCCGACGGTGAGCCCGTCGACGTGCGGAGCGTGAGCGACGCGGAACTGCGACGCGCCGTCGCCGTGGTGGGCCAGGACACCCCCCTCTTCCACGGCACGCTCGCCGAGAACCTGCGGCTCGCCGCGCCCGAGGCGGACGACGGCCTGCTCACGGAGACGGCACGCCTGTGCGGTGTCGACCGGATCGCCCCGATGGACACCCCGGTCGGCGAACGCGGCTCCACCCTCTCCGGAGGCCAGCGGGCCCGCATCGCCCTCGCCCGCGCGCTGCTGGTCCGGCCGAGAGTGCTCGTGCTGGACGAGTCCACCGCCCACCTGGACAACGCCGGTGACGCCCAACTGGCCACCGCGCTCCGCGAGGAGGGCCGTACCACGATCGTCATCGCACACCGCCGGGCCACCATCCGCCGGGCCGACCGCATCGCCGTCCTGGAAGCCGGCCGCATCACCGAGGAAGGAACCTGGGAGGAGCTCACCGGCCGCGCCGGCAGCGCACTCAACCGGAGCCTCGCACGCACCCCCTCCTGAGGGCCGGGCGCACCGACCGCGCCGACGGTGATCCCCGACGGCGCCGACCCGGCCGCACCCCGGTGAGGCTTAGCGGCGGGTGTAGTGGGAAACGACTACTCCCGAACGATTGCCGATCGACACGGGGAGGGGCCTTACGTGGACACGCCCTTGTACCTGAGGCCGAGGGCGGATCCGCCGCTCGCCTCACTCCTGGAGGACCAGGCGTTCCTGCACTCGCTCGTCGACGTCCTGGGCTCTCCGCTCAACGTCCTGCTCCCCGAGGCCGTCGCCGGGAACGCGGCACGTTTTCGTGCCGTCTACCGCCGCCACCACCTCGCCGGACGGGTGTACTTCGCGCACAAGGCGAACCGGTCCAGCGCGCTGGTGCGGAGACTGGCGGCGGAGGACGTGGCCGCCGTCGGTGTCGACGTCGCCTCTCTGGAGGAGCTACAGCACGCTCTGAGCTGCGGATTCACCGGGAGCCGGATCATGGCCACCGGCCCCAAGGACGCCGAGTTCCTCTGGTTGGCGGCGCGTGTGGGTGCGACGGTGAACCTGGACTCCCCCGGCGAGCTGGAACAGCTCGCCGGCCTGGTGCGCCGGCACGGTTCGGGCCGGGTCGACGTGCTGGTGCGTCTGTCCGGGTTCGAGTCGGCCGCCGGCCACGGGGGAGCGGGCACCCGGATGCTCTCACGGCGCAGCCGCTTCGGCACCCCGCTGCACGAGGCGCAGACACTCCTGCCGGCTCTCGAGCAGCACGCGGACGTCGTGGAGCTGACCGGTGTCGCCTACCACCTGGACACCACCGGCGTGGAGGAGAAGGCGCGGGCGCTGGAACAGTGCGTGCTCTTCATGGACGACTGCCGGGCGCGGGGGTTCGCACCGCGCGCCGTCGACATCGGCGGCGGATTCGGCGTCGGCTACCTCGCCGAGGCCGGGGAGTGGGAGCGGTGGACCACCGCGCTGAGCGAGGCGGTGCTCGGCGGCCGCCCGCCGCTGACCTGGCGCGGTCACGGCTACGGGCTGCGCAACGAGGGCGGTACGGTGCGCGGAGCCGCCGCACTGTACCCCGCCCACCGTCCCACCGCCGGCCCCGGCTACCTCGACGAACTGCTCTCGCTGCCCGCACCGGTGCTGGGCCGGCCGACGGCCACCCTCCTGCTGGAGCACCTCCACGACCTCCACATCGAACCCGGTCGTTCCCTGGTCGACCAGTGCGGGCTGTCGCTCGCGCGCGTACTCGACGTACGGCCCGCGGACCCGGAGTCCGGACAGTATCTGGTGCGCCTGGGCATGAACGCGGGTGACATGAGCCTCGAGGAACACGGAGTCCTCGTGGACCCCGTGCTGCTTTCACGCGGTGAGCCGGAGAAGGGCGACGGGGAACCGGTCGGCGTCTTCCTCACCGGCAATCTCTGCCTGGAGGCAGATCTCATCACCCGCCGTCTGGTCCACCTTCCCCGGCTGCCGCGCGTGGGCGATCTGCTGGCCTTCGTCAACACCGCCGGATACGCCATGGACTTCCACGCACACCGCGCGCAGCGGCAGCCGCTCGCCAGAACGGTCGCGGTGGAGCGGCGGGGGGAGTCCTGGCAATGGTGCCTGGACGAGGACTACTGGCCGATCACACCCCCGGGGGGAACACCCGCATGAGGTACGACAGCATCACGGAGGCCATCGGCAACACACCGCTGGTGCGCATCGACCCCGCCGTGCACGGGCTGCGCAACATCGACCTCTACGCCAAGCTGGAGATGCTCAACCCGTTCGGATCCGTCAAGGACCGGCCCGCCTGGCACATGGCCCGGCCCCACCTGGAGGCCGCGGCCGACGGCGAGGGGACGGTCGTGGAACTCTCCAGCGGCAACACCGCCAAGGCCCTCGCCCTGCTGGCCGGCATGCACGGACTGGGGTTCAAGAGCGTCACCAACCGCATGCGCGTCCCCGAGATCAAGGAACTGCTCCTGCTCCTCGGCGCCGAGATAGAGGAACTCCCCGGGCGCAGCGAGTGTCTCGACCCGACCGACACCGACGACCCGCTGACCCACTTCCACCAGGCGCTCTCCGACCCCGGCAGCACCTATCTGCACACCGACCAGTACTTCAACCCGCGCAACGTCGAGGCGCACGCGGCGGGCACCGGGCCCGAGATAGTCAAGGACCTGGACGGGCGGGTGCCGGACTGGTTCGTCGCCTGTGTCGGCACGGCCGGTTCGTCGACCGGCGTCGCCAGGGTCCTGCGCGAGCACGACCCGCGGGTACGGGTCCTCGGCCTGGTCGCCCACAAGTCGGACTTCATACCCGGCATCCGCACCATCGACGAGGTGCACCAGGTCGGCCTCTTCGACCCGTCGACGTACGACACCATCGAGTCGGTGACCTCCGGCGAGGCCATCGACGGGATGCTCACCCTGATCCGGCGCTGCGGACTGCTGTCGGGGCCGACCGGAGGCGCCGCCTACCAGGGAGCGGTCCGGCACCTGCGGCACGCCGACGCCGGGCTGGACGGCACGGGGGAGCGCCGGACGGCGGTCTTCATCGTGTGCGACCGGGCCGAGAGCTACCTCAGCTACGTGCGGCAGCGCCGCCCGGAACTCCTGGGCCGGGCGGCGGGCCGGGGGCACGCCGCCTCGGACCTCACCGACGCCGAAGCCCGCGCGGAGGCCCGCGTCGTCGACGGCGCCGACGCCCGGCGCGGGACCGGCGCGGGCGCGCCCCGGCCGCTCGGCGGGGGCCAGCGCGCGGCGCCGCCCCCCCCCCCCCCCCCCCCCCCCGCCCCCCCCCCCCCCCCCCCCCCCCCCCCCCCCCCCCCCCCCCCCCCGGCGCTGGACCGTCGCGGGCGATCCCCGTCCGCTCGTCGTGGACCTGCGCAGCCCGCACGCCTACGCCGCCCTGCACATCGAGGGCTCGATCAACATCGTCGACGAACTGTTCGAGGAACTGCTCCGCGGCGGGCTCCCGTTCAGTAGGCGCACTCCCGTGCTGCTGGCCTGTCCCGTCGGCGAGAAGTCGCTGCGCCACGCCGCCGCGCTGACCCGGATGGGCCATCCGGACGTCCGCAGCCTGGGCGGCGGGATCGTCGCCTGGCGGGACGCGGGTGCCCCGCTGGTGCGCGGGTGAGCGCCGCGCAGCCGCCTCCCGGGCCGGACGGGGAGAAGGACTCGCTGTGGCAGCGGGAGCTGAGGGAGCAGTTCCCCATCGTCACCGGCCATCCCGAGCTGGCGTATCTCGACAGCGCGGCGACGTCCCAGAAGCCGCGCGCCGTACTGGAGGCCGTGCAGACCTACCTCACGACGTCGAACGCCAACGCGGGCCGCGGCACCTACCCCTGGGCCAACCGGACCACGGAGCTGGTGGAGTCGACCCGGGAGCGGGTCAAGGAGTTCCTCCACGATCCCGAACCGGGCCGCTCCGGCGTCCACTTCACCAGCGGCACCACCGAGGGCCTGCGCACCGTCGCCCGCGACTGGCTCGTCCCGTACCTCGGCGACGGAGACGAGATCCTCGTCCCGTTCGCCGACCACCGGGCCCACCTGGACCCCTGGCTCGAGGCCCAGCGGCTGCTGGCCGGGCGAGGCGTCGACGTCCGCGTGCGCGCACTGCCGTACCAGACGGTCTCGGGGGACTACGACCACCGGGCCCTCGGCGAGGTGGTCGGTCCGCGGACCCGTTTCGTGGCCGCCACCCACGTCCACCACGTCTACGGCGGCGACATGAACGTGCACCGCATCCGCGCGGCGGTCGGTCCGGACGTGCCGATCTGCCTCGACGCGGCCCAGAGCGTCGGCCACCTGCCCGTCCGCCTCGACGATCCGGCGCTGGACGTCGACTTCGTGGTCTTCTCCGGGCACAAGGCGATGGCCCTGCCCGGGACGGGAGCGGTCTGGGCGCGCAACACACGCGGCCCCGTGTTCCGGCCGGACGGCTGGCGGGGCACGCCCAACACGGTGGGCATCGCCTCGCTGCGGGCCGCGCTCGACTGGCTCGACGCGGCCGGCCCCGACCGGATCGCGCGCTGGACGGCAGGTCTCACGACCCGGCTGACCGACCGGCTGCGGCACATCGGCCCGTACGAGCTCCTCGGCTGCCCCGCCAGCCTGGCGGCCGACTCCGCGCTCGCGGCTTCCCAGCGCCGGCAGGGCATCGTGACCTTCCGGCACCGGGACATCCCCTCCGACGACCTCGGGTTCATCCTCTTCAGCCACGGCTTCATGGTGCGGGCCGACAGCCTCTGCCAGGCCGGCGCGGACCCGGGGGAGGGATCGGTACGGGTGAGCCTGCACGTGTACAACACGGTGGAGGAGATCGACCGCCTGCTGACCGTCCTCGAGTCCTTGGCGTGAATGGCAACTGATAACCGTTTCCACCTGTAGATTCGACACCGTCCAGAACACGTGAGAGACGGATGAGGTGGCGCGCGCGATGGGCGTGAGCATGGCGACGGCCGGAGAATGGGTGGAGCGCTGGGAACGGCAGCAGGAACGGTACGCGGTGGACCGCGAGGAGCGGTTCACCGTGATCGCGGACGTCGTCGAGCACGCCACCGCCGGCCTCTCCCGGCCTCTCCTGCTCGACCTGGGCTGCGGCCCCGGCTCCCTGGCCGCCAGGCTCGCCGCCCGCTTCCCGGCCGCGGAGATCGTCGCCGCCGACATGGACCCCCTGCTGCTGGAACTGGGGCGCACGCACTATGCCGACGCCGCCCGTTACGTCGACACCGTCATCGGCGAAGAGGGCTGGACCGACACCCTCGGGCTGGACCGTCCCCTGGACGCCGCCGTCTCGACGACCGCGCTGCACTACCTGCCGGAACCGGTCCTGCTGCGCACCTACCGCGGCCTCGCGTCCCTGCTCCGCCCCGGTGGCGTCCTCGTCAACGGCGACCACTTCCCGCCGGACACGTCACCGTGCTCGGACCTCACCGCCCATGTGGGCCGTCGCCGGTCGGAGCGCACGGGCGGGCACCCCCGGGAGGACTGGCGGTCCTGGTGGGAGGCGGTGGCCAGGGACCCGGAACTGGCCGACCTGTTCACGGAGCGCGGGCGGCGCCGGCCGGCCCACGGTGAAAGCGGTGAGCAGATGACGCTGTGCCGCCACGCCGAGCTGCTGCGCCGGGCCGGCTTCGCGCACGTCGCGCCGGTCTGGCAGTTCGGCGACAGCGCCGTACTGGTGGCGGTCGCGGGCGGCGCGACCGGGGCCGGGTCCCCGGTCGGGGCGGGGGCCGCAGGGGAGGGGTGAGCGGCCTCAGAGGGCCAGACCCATCAGGATCTCGTCCCGGTCGTCGCCGGGCGCCACCCGCAGAGCGCCCGGCCATCTCCCGACCTCGGTCCAGCCCGCCTTGCGGTAGAAGTCCTCGAGCCCCAGGCCCGACCGCACGGTGAGCCGCAGCCGTTCAAGGCCCATCCCGTCGCGTGCGACGTCCGCCACGTGCCGCATCAGCGCGGCGCCGACGCCCCTGTTCCGGAAACGCACATGTGTCTGGACGTGGTTGACCGTGCCGCAGTGCGCCTCGAGAGGATGCTGCGCGCGGCGCAGGACCGTCCAGCCCGCGAGCGTGCCGTCCACGCTCGCCAGGAGGAGTCTGCTCCGGTCCGAAGAGAGTTCCCGAACGATCCTCTCGACCGCCGGCCGGAGGGCCGCCGGGGCCACCGGGGGGAGTGGGCAGTCCACGGGGACGACGGCGCCGCCGGCGTTGATGACCCCTGCCCAGCATTCGGCGAGTTCCCGCCCGGCGGCCGCGGTGACGTCCTGGGGCCGGCTGATCTGCGTGACCACGGGGGTGCGCACTGTCTCATGGGTTGTCACAGCCCAGAGCCTGCCAGCCGCGCGGTGTCCCGGGAACCGCACGTCGCCCCTCCGTGTGCGCGGTCGCGGGCCTCGTCCTATGGTGGTCCGGTAGCGCGACAGCGACCGTCGCACCGGCGGCCGCCCGTTCGTTCCGCACCGGGAGCACGTCATGACGTCCGCCGCCGAGCACCGCACCCACGAGGCCCACGACCACCGGCACGGGGAAGGCTGCGGGCACGTCGCCGTTCCGCACGCCGACCACGTCGACTACGTGCACGACGGACACATCCACCGCACGCACGACGGTCACGTGGACGAGTGCACGAGCGCGGGCCACACCCGGCACGAGGGGCACGAACACCAGCACGGAACCGGCTGCGGGCACGTCGCCGTCCCGCACGCCGACCACATCGACTACGTGCACGACGGGCATCGGCACGCCGCCCACGAGGGGCACTGGGACGACCACTGAGCCACCCGGACGCCCGTGTCCGCCGCCGCGCCCGCCGGCGGCGGACACGGGCGGTCGTACCCGACGCGACCGGCGAACGCGCCGTACACCCGCCGGGCGGCGCGCGCGGCGGGTGAGGCGGCGGTCGCCCCGTGACACCGGCCGGTACGCGGCCGCGCGGCGATCGCTGTCAGTGGTCACCGGTCCCCTGGACGATCACGTGCCGGTCCGGTTCACCAGCTGCTCTTGGTGACGCCCGGGAGCTCGCCCGCGTGGGCCATCTCGCGCAGGCGGATGCGGGACAGGCCGAAGGCGCGCAGGTGGCCGCGGGGGCGGCCGTCCACGGAGTCGCGGTTGCGTAGACGGGTGGCGCTCGCGTCGCGGGGCTGCCGGCGCAGCTCGCGCTGGGCGGCGGCGCGTTCGTCGTCGGACGCCCGGGGGGACGCGATGATCCCCTTCAGTTCGGCGCGGCGCGCGGCGTGGCGGGCCACCACGAGGCGGCGCTGTTCGTTCTTCGCGATCTTGCTCTTCTTCGCCATCAGACCTTCCCTCCCCGGGCGCGGATGCGGGCCACCGCGGCCTCGATGCCGATCGTGTCGACCGTCTTGATGCCCTTGACGGAGAGGGTGAGCCGGACGTGACGCCCCTCGCTCGCCAGCCAGTAGCGCTTGCGCTGCACGTTCGGGTCGAACCGGCGCTTGCTCCGGCGGTGGGAGTGGGAGATGCGATGACCGAAGCCGGGCTGTCGGCCGGTGAGTTGGCAGTGGGCGGACATGGTTCCTCCTCGATGGCGGTCAGGGGCGGCACACTAGCAGCTTAATGAAAATGAAAACCAATAGCGTGTACAGTGTGGTCCATGGCCCGTAACGAACTCCGCCCGATCATCAAGCTGAGGTCCACCGCCGGCACCGGCTACACCTACGTGACCCGCAAGAACCGCCGCAACGACCCCGACCGGCTGACGTTGCGCAAGTACGACCCGGTCGCCGGCCGGCACGTCGACTTCCGTGAGGAGCGCTGAAAGCCTTGAAGCCCGGAATCCACCCCGAGTACCGTCCGGTCGTCTTCCGCGACCGGGCCGCCGACTTCGCCTTCCTGACCCGCTCGACGGCCACGAGCGACAAGACCGTCGAATGGGAGGACGGCACCACCTACCCGGTCGTCGACGTCGAGGTCTCCTCGGCGAGCCACCCCTTCTACACCGGCACCCAGCGGGTCCTGGACACCGCGGGACGGGTCGAGCGCTTCGAGCGGCGCTACGGACGCGGACGGAGCGACCGGTGAGCGGGGACCGGGCGCCGCTGCCGGTCGCGATCGTCGCCGGACTGCACGCCGACGCCCGCCGGGCCGCCGTCGACGAGATCCTGCGCACGGTCCCCGGCTCCGTCGCGCTGCACCACGACCTGACGTCCGCCGTCGCCGGCGCGGTGCACCGGACCGTACGCGACGCCGCCGGCCCGCTGGACAGCGGCGACGCGCCCCTGGTGAACGACTGCGCGTGCTGCGCGCTGCGCGAGGACCTCGTTCCCGAACTGCTGCGGCTCGCGGAGCAGGGCGGGCACCGGCTGGCCGTCGTGGAGCTGTGGGACTCCGTCGAGCCCCAGGGGATGGCCGCGGTCATCGCCGCCGAGGGCGCCCCGCTGGCGCTGACCGGGGTGGCCGCCGTGGTCGACCCGGCACTCGTCCTGCCGTGCCTCTCCAACGGCGACGACCTGGCCGACGCCGGCCTCGCCGCCGCCCCGGCCGACCGGCGCACGGTGGCCGACACCTTCGCCAGGCAACTGGAGTACCCCACCGTGATCGCCCTCGTCGAGGACGGCCCTCCCGGGGAGGACGGCGAGGACGCCGACGAGGGCGACCGCGCGCTGCTCGCCCGGCTCACACCGGGCGCGCGCAAGGTGGCCGCGAGAGGCGGAGCCCTGGGGGCCGCACTGCTGGCGGGCTTCGACGTCGAAGCGGCCGCCGCCCGTGTGCATCCCGCGTGCGCGCTGCTGCCGCAGGAGTGTGACGAGCACGGCGTGCGCACCTTCGTCTGGCAGCGCGAGCGGCCCTTTCACCCGCAGCGCCTCTACGCGGCGCTGGAGGACCTGACCTGCGCCGCCGTCCGCAGCCGTGGACGGTTCTGGCTGGCGGACCGCCCCGACACCCTGCTCTCGTGGGACGCCGCGGGCGGCGCGCTGTGCGTGGAGCCGGCCGGCCCCTGGCTGGCCGCCCTGCCCGAGGCCGCCTGGGAGATGGTGCCCGTCGAACGCCGCCTCGCCGCCTCCGTGGACTGGCATCCCGAACACGGCGACCGCTGCCAGTACCTCACCTTCACCGCACCCGGCCTGGACCGCGAGGGTCTGTTCGCCCTGCTCGACTCGTGCCTGCTCACCGACGACGAATACGCGGCGGGCAGGGACCGCTGGGAGCACCTCCCGCACGCCTTCGACGACCTGCTCGACCCGGTGACCTGACGGCGCGTCCCACCCGGTGTGCCGCCGTGTCACCCGTTCGTGCACCGCACCCCGTCCGAAGAGGAGAAGGGAACGACCTCGCCGTGCCCCGACGCGCAAGCACCGACCGGCGCACCGCGACGCGTCAGCGCGTCAACCCGCTGGACGCCGCCGGCATCACCTACGTCGACTGCAAAAACACCGATCTGCTGCGCAGGTTCATCTCCGACCGGGGGAGGATCCGCAGCCGCCGGGTGACCCGCGTGACGCGTCAGCAGCAGCGGCGGATGGCACAGGCCGTCAAGAACGCCCGCGAGATGGCGCTGCTCCCCCACGGCCCCCGGCAGCGTTGGGCCCCCTCCACTCCTAGCAATGAAATTCATTTCCGATTACTGTGTGGGTCGAGCGTCGCGCGACGTGATCCGGAAGCGGGTCCAGGCGGCCGTCAGGATCTCTCGCGGTGTCCGCGCCGGCGGACCGTGGCGCCCGCGTGTGCGTCCGCTCTTCGACGAACCGTGTGGCACCGAGTTTCTGGAGCAGTGATGAGCGACCCCTACGAGCGGTCCGCCGAGTACCTCGACATCATGATCGCCGAGTCGTGGGAGCCACTGGCTCCGGCCCTGGCGGACGTCCTGTCGCGCGTCCGGGCCGGAGCCGGGGCCGTGATGGACCTCGGGGCCGGGTCCGGCCGGGGCGTGCGGGTCATCTGCGAGGCGCTGCCGCAGGTGCCGGTCCTCGCCGTCGAGCCCTCCGCGGCGATGCGGGCCGTCCTGCTCGCCCGGGTCCACGAGGACGACGCGCTGCGCAAGCGCGTCACGGTGGTTCCCGGCGACTGCGAGAGCGCCGACTGGCCCGACGGCGTGCGCGCGGTGGTGGCCCTGAACATGATCGGCCATCTGCCGCCCGGGCAGAGGCGCGCCCTGTGGAGCCGTGCGGCGCGGCAACTCGCCCCGGGTGGAGTGCTGGTGTTCAACATCACTCCACCGTTCGCCCCGGTGGAGGTCGAGCGGGTGCGGATGGCCCGGGTCGTCGTCGGCGAACTGGAGTACGAGGGCTGGGCGAGCGCGTGCCCCACGGGGGTGGACGAGATCACCTGGCGCATGGAGTACGCCGTCCTGCGTCAGGGCCGGTCGTTGGCCGGGACGTCGGTCGAGTACCGCTGGTGGGTCGCCACGGAGGACGTGCTGGCGGTCGAGGCCGCCGAGGCGGGGCTCGTGCTGCGCCGGGCGGGCGATCCCGGGCTGGGGCTGTGTGTCCTGGAGCGCGCGAGCGATCTGCCCTCTCGCGCTAGTTGATCTGATAATCATTTTCATCTAGGTTCATCAGTGTTCCGCTTCCCCCGCGCCCTCCGGGCGGGGGAAGCGCTCTCTTACCAGCCTTTGCGACGGAGACCGGATGAACCAGCCTGTGCCGAGTGACGACACCCTTGCCCGCGTCATCGACTGCATCGCCGAAGTCCTCGGCACACCACCGCGGGAGGTCGCACGGACGACTCCGCTCGCGGCCCTGGGACTCGAATCGTTCACCGCGGTGCGGCTGAGGCGGCGGATTCGCGAACGCACCGGCCAGGACCTGCCGCTGACCGCCTTCCTCGGTGACGGTGCGACGGCCCGCGCGCTGGCGGACCGCCTGTCCGCCGGTCGCACGCCGGAGGAGGTCCCTGACTCCGGGCCTTTGGGTGCCGACCAGCAGGAGGGGACGGCACCCAAAGGCGCACGGCACGACGGACAAGCGGAGGAGGAGGGCTTTCCCTTGACGCCCATTCAGGCCTCGTACCTCGCAGGGCGGGCCGAGGGCATGCCGCTGGGCGGGGTGGCCACCTTCTACTACTACGAGTACGACCGCACCCCCGGCGACACGGACCCGCTCGTGGACGTGGCCCGGCTGGAGACCGCCTGGAACCGGCTGGTCGAACACCACCCGATGCTGCGCATGACGGTGGACGACCGGGGCCGACAGCGCATCGCCGCCTCTCCCGGCCCCTACCGGATCGGCGTCACCGACCTGCGCCGCGAATCCGCGGAACAGGTGAGGGAAACGTTGTCCGCCCAGCGGCGAGAACGTTCCCACCAGAACCGGCCCACCCGTTCCTGGCCGCTCTTCGACATCCACACCACGCTGCTGCCCGACGGACGGACCCGGCTGCACGTCGGCGTGGACGTGCTCCTGACCGACCTCGCCGGCTGGATGCTGCTGATGCGCCAGTGGGGCCGTCTCGTCGAGGACCCGGCCCACCGGCTTCCCGAGCCGAAGGCCCGGTTCGCCGACCTGCAGCGCGCCCGCTCCGAGGACCCTCAGTGGTCGGCCCGGCGCGCCCGCGACCGCGCCTACTGGGCCGAACGCGCCCCCGGACTGCCGCCGTCGCCGCGGCTGCCCCTGCTGCGCGACCCCGCCGACACCACCCCGCCCCGCTTCGTCCGTTCCGCCGCCGAACTCGACGCCACGACCTGGGCGGAACTGCGCGCCCGGTGCGCCGAGTACGGGGTCACGCCGACCGCCGCCCTGCTCGCGGCCTTCGCCCTCGTCCTCGGCCGGTGGGGCGCCGGGGAGCGGGTCTGCCTCAACACCACCCTGTTCGACCGCCCGGAGGACGAGGACGGAGCCGAAGGCGTGGTCGGCGACTTCACCACCACCGCCCTGGTCGGCACGCCCCGCTTCGCCCCCGCCGACTGGAAGGGCTTCGCCGACTACGCCGCCGCCGTCAACCACCGCTTCTGGGAGGACCTGGACCACCGGTCCGTGTCCGGCGTCGAGGTGCTCAGACAGATGCGGGCGCAGAACCCGCCGTCGGTGGGAGCCCCCGGCCACCCGGTGGTCTTCACCAGCGGGGTGGGTCTCGCGGGCGACGGGGAGCCCCCGGCCGCCTGGATGGGCGAGGAGGTGTACGGCATCTCCCAGACCCCGCAGGTCCTGCTCGACCACATCGTGTGGGACGAGGGCGGACGCCTCCGCCTGGCCTGGGACGCCGTCGAGGGTGCGTTCCCCGACGGCTGGACACCGGCCCTGCTCGACGCCCACGTACGCCTGCTCCACACCCTGACGCACCCCGACGCCTGGCACGACACCTCCCTGGGCTGGGACCCCTCCTTCCGTCCCGAAGAGCCCCTGGACGCCGTGCCCTTCCCGACCGCGGGCCCCCTGCTGCACGACCCGGCCGCCGACGCGGCCCGGCGGCATCCGCGGCGGCCCGCCCTGCGCACCCCCGCCGCCACCGTCACCCACGGCCGTCTCGCGGACAACGCCGCCGCCACCGCGGCACTCCTGGCCGCCCACGGTACGGGGCCCGGCGACATGGTCGCCGTCGCCTGCGAGAAGGGCGCCGCGCAGATCACCGCCGTACTCGGCGTCAGCCTGAGCGGCGCGGGCTACCTGCCGGTGGAACCCTCCTGGCCGGCCGCGCGGATCGCTGCGGTCTGCGAGCGGGCCGGTGTCCGGCACGCGCTGGTCGGCCGGGGAGTGAGGACCGACTGGCCCGACGGCGTCACCGTTCACCGCCTGACCGCCGCGGGGCGCCCCGTCCGCACCGCCGCGGGCCCCACCGGACCCGCGGCACCGCTCGCGGTCCCGCGCCCCGAGGACATCGCCTACACCATCTTCACCTCGGGTTCCACCGGCAGCCCCAAGGGCGTGGAGATCGAGCACCGGGCCGCGCGCACGACCATCGACGACATCGTCGACCGGTTCGGCCTCGGCCCCGACGACCGCGTGCTGGCGCTGTCGGCGCTCAGCTTCGACCTGTCCGTGTTCGACGTCTACGGCGTCCTCGGCGCCGGCGGTGCTCTGGTGCTGCCCGACCCCGCCCGGCAGCGCGACCCGCAGCACTGGCTCGAACAGGCGGGCCGACACGGCGTCACCGTGTGGAACACCGCGCCCGCTCTGCTGGAGATGCTGGTCGAGTACGCGGAGATGGAACCGCAGGAGGCGACCGAGGCGCTGCGCTCCCTGCGCCTGGTGATGCTCTCGGGCGACTGGATCCCCCTCACCCTGCCCGACCGGCTGCGGCGGCTCGCGCCCCGGGCGAAGGTGATGAGCCTGGGCGGAGCCACCGAGGCGTCCATCTGGTCCATCACCCATCCGGTGGAACGCACCGACCCGAACTGGCGCAGCATCCCCTATGGCAGGGCGCTGCGCGGCCAGAGCTTCCTCGTCCTCGACGAGGACGGCGCGCCCTGCCCGGTGGGTGAGGCCGGGGAACTGTTCATCGGCGGCGACGGGCTGGCCCGCGGCTACACCGCCGATCCGGTCCAGACGGCCGAGAGGTTCGCCGTCCATCCCGTGCTGGGCCGCCGCCTGTACCGCACCGGCGACCTCGGCCGGTGGACCGCCGACGGCACCATCGAGTTCCTCGGCCGCGTCGACCGGCAGGTCAAGATCCGCGGGCACCGCATCGAACTGGGCGAGGTGGAGGCGGTGCTGGCCCGCCATCCGGCGGTCCGCCAGTGCGTGGTGTCGTCGGTGCGGGGCCCCGACGGGCGGCCCAGGCTGGTGGCGCACCTCTCGCCCCGGGGCACGAGCGAGCCGCCGACCGCCCGGGAGCTCGCGGACGCGCTGCGCGAACGGCTGCCCGACTACATGGTGCCCGGCCGGTTCGTCATCCTGGACCAGCTGCCGGTCACGGCGAACGGCAAGATCGACCACGCGGCGCTGACCGCCGCACCCACCGAGGACCGGCCGGCCGTCGCCGACGGGCCGGCCCCGGCCGCCGCCGCGACCAACGGGCCCTCCGCGGCACCGCGCACGGCTCCGGCCGAGTCCGACACCGACCCCGTCTCCGCCGCCGCCCCGGGCGGGGACTGGATCACCGCGGCACTGGCCGAGGCGGCTGCCCTGGGCCTGGAGGCCGCCGTCGTGGTCCGGCCCGGACGGCTCCGGCCGGACCAGGCACTGGAGGCGTCCGCCCGATGGCTCCGGCACGTGGCGCGGACCGCCGACGCCAGCGTCGCAGCGCCGCGCCTGGGCCCCGGAGGACTGGTGGAGGTGGTCTGCCACCCCCAGCCCGCGGACTCCCCGGCACCCGCGGACTCCCCGGCACCCGCGGATCCCCCGGAGCCCTCCCCGTCCGGGCCGGCGTCCGGCGCTCCGGCCCCGGACCCGTACGGCACCGGACCCGGTCAGGTGTCCCGACCCCGCGGACAGGGCGGGGCCACGCCCGTGGACCCGGCCGTACTGGAGGCTCTGACCGGCATCCTGGCCGACTTCACGGACGTGCCGGTGACGCCCGACAGCACCTTCGGGGAACTGGGAGCCACCTCCCTCACCCTGGTCCTCACCCACCGCAGGCTCCGCGAGAGCATCGCGCCCCGCCTCGCACTGGCGGACATGTTCGAGCACCCCACCGTCGCGGCCCTGGCAGCCCGCATCACCGCCCAGAGCACCCCGGGCACCGGCCGGGGCGCCGCTGCCGCCGGTACCGGCGCCGTTTCGCCGTCCGCACCCCCGCAGTCCGACCCGCAGGCCGAACGGCCCACGCGCAGAACGTCCCGCGTCGCCGCACGCGCCCTGGCCGAGGAGACCACGCGATGACCGAACAGGCTTCCCCCCGAGGAGACAGGGTGGACACCCCCCGGCCCGAGCACGAGGCCGGTGACGACCTGATCGCGGTCACCGCCCTGGACTGCCGGTTCCCCGGCGCCCCCGACACTGCGGCCTACTGGGACCTACTCGCGGGCGGCCGCAGCGGACTGACCCGGCAGAGCGAGCGGGAACCGGCCGAACGCGGCCTCCCGGCACGGCTGTCGGCCAACCCCGCCCACGTGCCCGTCAGCGGGATCATCGACGGACAGGACCGGTTCGACCCCGAGCCGTTCGGCCTGACCGACGCCGAAGCGGCCGTGATGGACCCCCAGCAGAGGCTCTTCCTCGAAGCGTGCCGGCGCGCCCTGGAGAGCGCCGGGCACGGCGGCGGCGTGGGAGCGGGCGCTGTGGGCGTCTTCGCCGGCGCCGCCCACAGCGACTACCTCGCCCGCAACCTCGCCGACCGGTACGCCGCCTCCGCCACCGACCCCGTCGGCAGCCTCCAGGCGGCCCTCGCGGGAGTGGCCGACTACCTCCCCCTGCACGTCGCGCACCGCCTCGCGCTCACCGGGCCCGCCGTCGCGGTCGGCACCGCCTGCTCGACGTCCCTGGTCGCCGTGCACCTGGCCGCCCAGTCCCTGCTGGCGGGGGAGTGCGACACCGCCCTCGCCGGCGGCGCCTCCCTGATCGTCCCGCAGGGCAGGGGCTACCTCCACGTCCCCGACGGGATCTTCTCCGCCGACGGACACGTCCGCACCTTCTCCGCCGAGGGCACCGGCATCGTGCACACCCAGGGCGTCGGCGTGGCCGTACTACGACGGCTGCGCGACGCCCTCGCCGACGGCGACCCGGTCCTGGCCGTCCTGCACGGCTCCGCCGTGAACAACGACGGCGGCGACCGCACCGGCTTCACCGCCCCCTCGCCGCGCGGACAGGCCCGGGTCGTCTCCGAGGCGCTCGCCGTGGCCGGTCTCACGCCCAGGGACATCACCTACGTCGAGGCCCACGGCACCGCCACCCGCCTCGGCGACGTCGTCGAGGTCGCCGCACTGCGCCGCGTCTTCGGCGACACCGGACCGGCCTGGTGCGCCCTGGGCTCGGTCAAGAGCAACATCGGGCACGCCAACTCGGCCGCCGGCATCGCCGGTTTCGCCAAGACCGTGCTCGCCCTGCACCACGGCGTCCTGCCGCCCACCCTGGACGCCCTGCCCCTCAACCCCGACCTCCGGCTGGACGACTCGCCCTTCACCGTCGTCCACGAGGCCACCGACTGGACCGGGCCCCGGTACGCGGGCGTCAGCTCCTTCGGCATCGGCGGCACCAACTGCCACGTCGTCCTGGGCAGCGCCCCCGTCCGGCCCGAACCCCCCGCCGATCCGCGCCCGCAGCTCGCCCTGCTCAGCGCGCACCGCGACGACGCCCTCACCCGCCTCGCCGAGGCCACCGCGACCGCCCTGCACACCACGGAGGTCACGCCCGCCGACGCGGCCCACACCCTGCACACCGGCCGCGCCACACTGCCGCACCGTGCCGCCGCGGTGATCACCGGGGCGGCGGAGGCCGACAGCCGCGCCCTGCGCACCGCCCCACGGCGCCGGCCCGGTCCCACTGCGCCCCGGGTCGTGCTGGCCTTCCCCGGAGGGGGAGCGCAGTACGCGGGCATGGGGCGCGACCTGTGCGCCGAGGAGGAGGAGTTCGACCGCACCGTGCGCGAGTGCGCCGGCCTCTTCGACGACGGGACCGGCACCGGCCTCACCGCGCTGATCACCGCAGCCCCGTCCGACGAGCACGCGCGCCGACTGCTGCGCGACCCCGCCCACGGACTGCCCGCCCTGTTCACCGTCTCCCTGGCCGCCGCGCGCACGCTGCGCTCCTGGGGCGTCGAACCGGACGCGGTGGTGGGCCACAGCCTCGGCGAGTACGTGGCAGCCGTGCTGTCCGGAGCCCTGTCCCTGCCCGACGCCGCGACGCTGGTGGCGGTCCGCTCACGCGGCATGTCCCGGGCGGCCGGCGGCGGGGCGATGCTGACGGTCCCGCTGACCGAGCGGCAGACCCTCACCCTGCTCGCCGAGCACCCCGGGCTGGACCTGGCCGCCGTCAACGGCCCGCGGTCCTGTGTGGTGTCCGGACCCGCGCAGGCCGTGGCCGAGGCGGAACGGGCCCTGACCGCACGCGGTGAACGCACCGTGCGGCTCTCCCTCGACGCGGCCGCCCACTCGCGCCTGGTCGACCCGGTCCTGCCCGAACTGCGCGCGGCCGCCGAAACCGTCCAGCCGCGTGTCCCGGGCGTCCCGCTCGCCACGACCCTCACCGGGAAACTGCTGGACACCGCTCCCGGCGCCGACCACTGGGTGGCGCACCTGCGTTCCACGGTGCGCTTCTCCGACGCCCTGGCCACCGCTCTGGGCGATGGGCCGGCCGTCCTCATCCAGGCGGGACCGGGCGGCGCACTGCTCCAGCTGGCCCGTCAGCAGGAGGACCGGGGCCCCCTGGCCACCCTGGCCACCTTCCCCGACCGCGACGAGCCCCGCGGGGGGCGCGCCGCGCTGCTCGCGGCCGCCGGAGAGCTGTGGACGCACGGAGTCCCCCTGGACGCCGCGGCCCTGCACCGCCCGGGGCGGCGCCGTGTCCTCCTGCCGGGCCTGCCCCTGGAACGCCGCAGGCTGTGGATCGATCCGCCGGAGACCACCGCCCCGGGCGGTGCGGCAGCCGGCCGGGACCACGGTGCCGGGCCGGCCGCCCCGGACGAGTCCGAGCCCTTCCAGCTGCCCGTCTGGCGGCGCACGCCCCCCGTCGAGGCGGACCGGCCGGTGCTGCGGGGCCGCTGGCTCGTGGCCGCCCCGCCCGGTTCACCGCCGGCCGAGCGGGTGCGCGCCGCGCTCGCCGCGGCCGGGGCCCGCACCGTCACCCTCGACGAGGCGGCCCGGGACCCCGGTACCCCGTGCGAGGGCGTCGTCGTGTTCGGCCCGTACGGCGACACCGGCGACGACCCGGCCGGAACCGTCGGCGCGTCGGTTCTGCACTACGCGGAGGTGGCGCGGGCCGCCGCCTCCTGGGCGCACCGCACGTGCCTGCTGCACCTCAGCCACAACGCCCAGCAGGTGGAGAGCGCCGACCGGCCCACGGCCCACGCCGCCGCCACCCTCGCCGTTCCCCGCGTCCTGGCCCAGGAGTTCCCCGGCCTGCGCTGGCGCTCGGTGGACCTGCCGGCCGGACCGCCAAACGCCGACGACGTCCGGGCCGTGCCCGCGGAGGCCGCCGACCTGCTGTCGGGAGGCCCGAACGGCATCGAGTGCGCTCTGCGCGGCGGCCACCGCTGGACGCGCGGCATCACCCCCTGGCGGCCGTCCGCCCCCGCGCCGGACCCGGACGGCCCGGCCGCCACCGGCGGCCGGGCGGGCACGGCGGTGATCCTCGGCGGACTCGGAGACGTGGGCCTGGCCCTGGCCGGACACCTGGCCCGCTCCGGACGACGGGTCGTGGTGACCGGCCGCACCGGGCTCACCCCGGACCCCGAACCCGGCAGCAGCGAAGCCGGACGGGCGGAGACGATCCGTCTCCTGCGGGACTCCGGCGCCGACATCGAGATCCGTGCCGCGGACGCCGCGGACACCGCCGCCACGACGGAACTGCTGCGGGAACTGACCGACCGCGACGGCCCGCTGGACCTGGTCGTGCACGCCGCCGGCGTGGTCGCCTCCGCCGCCGTCGCCCCCCTGCGCGCCACCGGGGAGCAGGCCGTGCACGCGCACGCGCACGCCAAGGTCACCGCGGCCCTCGCGCTGCGCAGCGCCGTGCACGGCCTCCCGCCCGGCCGCCGCCCGGCCACCGTCCTGCTGATGTCCTCGGCCACGGCGTTCGTCGGCGGCCTCGGCCTCGCCCCGTACGCCGCCGTCAACCGGTACCTGGACGCCCTCGCCGAGCACGAGCACACCACCGGCACCGGCACGCCCCGCTGGATCAGCGTGGCCTGGGACGGCTGGCGGGTGGGCCCCGGCCGGAGCGAACGCACCGTCGCCTCACGGCACTCGATCGGTCTGGCGGACGGCATGCGCACCGTGGACCGGCTGCTGGCGCTCGCGGCCCGGGGCCGTGCCCCGGCCTCCGTCGCCGTCTCGCCGGCCGACCTCGCGCCCCGCACCGCGGGCACGCCCACCGCCGTACCCGCCCCGGTCGTACCGGCTGCCGGCGCGCCCGCGGCGAAGCCGCAGACCGGTGCGGGATTCACCACCGGCACGGAGACCCTCCTGGCCGAGGTCTGGTCGGATCTGCTGGGCTTCCCCGTCACCGACCGCGACGCCGACTTCTTCGCGCTCGGCGGACACTCCCTGCTGGCCACCCGGATGCTCGCCCGGCTGCGCGACGACCACGGCGCCGACCTGCGGTTGCAGGACCTGCTCGCCCGGCCCACCATCGCGGCCCTGGCCCCGATGCTGCCCGGCGGGGAACCCCGCAACGCCCCCGCCGGGCCGAAGGACACGGGCGGTCCCTCTCCACAACCCGGTGACGGTCCGCGGGAGTTCCCCCTCACCCGGGTGCAGCACGCCTACTGGGTCGGCGGGTCGGGCGGCTACCGCCTCGGTGACGTCCCCTGCTCCTTCCACCTGGAGTACGACTGCCCCGGACTGGACACCGACCGCTACGAGGCGGCCTGGAACGCGGTCGTCGCCCGCCACCCGATGCTGCGCGCGGTCGTCTCGCCGGAGGGCCGCAACCGGGTGCTCGACAAGGTGCCCCCCTACCGGATCCGGGTCCAGGACCTGACGAAGGACGACGGCACCGAGCGCGCCCGGAAGCTGGAGCGCGTCCGCGAGCGCATGGTGCGCCGCGAACCCCGCCCTGGCCGCTGGCCCCTGGTCGACATCCGGGCCGCCCGGCTGCCCGGCGACATCGTGCGCCTGTTCGTCAACGTGGACGTGCTGGTGTGCGACACCGCCAGCTACCTGCTCTGGGACCGCGAACTGCGCACCCTCTACCACGACCCCGCCGCCCAACTGCCGCCGCTGGAGACCACCTTCGCGGACTGTGTGGCCGCGCTCCGGCGCCGCGCCGAGGGCCCCGAGTACGCACGGGCCGCCGCCTACTGGCGCGCCAGACTGGACGACCTGCCCGGCGCACCCGCGCTGCCCGTCCAGCCGGGGAACCCCGGTGGCCGGCCCCGTTTCGCACGCCGCACCGCCCGTCTGGAGCCGGACCGCTGGGACGCCCTCAGGGCCGAGGCCGCCCGCCGCGGGCTGACCCCCACGGCCGTGCTGCTGGCGGCCTACGGCGAGGCACTCGCCGACTGGTCCGGGCAGGACCGGTTCGCCGTCACCCTCACCCTCTTCGACCGGCCCGCGCAGCTTCCCGGCGCGGACGCCGTGGTCGGTGACTTCACCTCGCTGATGCTGCACGAGGTGGACCGCTCGGACACCCGCCGCTTCGCCGACGCGGCCGTACGGGCCCAGCGCACCCTCTTCGAGGACCTGGACCACCGGGAGTTCTCCGCGCTCGACCTACTGGCCGAGAAGTCCTCGCGCACCGGCCGCTCCGAGTCCGTTCCCGTGGTCTTCACCAGCGCCCTGGGCCTGTCCGGACCGCTCGGCGGCGGACACGACCTGGACTGGGCGGGCACACCGGTGTACGGCGTGAGCAGCACCCCGCAGACCTGGCTGGACCACCAGGTGATCGAGCAGCACGGGGCACTGCTGCTCCAGTGGGACGTGCTGGAGAGCGCCCTGCCCGCCGACGAGGCGGACGCGGCGTTCGCCGCCTACACCGAGCGGGTGCGCCGACTGGCCGACGCACCGTGGGCATGGGACCTCGACGAGCCCCGCACCGCGCCCTCCACCCCGGTCCGCGCACCGCGACGGGCGGCCCCCGCCGACGCCGCCCGGGCACGGAAACCGGCCGGCCGCGTCCCGGGCCCCGACACCGACGCGGCCATGCTGCTGCGCGACGGCGACGGCGACCGCCCCCTGTTCCTCATGCACCCCTCCGGCGGGGACGTGCTGTGCTACGGCGAACTCGCCCGGCTCCTCACCGACGGCCGGCCCGTCGTGGCCCTCACCGACCCCGCCCTGACCGGCGGCACCGGGCCGCGGACCATCGCCGGGATGACCGACCGCTACCTCGCCGCGCTGCGCGCCCACCAGCCGCAGGGCCCCTACCTGCTGGGCGGCTGGTCGATGGGCGGCACGGTCGCCCACCAGATGGCCGTGGAACTCCAGCGACGCGGTGAACGGACCGACCTGCTGGTCCTGATCGACTCCAACACCCCCGACCGCATCCGGGCGCTGGGCGGTACCGACCGCGCCCAGGACACCGCCTTCGCGGCCGTCCGCTACCTGCGTTCGCTGGAGGCGTTCCTCGACCTCGACCTGGGCCTCGGCCCGGACGCGGAGACGGTCCGCACGGCTTCGGACCCGGCGGCGGTACGCCGGACCGTCACCGAACGGCTGCGGCAGGCCGGCCTGCTCGGCCCGCGGGACACCGCCGACACCCGCCTGGAGGTCTTCGAACGCCACCTGCGGGCGCTGGCGGACCACCGGGCCGGACACCTCACCGACCCGGCCACCCGCCTGCTGCTGATCGCCGCGTCCCGTCCCTCGCCGCACAACGCCGGCGTCGGCATGGGCGTCGACGACGCCGGAGACCTGCCCTCCCTGGGCTGGCTGCCGCACGTGAACGGCCCGGTGGACGCCCACACGGTCGACGGCCACCACTACTCCCTGCTGCACGACCCCGCGGTCCGGCGGACCGCGGCCCTGATCGACCGGGCCCTGGCCGCCGTACCCACCGGCCGGTGAACTCCGGCCGCCCACCCCGACATCCGAACCTCTCGCGGAAAGCACCCATGCACCAGCACCCGTCGTCCCGTACCCCGCTGTCCCGCAGATCCGCCCTCACCGCCCTCGCGGCGGTCGGCACCCTGCTGCTGAGCGCCTGCTCCGACACCTCCGCCACCTCCGCCACCGACACCCCCGCGTCCGCCACGGGCACCCCCGTCGACGGCGGCACCCTGCGCTACGCCGTCGCCGGATCACCCGCCACCGCCGGTGACGACCCGCACGGCGGCCTCGGCAACGAGTCCGACGTCCTGCGCTTCGCCCTGACCTACGACGTCCTGACCGTCCCCGGCGAGGACGGGAGGACCCGACCGCGCCTCGCGACGTCGTGGAAGCCCAACGACGCCATGGACCGCTGGACCCTCACCCTGCGCGAGGACGCCCGCTTCACCGACGGCGAGCCGGTGAGCGCCGCCGACGTGCTGTACTCCCTGCGGCGCATCAGCGGCAAGGCCGCCGAGAACTACGGCCGGCTCGCCGACTTCGACATGGCGAAGTCCACCGCCCCCGACGAGCACACCGTCGTCCTGGCCACCCGCGCCCCGATGGCCGACGCGCCCCGGGCCCTGGAATCCGTCACCTTCGTCGTCCCGGAGGGCACCAAGGACTTCTCCCGCCCCGTCACCGGCTCGGGTCCGTACCGGGTGGAGCGGACCGGCGCCCAGAGCACCGCCCTGACCCGCAACGAGAAGTGGTGGGGCGAGCGCCCGCACCTGGACAGGATCGAGATCCAGGCCGTCGCCGACCCCCAGGCACGTGCCGACGCCGTCGCCTCCGGGCAGGCCGACGTCGCCGGCAGCGTCAGCCCCGCCGCGGTCAAGAGCGCCGGCTCCTCGGCGAAGACCCGGGTCGTCCGGCGCGACGGAGTCACCGAGTACCCGTTCGTCATGCGCCTGGACACCAAGCCGTTCGACGACCCCAGGGTCCGTGAGGCGTTCCGCCTCGCCGCCGACCGCAAGGCCCTGGTCGACACCGTGTTCCTCGGCTACGGCAAGGTCGCCAACGACCTCCCCACCCCCTACGACCCCTCGGCCCCCGACGACCTGCCGCAGCGCGCCCGCGACGTGACGAAGGCCAGGAAGCTGCTGGCCGAGGCGGGCCACGCCGACGGACTGTCCGTCACCCTGCACACCACCACCTCCTACCCCGGCATGGACACCGCCGCCACCCTCTACGCCCAGCAGCTCGCCGACATCGGCGTCGACGCCGAGGTGAAGGTCGAGCCGGCGGACACCTACTGGACCGCCGTCTACGCCAAGAAGGCGTTCTACACCGGCTACTACGGCGGCATCTCCTTCCCCGACCTGGTCCGCGTCGGGCTGCTGTCCGACTCCCCGACCAACGAGACCGCCTGGCGCAGCAAGACCTTCGACGACGGCTTCGCCCGGGCCATGTCGACCGCGGACGAGGCACGGCGCGAGGAACTGCTCTCCGGCATCCAGCGGGAACTGTGGAAGGACGGCGGCTACGTCGTCTGGGGCACCGGCGACGGCCTGGACCTCGCCGCGCCCGGCGTGCGCGGACTGCCCGACGGGCCCGGCTTCCAGCGCATGTTCATCGACCAGGTGTGGATGGCCAAGTGACGCTGCGCGCTGTCGGCCGTGCCCTGCGCCCGGTCTGCCGGGCCGCGGTCCTGGCCGTCGCCGCCACGGCCGTGGTCTTCACGGCCACCGAACTGCTCCCCGGCGACGCCGGGGAGCTGAGGACGACGGGCAGGGCCACCCAGGAGGACGTCGCGGCGGAGCGGGAGCGTCTCGGGCTGGACCGGCCGGCCGCGGTGCGCTACCTCGACTGGCTGTACGGCCTGGTCCGGGGGGACCTGGGACGCTCACTGGCGGGCGGCAGGCCGGTGGCGACGCTGTTCGCCGAGCGGCTGCCCGCCACCGCCGCCCTGGTCGCGGTGGCGCTGGCGCTCACCGTGCTGCTGACCGCGACCGCCCTGACCGTCACGTACCTGCGCGGCGGCCGGGGCGGCTCGGCCGCCACCGGACTGGCCGCCGTGCCGCAGCCGGTCCACGCGGCGGTGCTCGGCGCGGTCCTGGCGGGGCTGCTGGGCTGGCTGCCCCCGGTGTCCCTGCTGCCGCCGGGCGGCTCGCTCCTGGCGGACCCCCGGCTCCTGGTGCTGCCCGCTCTCACCCTGGCGCTGCCCTCGGCCGCGTTCGCCACCGCCCTGCTGCGCGGGGCGCTGGGCGACGCCCTGCGCCGCCCGCACGTCGCCGACGCGCGGCTGCGCGGACTGCCCGCCCCGCTCGTGCTGCACCGGCACGTCCTGCCCTTCCTGTACGCGCCGGCGCTCCAGGTGACGGCCCTGCTGGCCGGAGGCCTCGTGGCGGGAACCGCCCTGGCGGAGACCCTGTTCGGCTATCCGGGCACCGGGCAGCTGCTGGTGTCCGCCGTCGCGGTGCGCGACGTGCCCGTCATCCAGGCCGCGGCCCTCCTCCCGGCCCTCGTCCTGCTGCTGGGCATGCTCCTGGCCGACCTGGCCGACCGCCGCACCGCGGTGCCGGGTCCCGCGGGGAACACCGGCCCGTCGGTGCCGGGCACCCCGTCGGTGCCGGATGCGGGGAGGACCGTGTGACCGGCAGGTCCTTGCCGCTCCTGTCCGGAGCCGTCCGCCCCCCGGTGTCCGTGGCCGCGGCCCTCACGCTGCTGGTGTGCGTGCCGCTCGGCCGGTACGCCGCCGCGCACCCACCGGAGCGGACGGTCGCCGCCCCGTGGACACCGCCCGGCGGACGCCATCCGCTGGGCACCGACGTCCTGGGACGCGACGTGCTGTCCCGCGTCCTGGCCGGGGGCACCCAGCTCCTGACCGTGTCCCTGCTCGCCGCGGTCGCCGCCGTCGTCTGCGGCACGGGCCTCGGGCTGGCCGCGGGCTGGTCGGGCGGCCGCACCGCCCGCACCGCACGGGCCCTGTGCGACGTGCTGCTGGCCGTCCCCGCCCTGGTCCTGGCGCTGGTCCTGGCCACCGCCCTGCCCGGGGCGACGGCGGTCGTCGTGGCGTCGGTACTCGCGGGAGCCCCGCTCACCGCGCGGGTCGTCGGCACGCAGTGCGCGCAGCTGCGCGACAGCGGGCACGTGCACGCCGCCGTCGAGCGCGGCGAGCGCACACCCGCCGTCCTGTTCCACGAGGTACTGCCCGCCCTGCGCCGCCTGGTCGCCGCCGACGCCGGGCTCCGGCTCGTCACGGCACTGCAGATCGCCGCGGCCCTCGCCGTGCTCGGCCTGGGGCCCCAGCCCCCGGACCCCGACTGGGCCCTGATGCTCAGCGAGAACCTGCCCGGCGCCGCGCTCAACCCCTGGGCGCTGCTGGCGCCCGCGCTTCCCCTGGCGGGCTGCGCCTGGGTGTTCGCCGCGGCGGCCCGGACGGCCGCCCGGGCTCCGGGGGAGGCGGCATGACGGCCCGCGTCCCCGACGAGTTCGTTCCTCCCAATGCCCCGCTGCTGGCGGCCGAGGGCCTGACCGTTCGCCGTGCCCCGGACGAGGCCACCGTCCTGCCACCGGTCGACCTCCGCGTCGGCCCGGGGGAGGTGCTGGCCGTCACCGGCGCGTCCGGTGCCGGCAAGTCCACGCTGCTGCGGGCCCTGCTCGACGTCCTCCCGGACGGACTGCACCGCGCGGCGGGCACCGTGCGCTGGCGCGGCGCGACGGTGCCGCAGGGCCGGGCGGCCAGGCGGTGGCGGCGTGCCCGGTGCGGCTGGCTGGCGCAGGACCCCGGCGCGGCCCTCCATCCGCTGTGGCGCGTGGACCGGCTGATCGGCGAGGAGTTCACCGGTGACGCCGCCGCCCGCGCCCGGCGGGTCGAGGCCCTGATGGACCGACTGGGCCTCGCCCCGGGGCTCGCCTCCCGGCGGGCGGGGGAACTCTCCGGCGGACAGGCCCAGCGGGTCGCCCTGGCCCGAGCCCTGTGCGCCGAGCCGGAGCTGCTCGTCCTGGACGAACCGACCTCGGCGCTGGACCGCGCGACGGCCGGGCTGGTGACCGAGGCGGTGCGCTCCCTCCGTGGGGCCCCCGGCCGGTGCGTCGTCCTGGTCACGCACGATGCCCGGCTGGCCGCGGAACTGGCCGACCGGACACTGGTGCTCTCCGCCGACGCGGGTACGGCGTCCTCCCGCGCGGACGCCGCCGCGCGGCACACGCCGCGTGCGACCGCCGTACGCGGACGGATGACGCGCACCCCCCGGAAGGAGCCGCTCCGCCCACCCACCGGTCCCGCGCCGCCCCGGGCCGGGCGTCCGCCCCGCACGGCGGGCCCCGCCCCGACTGCGGCCCCCGTGCTGTCGGCGCGGGGCCTGACCCTGCTCACTCCGGACGGCACACCGCTGCTCGACGCCGGCGACCTGGACCTTCCGGCGGGCGGCTGGCTGGCCGTCACGGGACCGTCGGGCAGCGGCAAGACAACCCTGCTGCACGCCCTCGCGGGCCGCCGCCCACCGGCAGACGGACAGCTGCTGCTGCACGGACGTCCGCTGCCCGCCGGGACCCGCTCGCGTGACCGGCGGACGCTGCGCGCCGTCCAACTGGCCGGACAGGACACGGTGGCGGAACTCAACCCGGCGCACACCGCCGGCCGGGCGGTGGCCCGGCCGCTGAAGGTGTTCCACGGCACGACCGCAGCGGCCGGGCGGGAACGCGTACGGGAACTCCTCGAAGCCGTGGGACTGCCCGCCGGGCTGGCCGGCCGCAGACCGGTGGCACTCTCCGGCGGCCAGCGCCGCCGGGTCGTCCTCGCCCGGGCGCTCGCCGCCGACCCCGACGTGCTGCTGCTGGACGAACCCACCGCGGGCCTGGACCCGGACTCGGCACGACACGTCCTCGACCTGCTGGACCGGCTGCGGGAGAACGGCCTTGCCGTCCTGACCGTCACGCACGACGCGGACACGGCCGACCGCGCCGACCGCGTCCTCCACCTGACCGGGCGCCGCCTGGCCCCCGGCTGCCCCGCACCCCTGCCCTCCGGGCATCCCCCCGACGAGAGAACGGAGTACTCCGGTGTCCCACGACACGACGGCTGAACACACCAGCCGGATCGCGGACCTGCTGGCCGCCCATCCCTGGGTGGCCCGGGCACGCACCGCACCCGACGGCGGCGTCCGGGCCGTCCCGCATCCGGACGCCGTGGCCGCCTCGCCCGAGCCGGGCCCCCTGCTGCGCGAGCACCTCGAGCAGTGGACCGAGGTCTACGAGTGGGTGTACGAGACGGCCGAGGGGCGGCACGCCGACGACCTGGACCTGTCCGGGTGGCGGGCGTCCGACACCGGAGCGCCGCTGCCCGAGGCCCACATGCGCGACTGGGTGGACCGCACGGTGGACCTCGTCCTGGCCCAGCGCCCGGCGCGGCTGCTGGAACTCGGCTGCGGCACCGGTCTGCTCGCCCACCGCCTGCACCCGCACCTGGACGGGTACGTCGGCACCGACGTCGCCCAGGTCGCGGTGGACCGCCTCACCGGCGCCGGCCTGCCCCGCACCGCGTTCGTCCGGGCCGCCGCCCACGAGGCGGCCGCCTCCCGGGTGCGGGAGACCATGGACGCCGTCTTCGGCCCCGACGCGCTCCCCGACTGCCTGCTGCTCAACTCGGTCACCCAGTGCTTCCCCGACCTGGCCTACCTGACGGCCGTGCTGCACGGGGCACTGTCCACCGTCGAGGACGGCGGCACCGTGATCGTCGGGGACATCCGGCACTCCGGCCTGCTGCTCGACCACTTCGGACGGCTGGAACGGGCCCGTGACCCCGAGGCGGACGACACGACGGTCGCCGCCAGGGCCGCGGCCGCCGCCGAGGCGGACGAGGAACTGTCCTTCACCCCCGCGGCCGTCGCCGCGGCGGTGGCGGCCCAGCCGCGGCCGGTCCGCATGAGTGTGCACGCCCGCACCATGGCCGAGGACACCGAACTCACCCGCTACCGCTACGACGTCGTCCTGCGCGTCGGCCCGCCCGCCGGAGGCCCGGGCACCCGGCAGGTGCGCCGCACGTCCTGGGGCGGACACCGGGGGAGCGGTGTCCGGGAAGCGCTGCGCGACGCGCTCGGCAAAGGCCCCGTCGTCGTCCACGGGATCCCCAACGCGCTTCTCCACGACGCTCCCGGGGCGGTGACCCCGTACGCCCTGCGCGAGGCCCTGGAGGGAGAGGACGCCGCCGTGCTGCTCGACGTCGCCGACCCGCGCATGCTGGCCGTGGCGGCTCCCGCGGACTGCGCGCCCGCCGCCGCGGACGCCCCGGCGCCCTCCGGTCCGACCGCCCACGAGCCGTTCCCCCTGTTCGTGCGGCGCCGCCTGCCCGAGGTCCTGCGCGACCACCTGCGCCGGATCGAGCCGGACACGACACCACCGGCGATCACCGTGGTGGACGTCGTCGAGGACGGCCACTCGTGAACGGGGCCCTCACCGACGAGATCCTCACCGGACTGCCCGGTGTGACGGACTGGCACCTGGTGCGCGACGGCCGGCAGGACACCCTGCTGGTGGCGGGCCCGCCACCGGACACGCGGCCGCCGACCGGCCCGGCCCGAGACGACGCCCGCACCGCGGGCCGGGCCGCGGACGCCGGTGACACCGCCGTACGCGGTACCGATCCGGCCACCCTCCCCGCACTGATGCGGCAGCTCGACGAGACGGCGCTGCTGACGACGGCCCGCGTGCTCGACCGGACCCGGCTGTTCCGCGACGGCGGCCGGCGCGGCACCGACGAGATCCTCGAAGCCCTGGCGGTCGCACCCCGGCACGCGTGGATCGTACGGCGCTGGCTGGCCACGCTGACCGCGGAGGGCCGGCTCCGGCTGGACGCGGCGACGGGCCGCTACCACTCCCTCACGGTGCCGGACCGCCGCGACCACGCCCGGGCGCTGCGCGAGCTGGACGGCGCCTGCCGGGGCCTGGGCTACCCGGCGTCCATGACCCGCTTCTTCCGGGCCGCGGCCGAACGGCTCACGCTGCTGCTCCAGGACCGCACGTCACTGCAGGAGGTCCTCTTCCCCGACGGGGAGACGAGCACCGCGCAGGGCAACTACCGCGACAGCGTCCCCAGCCGGTGGGCCAACCACGCCGCGGCGTCCCTGATCAGGGACGAGGCCGGCCGCCGGACGGCACCGGCTCCCCTGCGCGTCCTGGAGGCGGGCGCCGGCGTGGGCGGCACCACCGGCACCGTCCTGGAGGCGCTCGGCGACACGCCCGTCGACTACCTGTTCACGGATGTCTCCCCGTTCTTCCTGCGGACGGCCAGGGAGGTCTTCGGCGACCGCCCCGGCCTGCGCCACGCCCTGTTCGACATCCAGGCCGACCCGCTCGAGCAGGGCCTGGAGCCGGGATCCCGGGACGTCGTCCTGGCGGCGAACGTCCTGCACAACGCACGGCACGCCGGACGCTGTCTGGCGGCCCTGCGGGAACTGCTGGCGCCCGACGGGCTGCTGGTCCTGGTCGAGTCGTGCCAGGAGCACTACCAGGCGCTCACCTCCATGTACCTGCTGATGTCACCCGCGCCCGGTGAGCAGGGCTGGTTCACGGACCTGCGAGCCGGCCAGGACCGGGTCTTCCTCACCGCCGGGGAGTGGACGCGGCAACTGGACGCGGCGGGCTTCGACCCCCTGCCCGTCCTGCCGCACGAGGGGCATCCCCTCGCCGCGGCCGCGGGCCAGCGTGTCATCGCGGGCCGTGTCAGGCCCCACGGTGCCCGCCCGGATCCCGCCCGCGTCCGCGCCGCACTCGCCGACCGCCTGCCCCCTTCCCTCCCCCCGCCACGGGTCCATGCCGTGGACGACGTCATCCGCCCCACCACCCCGACTGGAGCACCCCGTTGACCTCAGCACCCGCCCCCGAGCACACCGCCGCCGTCCAGCAGGCCCCCGCCGGCCTGGTCGACGCCGTCCGCGCCGTGTGGGCCGACGCCCTGGAGACCGACCTGGCCGCCGTACCGGCGGACGCCAGCTTCCTGAGCCTGGGAGGCGACTCCGTCCTGGCCGTCCGGATGGCCGCGATGCTCCGCAAACGGCTGGGCACACCGCTGGCGCTGGCGGACGTCCGGGTCGAGCAGAGCGCGGCCCAGCTCGCCGCCCTCGTCCACGAACGCAGCACCGGGTCGGGAACGGGCGCACTGCGCCCGCTGCCCCTGGACCTGCGCCGGCGCGAGGACCCGGAGGCCCCGTTCCCGCTCCTCCCGCTCCAGCAGGGCTACTTCGTGGGCCAGCAGGACGCCTGGGAGCTGTCCTACCGCTCCGCACACCACTACGTGGACATCGGGCTGGAGGACATCGACGCCGACGAGGCCCCCGAGGCGCTGCAGGACGCCCTGGAACGCCTGGCCGAGCACCAGGCCGTCCTGCGGGCCCGCGTCCTGCCCGACGGCCGGCAGCGCATCCTGCCCCTGGACGATCCTCAGGCGGTCCCGCAGCTCCGGGTCACCGACCTGCGCGACGCCGACGAGGGGACGGCCGCGGCCCGGCTCGCGGAGATACGCCACGAGATGAGCACCGAGGGCCCCGACCCCTCCCGGGGCTGCGGTCTGGACATGCGCCTGACGCTGATGCCCGGCGACCGCGCCCGGCTGCACTCCTCGACCAGTCTGCTGATCATCGACGGCTGGTCCTCGGGCGTCTTCTACCGCGACCTGTTCGCCCTGGTCTCCGACTACAACGCCGTTCTCGCGCCGCTGGACATCGACTACGGCGACTACGTGACGACCCTGCGGGACCTGCCCGGCACCGAGGCGTGGCAGCAGGACCGCGACTGGTGGTGGGACCGCCTCGACGGCTTCCCGCTGCCGCCCGCGCTGCCGCTGGTGGCCGACGCCGGGGAGGTGCGCCCCACGCTGATGGGCACCCGGCAGGCGGTGCTCGATCCGGAGCGCTGGTCGCGGCTGCGCCGCTTGTGCACCGGGCACGGTGTGACCCCGTCCGCCGCGATGTTCGCCGCGTTCACGGCCGCCGTCGCCCGGGCCTGCGGTCACCGTCGTTTCCTGCTCAACACCCTGCAGTTGAACCGCCTTCCGCTCCACCCCGACGTGTCCCGCCTGGTGGGGGCCTTCTCCTCCACCATGCTCCTGCCGGTCGACCTGCCGGCGGCCCCCGTCTTCGCCGACCTCGCCGGCCGTGCCCAGCAGGACATCGGTGACGCCCTCGCCCACAACCTGATCACCGGCGTGGAGGTCTCCCGCGAACTGGGCCGCCGCCGGGGCACCCACCGTCCGGTGGCGCCGGTCGTCTTCCAGTCCACCCTGGGCGTGGACGCGGCGCTGGGCAGTGAGGTGCCCCAGGAGGCCGGACCACTGGGGGTGATCGACCTGCTGAGCCACCACCAGCAGCTGCGGACTCCCCAGGTGGCCCTGGAGGTAAGGCTGTTCGAGCTGCGCGGTGAGCTGGTGGTCGTCTTCTCGCTGGTGGAGGAGCTGTTCGCGGCAGAGGACGTCGACCGGATGTTCGGCGATCTCATGGCCACCGTGGAATCACTGGTCGAGCCGGACGGCTGGTCCGCCGTGGTCGAACTGCCCGACGCGGTCGACGGCGAGCAGACGGAGCCGGCCCGGCAGGCGCCCGGCCGGCGCCTGTCCGTCCCCGCGGCGGCGGTCGGCGCGGCGGAGCCGGGACCGCCCGAGGACGACACGGAGCGAGCCGTCGCGGCGCACTGGCAGAAGCTGCTGGACTGCCCGGTGGACGAGCGCACTGCCGACTTCTTCGCGCTCGGTGGCGACTCGCTGCTCGCGATGCGGATGCTCGGGTCGCTCGCACGGGAGGGGCTGGGGCGGGTGGCGCCCCGCCGCTTCCTCCGGCAGCCCACGGTGGCCGGACTCGCCGCCGCCCTGCGTGAGCCGGACGACCGGTGACGAAGGTGCGGCGGGGGCACGTCCGCCCCCGCCGCACCCCGGTGTCAGCCGCCCAGTTCGGCGTCCTCGCGGAAGAGTTCCTGGTCGAGCCAGACCGCGGCACGGGCGCCGTCGGCGGCACCGGTGATCACGAAGGTGAGGGCGTCCGGCAGCGCCTCCAGCCGGGCGGTGTCGCCGGCCGCGTACACACCGGGCACGGACGTGCGCTGGAACTCGTCCACCCGCACGCAACCGTCCGGCAGTATCCGGCACCCCAACTCCTCGGCCAGCGGGGAGTGCTGGCGGGTGGGCGCCCGATGGTAGACGCCCTGCCGCTCGAGCACCCGCCCGTCGGCGAGGACCAGGCGGACGGCGCCCTCCTCGCCCTCGACGCGGGCCACGGCCGTCTCCTCCACGGCGATCCCGGCGTCGGCGAGCCTGCCCGCGGCCTGCTCGGGCACCGGATGCCCGTTGGTGCACACGATCACGTCGGGACTGAAGCGGTCGGCGAGGTACAGGGCCTGCATGACCTGCGGCAGTTCGTGCCCCAGGACGGCCAGGCTCATCCCGCTGGTCTCCCAGCCGTGGCAGAACGGGCAGTGGTACACCCCCCGGCCGAACAACGCGGGCAGTCCCTCCACCTGCTCGTCGAGCACGTCGACCTGCCCCGTGGCGAGGACCAGCTTCCGGGTCCGCTCCACGGTGCCGTCGGCCAGCGTCAGGGCGAACCCCTGCGGCTCGGGCACGGCGGCCGTGACGGTGGCCTCACGTACGGCCACGTTCGGGTAGGCGGTGAGCTGTTCCCTGCCGATGCGGCGCAGTTCGGCGGGCGGGAAGCCGTCACGGCTGAGGAACATGTGCATCCGCGCCGCGGGCGCGTTGCGGGGGCGGCCCGAGTCCAGCAGGAGGACCCGCCTGCGCTGCCGCCCGGACACCAGCGCCGCGTTGAGACCGGCGGGCCCCGCGCCCACCACGATCACGTCGAACATCGTCGTCACTTCCTTCTCTGCACGGTAAATAATGACTACGATAATAATTATCATTTTCATCAAGAGGATCGGTGGGACATGGCGGGAATACCGGCGCGGCACCTGGAGGCCGTCGGCGTCATAGGCGGTTACGGAGCAGTCGGCAGCGCGGTCGTACGACGGCTCCACCGGGCGGGTGTCCACCCGCTGCTGGTGGCCGGCCGGGATCGGGGCCGGGCGGAAGCGCTGATCGCCGGCCTCCCGGAGGGCGGCCCGGAGGTGAGCGCGCTGGCCGTCGACCTGACCGACCCCCGTTCGCTGGACCGCTTCGCGGCGGGCTGCCGGCTCGTCGTCAACTGCGCGGGCCCCTCGTACCGTGTCCTCGACACGGTCGCGCGGGCCGCGCTGCGGGGCGGCGCGGACTACGTCGACGCGGCCGGTGACGACCCGGTCCACCACCTGTTGTCGGCCGACGGGGGCACCGGACGGTGGGCGGCGGCCGGGCGCGCGGCCGTGCTGTCCGCCGGCGCGCTTCCGGGCCTGTCGTCGCTGCTGCCCCGCGCCCTGGCCGCCCGCGCCACCGGTGCCGTCGCACTGGACGCCTACGTCGGGGGTGTCGCGCCGCTCACCCCGGCCGCCGCCGGTGACGTGCTGCTCGGCCGGGGACCGGAGCACGGCACGCCGGCGGCCGCCTGGCAGGAGGGCCGGACGCGGGAGCGCGCGCTGGCACCCCGCCGGGGCGTGCGGCTCGACGCCTTCCCCGCAGCCGTCGACGCCTTCCCCTTCCTGTCCACCGAGGCCGTCCGGCTGGCCCGCGCCACGGGCATCGGCCGGGTGCGCTGGTACACCGTCTTCGGCGGCGGGCGCCTGGCCGAGGAACTGGCCATGGCGTGGGCGCTGGACAGCACGGAGACCGCCGACCTGGTCGCGGCGGCCGACGAGGACGTGCGGCGCCACGGGGCCTGGTACGGACAGGAGTTCCACCTCTGGGACGGAGCGGCGGACGGCCCGCCCACCACGAGGCTCGTCCTGCGCGCCGAGGACTCCTACGAGCTGAGCGGGTTCCTCGCCGCCGCGGCCGCTCTCCGGGTGCTCGACGACGAGATCGCTCCCGGTGTGCACTTCGCTGCGGACGTGCTCGACCCCCTGCGCGTCACCGAGGACCTGGCGGTCGACGGCGCGGCGGAACTCACGACACGGTGAGGGGCCGTGGGGGGGGGCCCCCCCGGGGGGGGGGGCGGGGGGGCGGGGGGCCGCGGGGGGGGGGGGCCCCCCGGGGGGGGCCCCCCCCCGGGGCGGGCGGTCTCGCAGATCACCCGGGCACCACCGGCCGGTCGGGAGCCGGTCCGGCGCTCGCCGGCCCGGGGCGGCAGCCGTCGCACACCCCCGTGAGTTCGACCGTGTGGTCCACCGCGTGGAACCCGATGTCACGGGCGACCCTCGCCACCCACTGTTCGACCTCCTCGGAGTCGACCGCCAGGCTGAGCCCGCACTCCCGGCAGACGAGATAGTGGCGGTGGCCGTCGTCCGGCCTGGGCCGGTAGAGGCGTTCACCGTCACTGTCACGTACCACGTCGACGTGTCCGGCCGCCTCCAGTAACCGGAGCGTGCGGTAGACGGTGCTCAGCCCCACCGCCGCGCCGTCCGTGACCAGGGCGGCGTGCAGGGTCTGCGCCGAGACGAAACCGTCACAGGCGCGCAGGGCCCCGAGGACCGCGGTCCGTTGCGGGGTGGTGCGCCACTCACCGGGGGCGGTTGTGTGCATGAGTGTGCCTCCCGTCGTGCAGGAAAGGCCGCCCGGGCCCGCTCGGCAGGCCCGGGCGGGCCCGGACGCCCGGCGGTTCCTAAACGGCCGCTGCCGGACTCCGGTGGTCGTGCTCGGGTCCGCAGACCTCTCCGGTGTCCCATGCGGGAAAGGGGTCGTCGGCGGGTACCCGTTCGCCGTCGGCCGCCAGGCATGCGGCGAGGGCGGCGCGCAGGCCCGGCTCCCGCAGGCCGACCCCGATGAACACCAGCTCCTGGGCGTGGGGCGCGTCCGCGTCCCTGACCCCGGACGGCTCGAAGCGGGCCACGGCCCCGGCCTGCGACCACAGGCCGGTCACGCCCTCGCGGCCGGCGAGCGTGAAGAAGCCCTTGGAACGCAGCACCCGACCGTACGCTCCGCTGTCCAGGTCCTCGGTGACGAAGGCCCACAGGCGTCCGGGATGGAACGGGGCGGGGGACCGGAAGACCAGGGAGGAGATGCCGTACTCCTCGGTCTCCGGAACGTGGTCGCCGTTGAGCTCCCGGACCCAGCCCGGGGCCTGCTGCGCGCGCTCCAGGTCGAACCGTCCGGTCGCCAGCACGTCGCGGACACCGACCCGGCCGTGCACCGCGGGAACCAGACGGGCCGTCGGGTTCAGCCGCGCCAGCACCCCGCGCACCCGGTCGGCGTCGGCTTCGCCGACCAGGTCCAGCTTGTTGAGCACGAGTACGTCGGCGAACTCGACCTGGTCGATCAGCAGGTCGCTCACGGTGCGCTCGTCGCCCTCGTAGGGGGCCAGCCCCCGTTCGGCGAGGTCGTCCCCGGTCCCCAGTTCGGCGAGGAAGTTGGCGGCGTCCACGACGGTGACCATGGTGTCCAGCCGGGCCACATCGTCCAGGGTGGCTCCGTCGTCGCGGGCGAAGGCGAAGGTGGCCGCCACGGGCATCGGCTCGGAGATGCCGCTCGATTCGATGAGCAGGTAGTCGAAGCGGCCCTCCCGGGCGAGCCGGTCGACCTCCTCCAGCAGGTCGTCCCGCAGCGTGCAGCAGATGCAGCCGTTGGTCATCTCCACCAGGCGTTCCTCGGTGCGGGAGAGCGCCGCCTCGCCCCCGCGCACGAGGGCGGCGTCGATGTTGACCTCGCTCATGTCGTTGACGATCACCGCCACGCGCAGGCCCTCGCGGTTGGTGAGGACGTGGTTGAGGAGCGTCGTCTTGCCGGCGCCGAGGAAGCCCGACAGCACGGTGACGGGCAGGTGCCGCGTGGGCATCGGTGTCAGTCCTCCGGACGCAGCAGGCCGCGCCGGTAGGCGGGCACGAGGTGCTGGGGTACCCGGTAGGTCACACCGTCCACCGTGACCGGCACCAGATTCGGGGTGCTCGCCTTCCACTGGGCGCGGCGGTGACGGGTGTTGCTGCGGGACATCTTGCGCTTGGGCACGGCCACGAGCGGTTCCTCTCGGTCGGGACGGTCGTACGGCGCGCTGCGCGCCGCCGACGGGCAGGGGGAGTGGCTCGACCGGGTCGGAGGTCGTCGGCCACGACACCGCACCGGGGAGGCACCGACAGCATACGACAACGGTTTTCATGTGCGATAGTCGTCCGTGTCCGGAGGGCCGTGCGATTCACTCGCGTCGAGGCGCCCCGTCCCGCCCCCGGTGCGGCAGGAGGCGGGGAGCCGGTCGCCCACCGGCGGCTGCCCGGTGGGCCGGCGGGAGGTGGACCCCCGCTCAAAAACGCGTGCTCCCCCGAGGCGTGCGGCCCCGCCGGTGGGGGGTCCCGCCGGTCGTGACGGCGGGTACCGGCTGCCTCCCGGCCCGTCCGGGCACGACTGTCGCGGTCGAGGGCGGGGCCCTCCGCGGCCCACGGACCCGCAACGAGCTGCCCGCGGGTCCGGTGCCGGTGCGGAACCGGTGCGCGACCGGACCGCAGGCTCCAGGTCGGACGCGGACGTGGCAGCGCGTTCGTCAGGGCCCGCCGGGGCCCGCCCTCAGGCCGGGGCTCTCCGGGCCAGGACCGTGGGGTGAACGCGCAAGCGGTCACCGGGCCGGCCGTCGGGCGCCACCTGCTCCCGCCCGCCCGACCGAACGGATCCTTGCTTGAAGTATTGACCGTCCGTTGCCGCGAGCCTACGTTGACCGCGTCCTGAGAGCGCTCTCAGAAAGGTCGCCCATGAGATTCCGTAGACGTCTGGCGCTACTGTCGGCGGCCGCCCTGGCCGCCACGGGTCTGGCGGCCACCGTCGGCGGCGGTGTCGCCTCCGCCGCCACCATCGAGGTGGGCAAGGGGAGTTACAGCGACGAGCGTCCGGCCGGGAGCAAGGGTCCGACCAACAGCGACGGCCGGCCCGTCGAGCCCAAGGTCACGCCCGCCATGGCGGACAAGCCGGTACCGACCAACGACTGGTGGTCCTCGCTGGTCTTCCAGCGGTTCTCCGGCAACCCCTGGTCGGAGAACATGTACGGACACCCCCTCACCTACAAGGCGGTGTCCGGCGGTCTGGAGGTCGGCTACCCGACCACCCACCGGATCGTGGGCGACGGCCGCCAGTACGAGCTGCCGCACAAGGCCGACCTGACCCTCGGCCTGGCGGGCCTCGACTCCCCGGACGCCAAGGCGGACGGGTGGAGCGACTGGACCGTCACCCCGTACTGGAACGACGGTGCGCGCACCCTGCGGGCGACCATCGGCCACGGCCTGCCGTACGTGTACGCGGAGGGCACCGGCGGCGCGGCACAGATCAGTGCCGCGGCCCCGCCGACCGTCTTCGCCGACCGGGGCGACGTCCTCGGCGTCACCATCTCGGGCCACCACTACGCGCTGTTCGCCCCGAGCGGCAGCGACTGGACCGTCTCCGGCAACGAGATCCGTGCCGACCTCGGGACCGAGGACTACTTCTCCCTGGCGGTCCTCCCCGACCGGGAGGCGCTCGCCGACTACGAGAAGTACGCCTTCAGCTTCGTGACCGGCTCCGAGGTGGACTGGGACTACCGGGAGGGCGAGGGCGAGGTCGAGGCGACCTACACGCTGACCACCGAGGCGAAGCAGGGCGGGCAGACCGGCACCCTCCAGGCGCTCTACCGCCACCAGTGGCTGCACACCTCCGACCCGCTGACCGACCACAGGTACGTCTCGTCGCGCGGCGAGATGAAGGTCCGCGAGGGCACGTCGTTCACCACCACGCAGAAGGTGAACGGGGTCCTGCCGGGGCTGCCGAGCGCCCCGGGCGTCGACGAGGCGAAGCTCAGGACCTACATCGACGCCGTACTGGCGCAGGACGATCCGTTCAGCGGCGCCACCGACACCTACTGGACCGGCAAGGCGCTGGGCAAGCTCGCCCAGCTCGTGCCGATCGCCGAGCAGATCGGTGAGACGGCGAACCGCGACAAGCTCCTCCGGCTCATCAAGGCCCGCATGGAGGAGTGGTTCACCGCCGGCGGCCCGTCCGAGTTCTCCTACGACAAGGACTGGCGCACCCTCATCGGCTACCCGGCCTCCTACGGCAGCGACCAGGAGCTGAACGACCACCACTTCCACTACTCGTACTACGTGATGGCGGCGGCGACCGTGGCGCAGTACGACCCGCAGTGGGCCGCCGACTCCGAGTGGGGCGGCATGGTCGGGGAACTCATCAAGGACGCCGCCAACCCGGCCAGGGACGACACCGAGTACCCGTTCCTGCGCGGCTTCGACGTCTACGCCGGCCACAGCTGGGCCGCCGGCCACGAGGCCTTCGCCGCCGGCAACAACCAGGAGTCGTCCTCGGAGTCGATCAACCTGAGCGCCGGCCTGATCATGTGGGGCTCGGCCATGGGGGACGAGGCGCTGCGCGACCAGGGCGTCTACATGATGATGACCGAGTCGGAGTCGATCGCGCAGTACTGGTTCGACGCCGACCAGCAGGTCTACCCGGAGGACTTCACCCACGACGTCGTCGGCATGGTCTGGGGCAGCGGCGGCGCCTACTCCACCTGGTGGACCGCCAACCCCGAGGAGATCCACGGCATCAACTTCCTGCCCGTGACCGGTGGTTCGCTGAACCTGGCGAGGGAGAAGGACATGCTCCGCCGCAGCGTGGCCGAGATGCAGAGGGAGAACGGCGGCCCGGCCGTCGAGTGGCGCGACATCTTCTGGCAGGTCCAGGCGCTGTACGACCCGGCCGGGGCCATGGCGGCCTGGGACCGGGAGAACGGCGGCTACGTCCCCGAGGAGGGCGAGACGAAGGCCCACACCTACCACTGGGTCTCCACGATGAACTCCATCGGTGCGCCGGACATGACCGTCACGGCCAACACGCCCACGGCCGTCGCCTTCGACAAGAACGGCACCACGACGTACGCCGCGCACAACTACGGAGCCGAGCGGTGCTCGGTGCTGTTCTCCGACGGCGGCGTGCTGAACGTCCCGGCGAAGTCGACCGCGTCCGGAGCGGGCGACGACACCCGGCTCGGGACGCTCTGCGGCGCCGCGGACGGCGGCGGGCAGGAGCCGCCCCCGGCCGACGACAGGCCCACCGCGCCCGGCACCCCGGTCGCGAGCGACGTCACCGACACCTCCGTCGAGCTGACCTGGGACGCGGCGACCGACGACAAGGGCGTCAAGGACTACGACGTCCTCCGCGACGGCACGAAGATCGCCACGGTCACCGGGACCACCCACACCGACACCGGGCTGGCCCCCGGCACCGAGCACACCTACAGCGTCAAGGCCCGCGACACCGCTGGCCAGGTCGGTCCGGCGAGCGGCACCGTGACCGTCACCACCACAGGTGATGCTCCTCCTCCGCATGTCACGGGCGACACCTTCTACCTGCGGTCGGGCGGCGGGCTCGCCACCCGGGCGGCCGCGACGGGCTCCTTCGACACCGTCCCGTCCGCCGGCGGCACGAACAACGACGGAACACCGAAGAACCCGCTCGTCTACGAGGTGAAGAACGTCAAGGGCACCCTGAAGCCGGGCTCCGGCACGGCCTTCACCCTCAAGACGGACGCCGGCACCTTTGTCGGGCACGCCCAGCAGGCCCGGGTGTCGTACGACCTGACCGGTGACGGCACGTTCGACCGCGTCGAAACGTTCCGCTACTTCGCCACCGATCCGGTCCCCGGCTGGGAGGAGTACTCCTCGGCCCGGCAGGGGCCGCACTCCGCCTCGGGCACCCCGGGCGACCTGAACGGCGGCACCGTCCGCGTGGAGGTCTGGAACGCGCTGGGCAACGGCCCGTCCACCCTCCGGGTGGGCACGGACTCCGTCCTCACCATCCCGTTCACCTGATCAGGAGCCCGGCTCCGCTCCGGTGGGACCTCCCCACCGGAGCGGAGCCGGGCACCGAACAACCGGCACCCGGCCCCGCGCCGTGCTCTGCTCCCGCAGGCCCGTCCCCGGGGTGACGCAGGGCTTGCCGTACACCCGGCCGGAACGCGCCCCGCCGGTACGGACCGAAACCGTGAGGCCACCGGAGGCCGGGAGGCCCGAGCGTCACGGCCTCGGGCGTGGCAGGTCAGATCCGGTCCCGCCCCGGGTCCGCGACGAACCCGGACCACGCGCTCCGTGCGGACACGAGCCGAGGGCCGCCGCGCTCCTTGGAGTCCCGTACGTACAGGGAGGTCGCGCCGGCGGCGACTTCGAGGCACTCGCCGCCTTCGTCACCGCTGCAGTTGCTCCTGAACCGGTCGAGCCGTGCGGACTGTTCGGTGTTCACAGGTCTCCCAGCACCTGCTCGAGCAGGCGCAAGGACTCGCGTGGGGCGAGTGCCTGCCCTCGGATGCTGCCATGTTTCGCGGCCAGGACACGTACCTCTTCCGCGTCAGTGACGAGACGGCTGAAGTGCTGGACCTCCGGACAGGCGGCCTGCGGCTTGCCCTTGGGGGTGAGCAGCGTGAACGGGCCGCCCATGCCTGCACGCTCCTCGCTCGCGGTCGGCATGACCTGTGGATCTCAACACGGCGCAACCGGCCAATCCGGACAAGCTGTTCCGGCTGGCCGCGTTGCACGGTCGGCCCGCCGAACGGCTGGCGCAGTTCTTCCGCACGAGGAAGGGGGGGAACGGGGCCGCACCCCGCACCGCGCAAGGCGGGCGAGTCCTTCCTGCCCGACGGCACCACCGCAGGGCGCCCGGCGGTCGCGTCCCGTGAGATGCGGTCGACGGCCGGTGCCCGGGCGCCGTACGGTCGGCGGTGGCCACACCGGGCCGGCCGGGCGCCCGACCCCGGCCACAGGAAAGGAGGGCGGGAAACGCCGATGGAGGACAAGGACCCCTGGATCAGGCCACTGCGCGGTGCCGTGTCACCACGCGCGCGCGTGCTCTTCTTTCCGCACGCCGGTGGTGCCGCCTCGTTCTACGCGCCGTTCGCGCAGCGGTTCCCCGCGGGGCACGACGTCGCGGCCGTTCAGTACCCCGGGCGGCAGGAACGCTTCGGCGAGCCGTTCGTGACGACCGTGGAAGGACTCGCCGACCGGCTGATGCCCTCCCTGCGGCGATGGGCGGCGGAGCCCGTGCCGCTCGTGCTCGTCGGCCACAGCATGGGGGCGTCCGTCGCCTTCGAGTCGGTGCTCCGGCTCGGGCGCGACCGGTTGACGGCGCACTGTCGTCTCGTCGTTTCCGGCCGGGCCGCCCCGTCGGCGCCGCGCGAGACCCCCGCTCCCGACTCCGACCAGGAGATCCTCGACCACCTCGCCGGCCTCGGCGGCACCGACCCGGAGATCGTCCGCAGCCCTGACCTCATGGACCTCCTCCTGCCCGTCCTGCGCAATGACTACCGGGCGGTCACCCGGTACCGGCCGGTTCCCGACGCCGTGGTGGACACGCCCGTCCTCTGCCTGACCGGGGACCGGGACCCGCAGGTCGCGCCGGAGCAGGCCGCGGCCTGGAAAAGTCACACCACGGCCGGTTTCCGGCTGGAAATCCTCCCCGGGGAACACTTCTTCCTGACGGACCATCCGGACACCGTCGTGCGGCACGTCACCCGGTGCGCCGGCGCCGACGGGCCGTGACGGGCCGCTCGTTCGCGGGGTGTGGGGGCTCGCGGTACTGCTGCGACCTCGTGGGTGTACGCCCGCGCACACATGGTGACCGTCAGTGCCGGTGGCTCCCCCCGCGCGCCGGCTCGCTCCCCGTGCCGTGCGCCGGCCAAGGGGACGGATCCGAACCGTCGTTCGGACGCGCCGTCACCGGATCTGGCCGAAACCCACGGGCGGGCGCCCACGTGTCCGGGGCGGACGGTGCAGGTGGCCGCGGTCGTGGCCCGAGTGCCGAGAGGAAAGCCAATTCTCCTTTCACACAAGGAGTTTGAGCGAGCGACAAGGGGACACCCGCCCTTGACGGTGGGTTACTGACCGGCCATCTCCCCTTCGGTTTCTGGGGGTTGCCATCCGGTGACACGACGTGAAAACTGTGAGCGCGTTCGTCCCGGACGGATCGTTCCGAAGCGCCTTTTGGGCGTGCAAAGCGCTAAATCATGGGACAGGAGAGCTCTGCGCGGAGCCGCTGCGCGGGAAAATCACTGGGGGATGTAGTGATGTCTGCTTTGTGTCCGAGGCGTGTGCCAGCCGGCCGCCGGCGCGTGGGCCCGCCGGCCGCACGGCGGGCGTCCGCACCGCTCGGAACCTCCGCTCCGGCGTACGGAACCCGTCCCCGCGTCTGCTGACGCCCCGGCGGCCACGCGTATTCCGTGAGAAGGGGCTGCCGCACGGTGCCCCGCCCCTTGAGCACGCTCGTGGCGGCCACGGCCGACGGGCCACGGCCGCCCGCCCGGAGAACCCACAGCGCCGTCGGCGACCCACCGCCGGACCGGCGCGTCCTCACCCAAGGAGGAACGGTGACCAGCGCACAACTGTCCGGGGCCGAAAGCGCCTTCGGCGCGCCACCGGCCCGGCTGACAGCGCAGGCCGCACCACATATGCCGATGGAACGTTTCTCCGTCCTCGCGGTCCCCACCCGTGACGACGTCGCGTACCAGAACCCGGCCGTCATCGCCGGCGTACACCACCCGCCGATCGCCGTCACCGGAGTGTGACGCGCGTCGACGCGCGCGGTTCCCGCACCGCTCACCCGCGGGCCGGCCGCGTTCTCTCCCCGCACCCGCTCTCACCAGGAGTCACCTTCTCATGCCGCACCCCACCGCCGCTCCGGCCGCCGACCGGCCGTCGTCCCCGCTGCGCCAGGAGGTGCAGAGCCGCCTCGACTCCCTCGCGCGCGCCCACCGCGTGCCCGGCGCCCAACTGGCCGTCCACACCGGCGCGTACACCCTCAGCGTGCACACCGGAACGGCCGACGCCCTGACGGGGGCCCCGTGCACCGCGGACACGGCCGTCCCCCTGGGCTCCGTCACCAAGCTCGGCACGGCCGCCGCCGTGCTGCTCCTCGCCGACGACGGGGACCTCGACCTCGACGAGCCCGCCGCCCGGCTGCTGCCCGAACTGAGGTTATGGCCACAGGTGACCGTGCGTCACCTGCTCAGTCACACCGCCGGCCTGCCCACCGGGCCCGACTCCGACAGCGCCGCCGGCACCACCGCCACGCGCTACCTCTCGGCGGTCTGCACCGCGCAGAACGCCCTGTTCCCGCCGGGAACCGGTTTCTCCTATTCCAACGCCGGCTACGTCGCCGCCGGCCGGCTCGTGTCCGAAGTGACGGGCATGACCTGGCAGGAAGCGCTGCGAGCGCTCCTCCTCGAACCCCTGGGCATCGTCCCCGCCTTCCTCGGCGACGCCACCCCCGAGCGGCCGGTCGCCACCGGCCACGCCCTCAACACGGCCACGGGTCTGGTGCGCCCGGCCCACCAGAACCTCGCCCCGGTGGAGGCTCCGGCCGGAGCCCTGCTGGCGAGCGCCGAGGATTTGGTGGCCCTGGGGAGAGCCGTCACCGGCCGGTCCACCGCCTTGCCCGCGTCCGTCGCCGCCCGGATGCGCCGTCCCGAACCGGCCGCCGACCCCGGTGCCCTGGCGGACTCCTGGGGCCTGGGCCTCGCCCTCTTCCGGCAGGACGGTCGCGTGTGGTGCGGCCACGACGGGAACGCCCAGGGCACCTCCTGCCATCTGAGGGCCGAGCCGGACAGCGGCGTCGTCGTCGCCTTCACCGGAAACGCCGGCGGTGCCACCGCCCTGTGGCGGGACCTCGCCGCCGACCTCGACCGGATCACCGGCATACGCGTGCCGGCCGCCCCGGCCGCCGCCCGCCGCGGCCCTGCCGTACCGCTGCCGGAATGCGCCGGAACCTACCGCAACGGCGGCACCGAGTACGCCGTCAAGCTCGACGGGGACGGCACGCCGACCCTGTCCGTCGACGGCGACTACCCCATCCCGCTGGTGTGCTACCCGGACCTGGCCTGCGATCTGGTCGATCCGGCCACCGGCCGGCACGAGCCCGGCGGACGCTTCCACCGCGACCCCGACACCGGGGTCATCGACCGCCTGCAGATATCCGGACGCACCGCGCGCCGCACCGGCACCGTCTGACCGCGCCCGCGTCACGCACCCGCCCCGTACGCATGGACCCCCGCACCGCTCAGGTGTGCCCGCAGGCTGCCCGAGACCGGCACGCCGGGTCCGCGCGCCGCCCCGCGCCCGAAGGACTTCACCCCGATGACGGACCCGCACGCCCAGCACCCCGCCGCACCCGCCTCTGCACCGGCCGGCACCACCCCGCCGGCCCGCACGGACCACGCCACCCGTCACGTCCCGCTCGGTGAGCTGTTCGCAGGACAGGTGAGGCGCGACCCGCACGCCCCCGCGGTGACCGACGGCCGGCGCACCTGGTCGTACGGCGAACTCGCGCGCCGCACCGGCCGCCTCGCCGCCCACCTCGTCGGCAGCGGCGCCGGACCGGAGCGGACGGTGGCGCTGGTCCTGCCGCGCTCGATGGAACTGATCGCCGCCGAACTGGCCGTGGCCCTGTCCGGTGCCGCCTTCCTCCCCGTGGACCCCGCCTATCCGGCCGAACGGCGCGCGCTGATGCTCGCCGACGCCGCACCGGCCGTCGTGCTCGACGACCCGGAGCGGGTCCGCGCGCTGATGGACGCCGGGGACCGGGAGGCGGACCCGCCCGGGAGCCGAGTGCTCCCCGACCACGCGGCGTACGTCATCTTCACCTCCGGCTCCACCGGCACCCCCAAGGGCGTCACCGTCACCCACCGCGGCATCGGCGCCTTCGCCGCGGCCGCCGCCGAGCGGTACGCGGTGGGCCCGGGCGACCGCGTGCTGCAGTTCTCCTCACCCAGCTTCGACGCCTCCGTGCTGGAGCTGTGCATCTCCGTCCTGTCCGGCGCCCTGCTGGTCGTACCGCCGGACGGGCCCTGGCTGGGCGACGAACTGGCCGCCGTCCTGGACGAGCACCGCATCACCCACGCCCTCATACCGCCCGCCGCCCTCGCCACCCTGCCCGACCCGGCGGACACCGGCGGCGCGGCGCACCCGCGCACCCTGATCGTCGGGGCCGAGGCGTGCCCGGCCGCGCTCGTCGACCGGTGGGCACCCGGCCGCCGCATGATCAACTCCTACGGTCCGACCGAGGCCACCGTCGTCGCCACCTGGACCGGGCCGCTGACCGCCGGCACCGGAACACCGGCCATCGGCAGCCCGCTGCCCGGCACCGAGGCCCACCTCCTGGACACGGCGATGCGCCCGGTGCCGCCCGGCACCGAGGGCGAGCTGTACGTGGGCGGCGACGGGCTGGCCCGCGGCTACCTCGGCCGCCCCGGCCTGACCTCGACCCGGTTCGTCGCCCACCCCCTCGGACCGCCCGGAACCCGCCTCTACCGCACCGGCGACCGGGCGCGCCGCAGGGCGGACGGCGAGCTGGAGTACCTCGGCCGGTCCGACCGGCAGGTCAAGGTGCGCGGCTTCCGCATCGAGCCCGGCGAGATCGAGGCCGCCCTCACCCGCGAACCCGGCGTCCGTGAGGCCGTCGTCGTGGTCCGCGACGAGGAACCCGCCCGCGGCCGGCTCGTCGGCTACGTCACGCCCGCCGATCCGGCCCGCACACCCGAACCCGCCCGGCTGCGCGCCGCCCTCGCCGCCGTCCTGCCGGCCCACATGGTGCCCTCTGCCGTCGTCGTCCTGGACGCGCTGCCGCTCACCCCGCAGCACAAGACCGACCTGCGGGCCCTGCCCGCCCCCGGCGGCGCGCGGACCGAGGAGCACGTCGAGCCGCGCACCGACGACGAGCGGGCCCTCGCCGCGATCTGGGCCGACGTCCTCGGCGCCGACGCCGTCGGCCTCACCGACGACTTCTTCGACCTGGGCGGCGACTCGATCCTCGCGGCCCGCACCCTGACGCGGATCCGGGACGCCCTCGGCGTCCGGCTCTCCCTGCGCGACGTGTTCACCGCGCGGACCGTCGCCGCGCTCGCCCTGCTGGCCGCCGAGCCGTCCGCCGCCGCGCCGCCGGACCCGATACCCCGCGCCCCGCGCGGAAAGCCCGTCCCGCTCTCCAGCGCCCAACGACGCCTGTGGTTCCTCGACGACCTCACCGACGGCGGAAGCGAGTACAACACCGGCGTGGCGCTGCGGCTGCGCGGTCCGCTCGACACGCCGGCCCTGCGACGCGCCCTGGACCGGCTCGCCGCCCGCCACGACTCCCTGCGCACCACCTTCGCCACCGCCGACGGCCAGGGCGTCCAGCTGATCGCCCCCGAGGCCGTCCTCCCCCTGCGCACCGCCGACGCCGCTCACCTGCCCGCCGACCGGCGGGGCGACGCCGTCGAGCGCCTGCTGACCGAGGAACTGCGCCGCCCCCACGACCTGACGACCGGGCCCCTGACCCGGGCGCTGCTCGTCCGCCGCGCACCCGAGGACCACGTCCTGCTGCTGGCCCAGCACCACATCGTCACCGACGGCTGGTCGGTAGGGGTCCTGACCCGGGACCTGGCGGCGCTCTACCGCGCGGAGGCCTGCGGCGAACCGGACGGCCTCGCCCGGCCGGGCGTGCAGTACCCGGACTTCGCGCTGTGGGAGCGCGAGCGGCGCACCGGCGACGCGGACGCCGACGACCTCGGCTACTGGAAGCGCCACCTGGCCGGCATGCAGCAACTCGACCTGCCCACCGACCGGCCCCGGCCGGCGGTGCGCACCACCGCGGGCGCGGCACACCGCCACGACCTCCCGGAACACCTGGTGGACCGGTTGCGGCAGCTGGCCCAGGGCCGCGGCACGACCGTCTTCACCCTGTTCGCCGGGGCGGCGGCCGTGCTGTTCTCCCGCTACTCCGGGCAGCGGGACGTGGCGTTCGGGACCGTCACCAACGGGCGGGGCCGCCGCGAACTGGAGGACGTGACGGGTTTCTTCGCCAACACCGTCGTGCTGCGCGGCGAGGTCGACGACGCCGTCACGGTCGACCGGTTCGTGGAGTCCGTGGGCGCGAGCGTGCTGGACGCCTTCGCGCACGACGGCGTGCCGTTCGACCGGGTGGTCGAGGAACTGGCCCCGCAGAGAGACCCCGGCCGCACCCCGCTGGTGCAGGTGCTGGTGGTGCAGCAGACGGCGCCCGCCCGGCCGCCGCTGGCAGCCGGGGTGCGGATCGAGGAACATCCGCTGCCCCGCCCGGCCGCCCGCTTCGACCTCGTGCTGGAGTTCGCGCCGCGCGCCGACGGCGGCTGCGAGCTGACGGTCGAGTACAACACCGACCTGTTCGAGGCGGCGACCGCGGCCCGGATGAGCCGGCAGCTGCACCGCCTGCTGGAAGGCATGGCGGACGGCCCGCACCGGACGCTGGCCGAACTGCCGCTGCTGTCGGACGACGAGCGGCGCACGCTCCTCGACTCCTGGAACCCGCCCGCGTCGGCCGGCGAGCACGCCGACGGCGCCACGCTCCCGGCGCTGTTCGAGGCGCAGGCGGCCCGGACCCCCGACCGGACCGCCGTGACCTGCGACGGGGCCCGGCTGGACTACGCCGGGCTGAACCGGCGTGCCAACCGGCTCGCCCGGCTGCTGACGGCACACGGCGCGGGACCGGAGTCCCTGGTGGCGCTGTGCCTGCCGCGCTCCGCCGACCTGCTGCCGGTGCTGTGGGCGGTCCTGAAGTCGGGCGCCGGATACCTGCCCCTCGATCCCGGCTACCCGGCCGAGCGGATCCGCTTCATGCTCGCCGACGCGGCCCCCGCCCTCGTCGTCGCCACCCGCGGGACCGCCCACGCGCTCCCCGACGACTGCGAGCCGCTGTTCCTGGAGGACGCCGAGCCCCTTGACGCCGGTACCCCGGACCCGGCCGACGCCGACCTGACCGACGCCGACCGGATCCGGCCGCTCGACCCGTCCCACCCCGCCTACGTCATCTACACCTCCGGATCCACCGGCCGCCCCAAGGGCGTGGTCGTCACCCACCGCAGCGTGGCCGCGCTGGCCGCCTGGGCCGGGGAGACGTTCGGCCCGCGAGGGCTGGCGCACGTCGTCGCGTCCACCTCCCTCAACTTCGACGTGTCCGTCTTCGAGCTGCTGTGCCCCCTGCTGGCCGGCGGCGGCGTCGAGCTGGTCGCCGACCTCCCGGCCCTCGCCGACAGCCCCGGCCCGCGCCGGGCCGGGCTCCTCAGCGGCGTCCCGTCCGTGCTCTCCCGCGTGCTCGGCGGCGGCAGCGCCGTCGAGGCGGACACCGTCGTCCTGGCCGGCGAGGCCCTGCCCGCCCGGACCGTGCGGGAGATCAGGGACGTCATGCCCTCGGCCGAGGTGGCGAACCTCTACGGCCCGACCGAGGCCACCGTCTACGCCACCGCCTGGTTCGCCGGCGGCACCGTCCCCGACCAGGCCCCGCCCATCGGCCGTCCCGTCGCCCGCACCCGCGCCTACGTGCTGGACCGCCTCCTGCGCCCCCAGCCCCCGGGGGTCACGGGTGAGCTGTACCTCGGTGGCGGTGGACTGGCCCGCGGCTACCTTCGACGCCCCGGTCTGACCGCCGCGCGCTTCGTCGCCGACCCCTTCGGTGCCCCCGGCGACCGCATGTACCGCACGGGCGACCTGGTGCGCTGGAGCGCCGACGGCCGGCTCGAGTACCTCGGCCGCATCGACCAGCAGGTCAAGGTGCGCGGCTTCCGCATCGAACTGGGCGAGGTCGAGGAGGCCCTGCGCCGCTGCGCGGGCGTCGCCGAGGCGGCCGCGACGGTCCGCGACGGCGACGGCCACCGCCGCCTGGCCGGATACGTCGTCCCCACCCCCGGCGCCCGCGTGGAACCGGAGGCGGTGCGCCGCGAACTCGGGCGCACCCTGCCCGACCACATGGTCCCCCCGGCCGTCGTGGTGCTGCCCGCCCTGCCGCTCAACCCCAACGGCAAACTGGACCGCGGCCGGCTCCCCGACCCGGCGCCGGCCGGACCCGTGGCACGCCACGTCACCCCCCGCACCCCCACCGAGCGGACCCTCGCCGCCATCTGGGCCGACGTCCTGCACGTGGAGCGGGTCGGAGCGGACGACAACTTCTTCGCGCTGGGCGGCGACTCCATCCTCAGCATCCAGGTCGTCGCCCGGGCCCGGCAGGCGGACCTCACGATCACCTCGCGGGACGTCTACCGGCACCAGACGGTCGCCGCCCTGGCCCGCTGCGCCGACGAGGCGGGGAGCCGGCGGCCCGCCGCCGCGTCCGCACCCGTCGAGGCGACCGGCACCGCGCCGCTGACCCCCATCCAGCACTGGCTCTTCGGCAGTGCCGCCGAACGCGCCGGGCACTTCGGCCAGACACTCTCGGTGGAACTGCGTGCCGGCGTCGACGCGGCCGCGCTCGAGGGCGCCCTCGACGACGTGACCGCCCACCACGATGCCCTGCGCTCACGCTTCCTCACCGACGACACGGGCGTACGGTGGCTGATCGACGGTCCGGCCGCCCGCTGCCGCCTCGCGCGCCACACCGGCCCGGACACCGACACCCCGCACCTCGGCCCCCACGACCTGCGCCACGGCCCGCTGCTGCGTGCCGTACTGCACGACCGGGGCCCCGGACTGCCGCACGTGCTGCACCTGGCCGTCCACCACCTCGTCGTCGACGGAGTCTCCTGGCACCTGCTGCTCGAGGACCTCGACCGGGCCTACCGCGCCCGCCGCGCCGGCGGGGACGGAGCGGCGGCGCTGCCCCGGAAGTCGTCCCCGCTGCGGCAGTGGGCCGAGCGCCTCGCCGCGCACGCCGACGCCGGCGGTTTCGACGACGAGAAGGCCTACTGGGCGCGGGCGGTCGAGGGAGCCAGGGCCGCCCTGCCGTCGGACCGGACGGGCACCAACACCTACGCCTCCCAACGCTCGGTGACGGTACGGCTCGGCGCCCGGGAGACCGAAGCGCTCCTGCGGACCCTGCCCGAGACCTACCGGACCCGCGCCAACGACGCCCTGCTCGCCGCCCTCGGCCGGGTGCTGTGCGGCTGGACGGGGTACGACCGGGTGCTGGTGGACGTCGAGGGCCACGGCCGCGAGGAACTGTTCGCCGACGTCGACACCAGCCGCACCGTCGGCTGGTTCACCACCCGCCACCCCGTCGCCCTCGCCGTCCCGCCCGGGGCGCACTGGGACGCCGTGCTCAAGCAGGTCAAGGAGCAGCTGCGCGCGGTGCCCCGGCACGGCCTCGGCCACGGCGTCCTGACCCTGCCGGGCCGCGACGCCGCACCGCTCCCGGCGACCACCGCGCAGATCAGCTTCAACTACCTGGGCCGCTTCGGGCCGTCCGGGACCTCCGAGGGGCTGTACGGCGGGCCGTTCCGTCCGCTGGAGCTGGACGCCGACCCCGCGGCGTCACGTCCGCACGCCCTGGAGGTCGTGGGGCGGCTGGACGGCGACAGCCTGGAGTTCACCTGGTTCTACTCGGACGAGCTGCACCGGCGGGACACCGTCGCGGACCTCGCCGGACGGTTCGCCGACGCGCTGGCCGGCCTCGCCCGCCACGCGGCCCGGCCCGGCGCCGCCGGACGCACCCCCTCGGACTTCCCGCTGGCCCGGCTCGACCAGACGCACGTCGAGCGCATCGTGGGGGAGGACCCCGCCGGCGTGGAGGACGTCCACCCCCTCACGCCCACCCAGGCCGGCATGCTCTTCCACCGGCTCTCGCAGGACGACCGCGGCGTGTACTTCCAGCAGCTGACGTTCGTCCTGGACGGGGTGGAGGACCCGGCCGTTCTGGCGGACGCCTGGCAGCGGGTCACGGACCGTACGCCGGTGCTGCGCGCCCGCGTGGTCTGGCAGGACGTGCCCGAGCCGCTTCTCGTGGTGCAGCGCCGGGCAGCCGTCCCGGTGGAGCGGGCGGACTGGCGCGGCCTGTCCGACACCGAGCGGGACGAACGGCTGCGCGAACTGCTCGAGGGCGACCGCGCCCGCGGTGTCGACCTGACGCGCGCCCCGCTCCAGCGCCTGGTGCTGGCCCGGGTCGGTGACCGCGCGGTCCGTGTCGTGTGGTCCTTCGACCACCTGATCCTGGACGGCTGGAGCCTGTTCCAGGTCCTCGCCGACGTCTTCGCGTGCCACGCCGGCCTGTCGGGCGCCGGGGGCGTCCCGCTGCCCGACCGCCGCCCCTTCCGCGACTACGTCGCCTGGCTGCTCGGCCGCGCCGACCGGGCCGAGGCCGAACGGCACTGGCGGACCCGCCTGAACGGCCTGGACGAGGCCACCGCGCTGCCCTTCGACCGCGAACCCCGCGAGAGCCACCGCGCGGAGTCGACGCGGGCGGTACGCGTCACGGTGTCCGAGACCACCACCCGGGCACTGGAGGGCGTGGCCAGGACGGCGGGCCTGACCGTGAACACCCTCGTGCAGGGTGCCTGGGCGCTGCTGCTGAGCCGTCAGGCGGCCCGCGACGAGGTGGTCTTCGGCACCACCGTCTCCGGGCGGCCGCCCGAGCTGCCCGGGGCCGACGCCATGACCGGCCTGTTCATCGCGACCCTGCCCACCCGCGTGACCGTGCCGCGGGACGAGGCGCTGCTCACCTGGCTGGGCCGGCTCCAGCAGGAGCAGAGCGAGGACCGCCGCCACGACCACGTGCCGCTGCACCGGATGACGGCGTTCACCGAACTACCCGAACGCGTCGCCCTGTTCGACAGCATCGTGGTGTTCGAGAACTATCCGGTCGACGACGCCCCCGCCGCGCACGGGCTGCGGCTCAGCGGTCTGGAGGGCATCGAGACCACCAACTACCCGCTCGGCCTGGTCGCCTACCCCGGCACGGAACTCGTCCTGCGCCTCGGCTACGACCCGGACCTCTTCGACGCCGCCACCGTCGAGCGGATGGCCGAGTACCTCACCGTCCTGCTGGAGGGCTTCGCCACCGCACCGCAGAGCGTGCCCGCCCGCCTGCCCCTGCTGACGGCCGCCCGGCGCGAGCAGGTGCTCCACGCGTGGAACGACACCGCCACCCACGCCCCCGCGGCGACCACCGCGGACCTGTTCGCCGCACAGGTGCGGCGCACCCCCGACGCCGTCGCGCTGCTGGCGGGCGACGAGCGGCTCACCTACCGCGAACTCGACGACCGGGCCGCACAACTGGCCGGCCGGCTGGCCGCGCTCGGGGTCCGCCCGGAGGTCCCCGTCGGCGTCCTGATGGACCGCTCCGTCGGCCTCGTCGTCGCCCAGGTCGCCCTCGCCCGCCTCGGCGGCGTGTACGTCCCGCTCGACGGCAGGGCGCCGCGGGAGCGGCTGCGCACGATGCTCGGGGAAGCCGGTGCCGGCCTGCTGCTCACGGACGGGCCCTGGCAGGAGACGGCCGCGGCCCTCCTCCCGGAGGGCCGCGTACTGCGGCCGGAGGACGGCACGGCCGCGGCCCCGCGGCCCACGGCCGTGCCGCGCGTGCACCCGGACCACGTCCAGTACCTCGTGTTCACGTCCGGTTCCACCGGCAACCCCAAGGGCGTGGCGGCACGGCAGCGGGACGTCGCGGCCCTCGCCCTCGACCGCGCCTTCGCCGGCCACGACCGGGTCCTCGTGCACTCCCCGCACGCCTTCGACGCCTCCACCTACGAGCTGTGGGTACCGCTGCTGCGCGGCGGCACGGCCGTGCTCGCCCCGCCGGGCGACCTCGAAGCCGCCGCGGTCCGCCACGCGATCACCGGACAGGGGGTGAGCTGCCTCTTCCTGACGACAGGCCTGTTCCGTCTCCTCGCCCAGGAGGACCCCGCCTGCCTGCGCGGCGCGCGCGAGGTGTGGACCGGCGGCGAGGCCGTGCCCGGCCCCGCCGTACGGCGCGTACTGGACGCCTGCCCGGACCTCACCGTCGTCGACGTCTACGGCCCGACCGAGACCACCGCCTTCGCCACCCGGCGGGCCTTCCGCGCCGGTGACACGCTGCCCGCGACGCTGCCCATCGGCCGCCCCCTGGACGACACCCGCGCCTACGTCCTCGACGACGCGCTCCAGCCGCAACCGCCGGGTATTCCAGGGGAGTTGTACCTCGCGGGCGCCGGTCTCGCCCGTGGCTACACCGGGCGCCCCGGTGCGACGGCGGCCCGCTACACGGCCGACCCGTTCGGCCCGCCCGGCACCCGGATGTACCGCACCGGCGACATCGTGCGCTGGAGCGCCGACGGTGAACTGCACTTCGTGGGGCGCGCCGACGACCAGATCAAGATCCGGGGCTTCCGCGTCGAACCCGCCGAGATCGAGGCCCGGCTCACCGCGCACCCGGCGATCGCCGAGGCGGTGGTGTCCCTGTCACGGCACGCGGGCCGCACACGCCTGGTCGCCCACCTGGTACCCGCCCCCGGCGCGGCCGCGCCGTCGGCGGCCGAGCTGCGCGAGTACCTGTCCGGCGAACTGCCCGACTACATGGTCCCGGCCGCGTTCGTCACCGTGGCGGAGCTGCCCCTGACCGCGAACGGCAAGGTCGACCGGCGACGCCTGCCCGAACCCGGCCCGTCGGCGGCGGCCGACACCGCCTACCGCGCGCCGCGCACCGACGCCGAGCGGGTGCTCGCCGGTATCTGGGCCGAACTCCTCGGCGTGGAACGGGTCGGCGTCGACGACAACTTCTTCACGCTGGGCGGCGACTCGATCGTCAGCATCCAGGTCGTCTCCCGCGCCCGCACCGCCGGACTCGCGCTGACCCCGAGGGACCTGTTCCGGCACCCCACGCTCACCGCCCTGGCCACCGCCGCGACCGGTGCCGCCCCGGCCGTCGCGGGCACCGGCCCGGTGACCGGGGAGGTCGGGCTCACCCCGATCCAGCGCTGGTTCCTCGACGCCGAGCCGCCACGCCCGGAGTACTTCAACCAGTCGGTGGTGGTCGAGACGGCCGAGGACGTGGACGCCGACGCGCTGAGCGCCGCCCTGGCCGCGCTGTGGGCCCGCCACGACGCCCTGCGCGCCCGCTTCACCCGCGCCGCGGACGGAACCTGGCACCAGGAGTACGCCGCCCCGGACACCGGGGCCCCCCGGCTGCTGCGGGTGCACGATCTGAACGGTCTCGACGGGCGGGCCGCCGCACAGGCCGAGGCCCGCTTCTCGCAGGAGGCGCACACCGGATTCCGGCTGGACACCGGACCGCTGATCGCCGCCCGGCTGTTCACCGCGGAGAACCGGGCCGCCCGCCTGCTGCTGACCGCCCACCACCTGGTCGTCGACGGCGTCTCCTGGCGCGTCCTGCTGGAGGACCTGGAGACCGCCTACCGGCAGGCCCGGGCCGGCGAGCGGATACGGCTGCCGCAGCGCACGACGTCCGTGCGGGAATGGGTGCGGCGGCTCGCCGGGCGCACCGGCGAGGGAGACCTCGCCGCGCAGCGCGCCCACTGGGAGACCGTGTCGCGGTACTGCGCCGACCCGCTGCCGGTGGACCTCGACGGCGGCGACACCGTCGCCGACCTGCGCGCGGTGACCGTACGGCTGGACCGCCACCGGACCGACGCCCTCCTGCGCAGGGTTCCGGGCGTCTACCGCACCCGCGTCGACGACGTCCTGCTGACCGCCCTCGGCCGGGTGCTGGCCGACTGGACCGGCCGCGGCACCGTCGCCGTGGTACTGGAGGGACACGGCCGCGAGGACCGGCTCTTCGACGACCTCGACCTGTCCCGCACGGTCGGCTGGTTCACCAGCCTCTTCCCGGTCGCCCTCGAACTGCCCGAGGGGGACTGGGGCGCCGCGCTGAAGTCCGTGAAGGAACAGCTGCGGGCCGTCCCCGACCGGGGCGTCGGCTACGGCGCCCTGCGCCACCTGGCGGGCGACGAACGGCTCGCCGCCGCGCCGCTGCCCGGCATCAGCTTCAACTACCTGGGCCGGTTCGACTGGTCGGCCGACGGCGGCGCGCTGGTCCGGGCGGTTCCGGGCGGCCTGGACGGCGCCGAGGACCCCGGGGCGCCGCGTCCGCACCTGCTGGACGTGGTGGCCCGCGTCGAGGGCGACGAACTGGAGATCACCTGGTACTACAGCGGCGGACGCCACCGCGAGGAGACGGTGACCTCGCTCGCCGGGGGCATGCTGCGGTCACTGGAGGAGATCGTCGCGCACTGCGCCGCCCCGGACGCCGGCGGCCGCACACCCTCGGACTTCCCACTGGCCCGGCTCGACCAGGCCGCCGTCGACCGGGTGGTGGGGGACGGGCGCACGGTCGAGGACGTGTACCCGCTGACGCCGATGCAGTCGGGCATGCTCTTCCACAGCCTCATGGACCCCCGGGGCCGCACCTACGTGAACCAGGTGCAGGTGGTGCTGCGCGGCGTCACCGACCCGCACGCGCTCGCCGGGGCGTGGCAGCGCACGGCGGACGCGAACCCGATCCTGCGCACCCGCCTGGTGTGGCAGGAGACCGCCGAACCCCTCCAGGTGGTGGAGCGGCGGGCCGTCGTGCCCGTCACCCACCACGACTGGTCCGGGTGGTCCGCCGAGCGGTGTGCGCGGGAGACGGAGTCACTGCTGGACGCGGACCGGCGGGCCGGGATCGACCTCGGCGCGGCCCCGCTCATGCGGCTCGCGCTGATCCGTCTGGCACCGGACCGGGTGCGCATGGTGTGGACCTTCCACCACGTCCTGCTCGACGGCTGGAGCGCGGCCCAGGTGTTCGACGAGGTGTGCGAGCGGTACGCGGCCCTGACCGCCGGACACCGCCCGCAGACGCCCGACCGGGTGCCCTTCGCCGACTACCTGCGGTGGCTGGCCGCCCAGGACACCGGCCGTGCGGAACGCCACTGGCGCGAGACCCTCGCCGGGTTCGCCGTCCCCACCGCACTGCCGTGCGACCGGCGCCCCGCCGGGGCCCACCGCGCGTCCTCCTCGGGAACGGTCCGGGTGGCCCTCGGACAGGAGGTGTCGGCGCGGCTGAAGGACACCGCGCAGCGGGCCGGCCTGACCGTCAACACGGTGCTCCAGGGCGCCTGGGGGCTGCTGCTGCACCACTACGGCGGCGGTGACGACGTCGTCTTCGGCACGACCGTGTCCGGCCGCCCGGCCGAACTGCCCGGTGTGACCTCCATGGTGGGCCTGTTCATCAACACCCTGCCCACCCGGCTGCGGATCGACGGCAGTCGCCCCCTGCTGGAGTGGCTGCGCGAGGTGCAGGCCACCCAGTCGGAGGCCCGGCGCCACGACTTCGTCTCCTTGGCCCAGCTGCAGACCTGGAGCGAGGTGCCCGGCGGCACCGGCCTGTTCGACAGCATCGTCGTCTTCGAGAACTACCCGTTCGACGAAGGCGCCCTGGCCCGGCACGGACTCGCCGTCGAACAGGAACGCGACCTGGAGCCGACCAACTACCCGCTCAGCGTGGTCGTCGCCCCCGGCGACGACGTGACGGTGTCCCTGGACTACGACCCGGCGGCCTTCGACGCCGCCACCGTCGAAGGGCTCGGCGCGAGCCTGCGCACGCTGCTGACGCGGATCGCCGCCGACGCGGACCGCCGCCTGGCCGACCTGCCGCCGCTCGAACCGGCCGACGGACGCCGCCTGCTGGAACGGCTCGCGGGGCCGGTGGCGACGCTGCCGCGCCGTACCCTCCCGGAGGTCTTCGCGGCACAGGCCGCCCGCACCCCCGACGCCCCGGCCGTGACCGCGGGCGCCGAGCACCTCACGTACCGGCAGCTCGACGAACGCGCCAACCGGCTGGCCCGCCTCCTGATCGGGGCCGGAGCCGGACCGGAGCGGTTCGTCGCCCTGGCCCTGCCCCGCACCGCCGACCTGATCGTCGCGCTCCTCGCCGTCCTCAAGAGCGGCGCCGCCTACCTCCCGGTCGACCCCGGCCATCCGGCCGAACGCATCGCGTTCCTCCTCGACGACGTGCGGCCCGACGCGGTGATCACCTGCGCGGAGACCTCCGCGCGGGTGCCGGACGGCCCGTACACGCGGATCGTCCTGGACGACCCGGCCTGCGCCGGCCGCCTGGCCGCCGCGTCCGCGGCCGGCGTCGGTGACGGCGAGCGGCACGGCGGGCTGCTGCCGGAGCACCCCGCCTACGTCATCCACACCTCCGGCTCCACCGGCCGGCCCAAGGGCGTCGTCGTCCCCCACGCCCCGGTGGTGGCGCTGACCGACTGGGCCGCCGCCGAGTTCACCGGCCGCGGGCTCGCCCACGTGATGGCCTCCACCTCGCTCACCTTCGACGTGTCGGTGTTCGAGATCCTCTCGCCCCTGCTGTCCGGTGGCCACGTGGAGGTCGTCCGCGACCTGCTCGCCCTGGCCGAGCGGTCCGAGCCGTGGCGTGCGGGACTGCTCAGCGCGGTGCCCTCCGCACTGGGCCGGTTGCTGGCCGAGGACACCGTCCGGGTCACGGCCGACACCGTGGTCCTGGCCGGAGAGGCACTGCCCGCCCGTGCCGTCCGCCAGGTGCGGGAGGCGATACCGGGCTGCCGTGTCATGAACATCTACGGCCCCACCGAGGCCACCGTCTACGCCACCGCCTCCACCTGTGACCCGGCGGATCCCGACCGGGTCCCGCCCATCGGCCGGCCCGTCGGCGGTGCCCGCGCCTACGTCCTCGACGCCCGCACGCGCCCCGTGCCCGTCGGGGCGCCCGGCGAGCTGTACCTCGCCGGGACCGGTGTGGCCCGCGGCTACCTGAACCGGCCCGGCCTGACCGCGTCCCGCTTCACCGCCGACCCGTTCGGACCGCCCGGCAGCCGCATGTACCGCACCGGCGACCTGGTCCGCTGGACGGCCGACGGCGATCTGCTGTACCTCGGCCGGACCGACGACCAGGTGAAGGTGCGGGGCTTCCGCATCGAACTCGGTGAGGTGGAGGCCGCACTGGCCCGGCACCCGCAGGTGGCCGCCGCCGCCGCACGCGTCGTGGAACACGACGGCCACAAGCGCCTCGTGGGCTATGCCGTCCCCCGCGACGGTGACGCCCCGGCACCGGCAGGCCTGCGCGCCTTCCTCGCCCGGACGCTGCCCGACCACCTGGTCCCGGCGGCCGTGGTGCCGCTGGAGCGACTGCCGCTGGGCGCCACCGGCAAGCTGGACCGGCGGGCCCTGCCCGAACCGGTGTGGTCCGCGGCCACCACCACGGAGGGCACCCGGCCGCCGCGCACCGCCACCGAGCGGACGCTCGCCGCGATCTGGTCCGAGGTGCTGGGTGTACCCGAAGTGGGCGCGGCGGACAACTACTTCGCGCTCGGCGGCGACTCCATCCTCGGCATCCGGATCGTCTCCGCCGCCCGCCGGGCCGGACTCGCGCTGACCCCCCGGCACCTCTTCCAGCACCAGACGGTCGCCGAACTGGCCACCGCCGTGGAGGAGTTCCCGGCCGCACCGACGGCCGCCGCCGAACAGGGCCCGGTCGTGGGCGACGCCCCGCTGACCCCCGTACAGCACTGGCTGTTCGACACCCTCACCGGCGACCCGGCCCGCTTCACCCAGACGGTCTCCTTCCACCTCGCCGTCGACACCGACGAGACGCTGCTGCGCGCCGCCCTGGCGAAGGTGCTGGAGCAGCACGACGCGCTGCGCATGCGCTACGAACCGGTCGGCGACGGACGGTGGCGCCAGTACGGCACCCCGCCCGGCGCGGCGCCGCACCTCGAGGTGCACGGCACGCCCGAAACCCCGGACGCCGTGGCCGCCGGCCTGGCCTCCGGGTTCGACCTCGCCGGAGGCCCGCTGCTCAAGGCCGCCCTGTGCCGACCGGGCGAGGACCGGCCGCCCGTCCTGCTGCTGGCCGCCCACCACCTGGTCGTGGACGCCGTGTCCTGGCAGGTGGTCCTGGAGGACCTCGACACCGCCTACCGGGCCCTGCGCACCGGCGGCACCCCGGACCTGGGCCCGAAGACGACCTCCTTCCGGGAATGGGCCGGGCGCCTGGCCGCCCACACCGCGGCGGGCGGCTTCGACGAGGAGACGGCCCACTGGAGCGCCCTGCACCCCAGCCCCCTGCCGACCGACCTCGCCGGCGGGAACACCGCCGCCGACGAACAGACGGTGACGGTGGGCCTCGGCAGCGAGGACACCCGGCGGCTGCTCCAGGACGTCCCCGACGTCTACCGCACCCGCGTCAACGACGTCCTGCTGTGCGCCCTCGGACGCGTCCTGGCCCGCTGGACGGGGCAGGACCGCGTGGTGGTCGCGCTGGAGGGACACGGCCGCGAGGACCTGTTCGACGGCGTCGACCCCGCCCGCACCGTCGGCTGGTTCACCACCATGTTCCCCGTCGGCCTCGACGTGCCCCGCGACGCGGACCCCGGGACCGCCCTGAAGTCCGTCAAGGAGAACCTGCGGGCCGTGCCGCGCGGGGGGGTGGGCTACGGCGCGCTGCGCCACCTGCACCCCACGGCGGGACGCGAACTGCCCGGCCTGCCCCAGGTGGGCTTCAACTACCTGGGCCGGCAGGACTGGAACGCCACCCCGGGCGGCCTGCTGCACGCGCCCCACGGAGGGCTGAGCGGCGGCATGGACCGCTCGGCGGAGCGGCCGCACCTCATCGACGTCCTCGGCCGGGTCACCGACAAGCGGCTGGAGTTCACCTGGTCGTACTCGCGGAACGTGCACCGGCACGAGACCGTCGCCCGGCTGGCGGCCGAGACGGCCGAGGAACTGCGGGAGATCGTCCGGCACTGCGCCGAGCCCGGCGCGGGCGGCCGCACCCCCTCGGACTTCCCGCTCGCCGGGCTGGACCAGGCGGCCGTCGACCGGCTCGCCGGCACCGGGCGCGACGTGGCGGACGTCTACCCCCTCACCCCCACCCAGACCGGCATGGTCGTGCACGGCATGGACGAGCCCGGCGAGGGCCTGTACACCGAGCAGATCACCTTCGTCGCGGACGGCGTGCGCGAGCCCCGGCTGCTGGCGGCCGCCTGGCAGCACGTCGTCGACCGCACGCCCGTGCTGCGGACCGCCGTGGCGCTCGGCGGGGTGCCCGTCCCGCTCCAGACCGTGCACCGCCACGTCACGCTGCCCGTCGCCGAACTCGACTGGAGCGCCCTGACACCGGCGGAGCGGGAGGCCGCGCTGCGGCGGCTGCTCGACGAGGACCGCGCCCGCGGCATCGCCCTCGACCGGCCCCCGCTGCTGCGCGTCACCCTGATCCGGCTCGGCCCGGACGAGGTGCGCGTCGTGTGGACCTTCCACCACGTCCTGCTCGACGGATGGAGCGTCTTCCACGTGCTGGGCGACGTGATGGCCGCGCACGCCGCGCTCGCCGCCGGCACCGAGCCCCGCCTGCCGGAACGCCGGCCCTTCGCGGACTACGCCGCCTGGCTCGCCGGCCGTGGCACCGCCGCCGCCGGGGAGCACTGGAAGAGGGCCCTCGCGGGCTACGCCGCGCCCACCCCGCTGCCGTACGACCGCAGGCCCGCCCCCGGTGCCGCCGCCCGCTCGGGCACCTGGCTGTCGCGGCGGCTCGGCGCGGACGGCACGGCCCGGCTGACGGAGTTCGCCCGCCGGCACCGCCTCACCCTCAACACGCTGGTGCAGGGCGCGTGGGCGCTGCTGCTGGCGCGCCTCAGCGGCGAGCGGGAGGTGTGCTTCGGCACCACCGTCTCCGGGCGGCCCGCCGACCTGCCGGGCGCCGACACCATCACCGGCCTGTTCATCACCACCCTGCCCGCCCGGGTCACCGTGGACGAGGACGTGCCCCGCACCGTGTGGCTGCGCGAGGTGCAGGCCGCGCGGGCGGAGGACCGGCGCTTCGACCACGTCCCGCTGCCCGAACTGCACCGGTGGAGCGAACTGCCGGCCGGCACCGCCCTGTTCGACAGCCTGCTGGTCTTCGAGAACTATCCCGTGGGCGACGCCACCGCCGGTGCCCACGGCGTCCGGATCCGGGACCTCGACGCCCGGGAGGCCACCAACTACCCGCTCACCGTGGTGATCTCACCCGGCGACGAACTGAGCGTCGAACTCGGCTACGACCCCCGCTACTTCGAGGAGTCCACCGCCGGCGCCCTGGCCGGCCGGCTGCTGCACGCCCTGACCGCCCTCGCCGGCTCCGGCGACCCGGCCCCACTGCACGCGGTGGACGTGCTGCCGCCCGGCGAACGGGACCGGCTGCTGCACGGCCCCGCACGCCCGCAGCTGCCCCCGGTGCCCCCGGCCACGCTGCCCGCGCTGATCGAGACCGCGGCCGACCGGTGGCCGGACCGACCGGCCCTGGCCGCACCGGAGTCGACGCTGACCTTCGCCGAGGCCGAGGACCACGCCAACCGGCTCGCACACCGGCTCATCGAGCGCGGAGCCGGACCGGGCGACATCGTCGCCCTGGTCCTGCCGCGCTCGGCGGACATGGTCCTCGCCCAGCTCGCCGTGGCCAAGGCGGGCGCGGCCTTCCTCCCGGTGGACCCCGGCTACCCGGCCGAGCGGGTCGCGCTGATGCTGCGCGACGCGGACCCCGCCGTCACCCTCACCGCCGAGGAGGTCGCCGGCCTGCTCGCCGCGCCGCCCGACGGCACGCCCGGCCACCGGCCCGCCGACACCGACCGCGTCCGCCCCCTGGACCTCGACGACCCGGCGTACGTCATTTACACCTCCGGCTCCACCGGCACCCCCAAGGGCGTCGTCGTCACCCACCGCGGGCTGGCCTGTTTCGCCGCCGCCGAGGCCGCGCACTACCGGGTCCGCCCCGAGGACCGGGTCCTGGCCTTCGCCACGCCCAGCTTCGACGCCTCCGTGCTCGAGCTGTGCATGTCCCTGCCGAGCGGCGCGGCCCTCGTGGTACCGCCGCCCGGCCCGCTGCTCGGCGCCGAACTGGCCGGCGTACTGCGCACCTCGCGCATCACCCACACCCTGCTGCCGCCCGCCGCGCTCGCCACCCTCCCGCCGGACACCCCCGGCTCCCTGCCGGACCTGCGCACCCTGGTGGTCGGCGCGGACGCCTGCCGGGCCGAACTGGTCGCCCGCTGGGCACCGCACCACCGCATGATCAACTCCTACGGGCCCACCGAGGCGACCGTCGTCGCCACCTGGTCCGGCCCGCTGGAACCGGACGGCTCCGCGCCGCCCATCGGCCGCGCGCTGCCCGCCACCGGCGCCTACGTCCTGGACGCGCGCCTGCGCCCCGTCCCCGACGGCGTGCCCGGCGAACTGTGGCTCGCCGGACCGGCCCTGGCCCGCGGCTACCTGGGCCGCCCCGGTCTGACCGCGACCCGCTTCACCGCCGACCCGTTCGGACCGCCCGGCACCCGCATGTACCGCACCGGCGACCTGGTCCGGCGCGACACCCGCGGCGAACTGCACTACCTCGGACGCACCGACCACCAGCTCAAGCTGCGCGGCCACCGCATCGAGGCCGGCGAGGTGGAGGCGGCCCTGGTACGCCACCCGGCGGTGCTGGACGCCGTGGTGAGTGTGCGGGAGGACGAACCGGGGCTGCCGCGTCTGGTGGCCCACCTGCTCGCCGCGCCCGGCGCCGAACCGCCCGCCGGCGCGGAACTGCGGGCCTTCGCCGCCCGCACCCTGCCCGGCCCCATGGTGCCCTCGGCGTTCGTGACGCTGGAGCGGTTCCCGCTCACGGAGAACGGCAAGACCGACCGGGCCGCGCTGCCCGCGCCCGGTCCGCAGACGGAGCCGCCGGCCACCGGGCACGTGCCGCCCCGCACCCCCACCGAGGAGGCCGTCGCCGCCCTGTGGGAGGAGGCCCTGCAGACCACCGTGGGCGCCGAGGACGACTTCTTCGCCCTGGGCGGCGACTCCCTGCGCGCCCTGCTCGTCTCCTCCCGCGTGGGCGAGGCCTTCGGCGTGACCCTGACGCCGCGGGACGTCCTGGTCACCCGGACCGTCGCCGCCCTGGCGGAGCTGGTGGAGGAGCAGGTGCTGAGCGAACTCGAAGGCGCCGTACGCGGCGACAGCGACCACGACGAACGGTGAGGACCAGAACCCCATGACGTCTTCGAAGCGAAACCGCGCCGAGGCCCTGCCGCAGGACCTCCAGGAAGAGCTCCGCCGCCGGCTGGCCGGCCGGGCCGCCTCCACCGCCCGCCGGGCCCTCCCGCGCGCGGACCGCACCCGGCCGCTGCCGCTGTCCTTCGCCCAGCAGCGGCTGTGGTTCCTGGACCGGCTGCGGCCCGGCGACCCCCGCTACAACAGCGCGGTCGCGCTCCGGCTCACCGGAGCGCCGGACCACACCGCCCTGACCGCCGCGCTGGAGCTGGTGGTGGGCCGGCACGAGGCGCTGCGCACCACGTTCGACGAGACCGACGGCAGACCCGCGCAGACCGTGCGGCCGGCCGGCCCGCTCCCGCTGCCGGTCCGGGACCTCACCGCTCCCGGGGACGGAAAGGCCCTGGAAGCGGCCCTGCTGGCCGAGTACGAGCGCCCCTTCGACCTGCGCACCGGGCCGCTGCTGCGGGCCCTGCTGCTGCGCGAGTCGCCCGACGCGCACGTGCTGCTGCTGACGGCCCACCACATCGTCACCGACGGCTGGTCGATGGGGGTGCTCCTGGAGGAGCTGTGCACGGCCTACGACGCCCTCGCCCAGGGCGCGGAGCCCGTGCTGGCGCCGGTGGCCGCGCAGTACCCGGACTTCGCCGTCTGGCAGCGCGAGCAGCTCTCCGGCCCCCGCCTGGAGCGCGAACTGGCCCACTGGAAGGAGCGGCTGGCGGGCGCGGTGGCGCCCGAGCTGCCGCTGGACCGGCCGCGCCGCGGCGAGGAGTCCGGCGCGGGCGCGGTGCACACCTTCACCGTCCCCGCCGCCACCACCGCCCGGCTGAAGCAGCTCGCGGCCGAGCGGCACACCACCCTGTTCGCCGCCCTGACCGCCGCCTGCCAGGCTCTGCTGGCCCGCTGGTCGGGACAGGACGACATCACCGTCGGCTCACTGACCCCGGGACGCGGCCGCACCGACCTCGAACGGGCCGTCGGCTTCTTCGTCAACACCGTGGTGCTGCGCACCCGGGTCGAGACCGCCGGATCCTTCCGCGACCTGCTCACGGCCGCGGCCGACACGGTCAACGACGCCTTCGCGCACGGCGACACGCCGTTCGAGCGGATCGTGGAGGCCGTCGGCGCGACCCGTGAGGCGGGCCGCAACCCCCTGTTCGACGTCATGGTCCTGCTGCACCCCGCGCCGCCCGCCGCCCCCGATCCGCACGGCCTGGCCACCGCTCCGGTCGCCGTGCCCCGACGGGCCGCCACCTTCGACCTGAGCGTGGAGTTCCTACCGGACGGAGACGGTCTCACCGGCCTGCTGGAGTACCGCACCGACCTGTTCGACGCGGACACGGCCACCCGCATGGCCGACCAGCTGCTGCGCCTGACGGACGCCGCCGCCGCGCAGCCGGACCGGCCGCTGGGCACCCTGCCCCTGCTCTCGCCGCGGCAGCTGGAGCAGGTCACCCGGGACTGGAACGCGACCGCCCTGCCCGTCCCCGAGGACACCCTGCCCGAGCTGTTCGCGCGGCAGGCCGCCCGCACCCCGCACGCCACCGCCCTGGTCGCCGGGGACGTGCGCCTGGACTACGCGACGCTCGACGCCCGCGCCGACCGCCTCGCCCGCCACCTGGTCGCGCGCGGTGCGGGCCCCGAGCGCCTGGTCGCCCTCGGGCTGCCCCGCACCGCCGACATGATCGTGGCGATCCTCGCCGTCTGGAAGGCCGGCGCCGGCTATCTGCCGCTGGATCCCGCGCTGCCCGAGGAGCGGGTACGGTTCCTGCTCGACGACGCCCGGCCGGCCCTCGTACTGGACGAGGCCGCGCTGCGGGACCTGCCCGGCGCCGACCCCGCCGACGCGGGCCCGCTCGCGCCGCCGGACCCGGACACCACCGCCTACGTCCTCTACACCTCCGGCTCCACCGGCCGCCCCAAGGGCGTGGCCGTGGCGCACCGGTCCGCGGCGAACCTGCTGGCGGGCCATCGCGAGGGCTTCGTCGCCGAGGCGGGCGGCGGGCCGCTGCGGGTGGCGCTGACGGCGTCGTTCTCCTTCGACACCTCACTGGAGGGCGTGCTGCTGATGGCCGACGGCCACCCGCTGCACCTGGTCGACGAGACGACCCGGCTGGACGCCGCCGCGCTGGTCGAGTACGTCGTCGAGCACCGCATCGACTTCCTGGACCTGACCCCCACCTACCTGCGCCAGCTGCTGCCCGTCGGACTGCTCACCGACCCGCGCCACCACCCCCGGGTGCTGATGCTCGGCGGCGAGCCGGTCGGGCCCGGCCTGTGGCGGGAGCTGGCCGCGCGGCGGGACGTGGCCGCGTACAACTTCTACGGGCCCACCGAGTGCACGGTCGACGCCCTGGCCTGCCGCATCGAGGGCGACGGCCGTCCGAGCGTCGGCAGGCCGCTCGCCAACGTGCGCGCCCACGTCCTCGACGACCGGCTCCGGCCCGTGCCGCCCGGGGTCGGCGGCGAGCTGTACCTGTCCGGCGTGCAACTGGCGCGCGGCTACGCGGGCCGGCCGGGGCTCACCGCCACACGGTTCCTGCCCGACCCGTTCGGCCCGCCCGGCACCCGCATGTACCGCACCGGCGACCTGGCCCGCCGGACCGCCGACGGACGTCTGGACCACCTGGGGCGCGCCGACGACCAGGTCAAGGTGCGCGGCCACCGCATCGAGCCCGGCGAGGTCGAGGCGGCCCTGACCGACCTGCCCGAGGTCGCCGCCGCCGCGGTCGTCGCCGTCACCGACCCGCACGGCCACACCCGGCTCGCCGCCTACCTGGTGCCCCGGCAGGCGGCGTCCGCCCCGTCGCGACGCCCGGCACACGACCCCGGGCTCTCGGCTCCGCCCGGGCAGGAGGACACCCCCCTCGCCGCACCGGCCGAAAGCCCGGACACATCCCGTACGCGTACATCCGGCACGAGGACCTCCGGCCGGTCCACCGGGAACACGCACCGGCCGCCGCTCCTCGACGGGCCGGTGTCGCCTGCCGGGGCACCGGCCCCCGCCGGCCGCGACGCGCGGCTCGTCGTGGCCGACGTGCGGGCGGCCTGCCGGCGCGTGCTGCCCGACCACATGGTGCCGTCCTCCTTCACCGTGCTCGACGGCCTGCCGATGACCGTCAGCGGCAAGGTCGACCGGCGTGCCCTGCCCGCCCCCGACCTCGACGGCGGCGGGCGCGACAAGGAGTTCGTCGCCCCGCGCACCCCCGAGGAGGAGACCCTCGCCCGCATCTGGGCCGAGGTGCTGGGCGCGCGCCGGGTCGGTGTGACGGACAACTTCTTCGAGCTGGGCGGCGACTCCATCCTCAGCATCCAGGCCGTCTCCCGCGCCCGGGCGGCGGGCCTCGACCTCACCTCGCGGGACGTCTTCCGCCACCAGACCGTCGCCGACCTCGCCGCCGCCGCGTCCCCGCGCACCACCGCCGCGCCCGCCCCCCGGCCACCGCGCGAGGAGGGCCCGGCGCCGCTGACGCCGGTCCAGGAGTGGTTCTTCGCCACGCACGGCCCGCTGCGGCACTTCAGCATGTCGATGCTGCTGGACCTGCCGCACGACCTGGACGAGCCGGCCCTGGAGCGCGCCCTGGAGGCACTGGCCGCCCACCACCCCGCGCTGCGCACCCGCTTCGTCCGCGCGGTGGACACCTGGGAACAGCACCCCGGCGACGGCCCGGCCGCCGGCCTGCTCACCCGCCACGACCTCGTCCGCGCCGACGACGCGGCGGCCGCCCGCGGGGAGGCCGCCGAGGCCGCCCGCGCCGCCCTCGACCCGGCCACCGGCGCCCTGCTGCGCGCCGCCCTGCTGCTGCCCCCTCCCGGCGAACGCCCCCAGCTCTTCGTCACCGCCCACCACCTGGCGGTGGACAGCGTCTCCTGGCGCGTCCTGCTCGCCGACCTCGCCCAGGCCTACCGGCAGGCGGCCCAGGGCGACCCGGTCCGACTCGAGCCCGTCCCCACGCCGTTCGCCGACTGGGCCGCACACCTGGCCCGCCGCGTACGCGCCGGCGACCTCGACGCCGACCTGCCGCACTGGACGGCCGAGGCCGCCGAACCCCGTGCCCCGCTGCCCGTGGACCGCTCCGGCACCCCGCTCGCCGGCTCGGTCCGCACCCTGCGCACCCGCGTGGACCGCGCCACCACCGGGGCTCTCCTGCGCCGGGTGCCCGCGGTCTACCGCACCCAGGTCAACGACGTGCTGCTCAGCGCGCTGAGCCGGGTCCTCGCCGACTGGACGGGCACCGAGCGGGTGACCGTCACCCTGGAGGGCCACGGCCGCGAGGACGACACGCTGGACCTGTCGCGCACGGTGGGCTGGTTCACCACCCAGTACCCCGTCACCCTCGCCCCCGCCGGACCGTCCGACGCCCCCGACTGGGGCACGACCCTCAAGAGGGTCAAGGAGCGCCTGCGGGCCGTTCCCCGCAACGGCCTCGGCTACGAGGCCCTGGCCCGCCTCGGCTCGCCCGACCCGGCCGCCCGCGCCCTGCGGGACCTGCCGCTGCCGCAGGTCTGCTTCAACTACCACGGCCAGTGGGAGGCCGGCGACGGACGGGACTTCGCCCCGGCGGACGAGGTGCCCGGCCGTGACGTCGCCGCCGACGAGCCGTCGGCCCACCTGCTGGACGTCTCCGCCGTGGTCGCCGGCGGCGAACTGGAGATCACCTGGCACTACAGCGACCAGGTGCACGACGAGGACACCGTCCGCACCCTCGCCGACGGCATGACCCGCGCGCTCGCCGCGATCACCGAGCACTGCGCCCGCCCCGGCGCGGGCGGCCGCACCCCGTCCGACTTCCCGCTGGCCCGCCTCGGCCAGGACCGCCTGGACCGGCTGGTCGGCGACGGGCAGGACGTGGAGGACGTCCTGCCGCTGACCCCGCTCCAGGAGGGCATGCTCTTCCACCGGCTGGTCGGCGGCCCCGACGACGTCTACGTCGACCAGGCGGCACTCCTGCTGGAGGGCGTCGCCGACCCGCACGCCCTCGCCGCGGCCTGGCAGCGCGTCACCGAGCGTACCCCCGCCCTGCGCACCTGCGTCGTCTGGGAGGACGTCCCGGTGCCGCTCCAGGTCGTGCGCCGGGACGTGCGGGTGCCGGTGACCCACCTCGACTGGCGGGACCTGGACGAGGCCGGGCACGCCGAGCGCCTCGCCCGGCTGCGGGCCGACGACCTGGCCCGCGGCGTCGACCTCGCCGCCGCGCCGCTGATGCGGCTGACCCTGGTCCGGCTGCCCCACGCGCGGCTGCACCTGCTGTGGACCTCCCACCACCTGATCCTGGACGGCTGGAGCCTGGCCCAGGTGCTGACCGAGGTGTGCGAGGAGTACGCGGCACTCACCGCCGGCGCCGGATCCCGGCCGCCGGTACGGCGCCCCTTCGGCGACTACGTACGCTGGCTCGCCGAGCAGGACCCCGGCGCCGCCCGCGCGCACTGGCGAGGCGTCCTCGCCGGCTTCACCGACCCCACCCCGCTGCCCGCCGACCGCCCCCTGCGCGAGGCCCACTCGGCCCGCTCCGCCGACGTCCACGCGGCCGGCCTGGACGACGTGGCGTCGGCCCGGCTGGCACGCACCGCACGCGACGCCGGACTCACCCTCAACACGGTCGTGCAGGGCGCCTGGGCGCTGCTGCTGGCCCGGTACGGAGCCGAGGACGACGTGGTGTTCGGCACCACCGTCTCCGGCCGGCCCGACGACCTGCCCGGCGTCGAGTCGATGGTGGGCATGTTCATCAACACCGTGCCCACCCGAATACGCGTCGACCCCGGACGCGCGGCCGGCGCGTGGCTGCGGGACCTGCAGGACGCCCAGGCCGAGTCGAGGCGGTTCGCGGCCGTGTCGCTGGCCGAGCTGACCCGGCTCAGCGACGTGCCGTCCGGCAGCCCGCTCTTCCACAGCATGGTCGCCTTCGAGAACTACCCCTTCGACGAGGCCCGCACGGCCGGTTCCGGGGTGCGGCTGGCCCGGGTGGCCTCCCGCGACGCCACCAACTACCCGCTCGTCCTGCGCGCCCACCACGGCGAACGCCTCGGCTTCGACCTCGCCTACGACCCCGCCCTGTTCGACGCGGCGACCGTCCGCTCGCTCGCCGACCGGCTGTGCCTGCTGCTCACGGAGCTGGCCGACGGTCCCGACCGGCCGCTGCGCGACCTGGCCCGGCCCACGGCCGGGGAACGGCGGCGGATGCTCACCGACTGGAACGGCACCGAACGGGGCCGCCCCGGCCAGACCCTGGTGGACCTGTTCGAGGAGCAGGCCGCCCGCACACCGGGCGCCGTCGCCGTCACCTGCGGCACCGAGCGTCTGGACTACGCGACGCTCGACGCCCGCGCCGGCCGGCTCGCCCACCGGCTCGCCGGGCTCGGCGCCGCGCCCGAGGAGTTCGTCGCCCTCGCCCTGCCCCGCTCCTGCGACCAGGTCGTCGCGGTCCTCGCCGTGCTGAAGACCGGCGCGGCCTACCTGCCGATCGACCCGGCCTCGCCCGCCGACCGCATCGGCCACCTCCTCGCCGACGCCGACCCGGTGACCCTGGTGACCACGACCGGCACGGCGGCCCGGGTCGACGGCACCGACGTGCCCCTGCTGCTCCTCGACGATCCGCGGGTCGGGGCCGACCTCGCCCGCCGCCCGGCCACCGGACCCGCCCCCGCCCGCCGGCCGCTGCCGGAGAGCCCCGCCTACGCCATCCACACCTCCGGCTCCACCGGCCGCCCCAAGGGCGTGGTGATCCCGCACGCCAACGTGGTCCGGCTGTTCACCCGCACCCGTGACCGGTTCGGCTTCGGCGCGGACGACGTGTGGACGATGTTCCACTCCTACGCGTTCGACTTCTCGGTGTGGGAGATGTGGGGCCCGCTGCTGCACGGCGGCCGTCTCGTCGTCGTGCCCGACGAGACGGCCCGCTCCCCGGAGGACTTCCTGCGCCTGCTGGCGGACGAGCGGGTCACCGTCCTCAACCAGACGCCCTCCGCGTTCTACCCGCTGATCCGCGCGGACGCCGAACACCCGGAGACCGGCGCCCGCCTCGCCCTGCGCACGGTGGTCTTCGGCGGCGAGGCCCTGGACGTCGGCCGGCTCGCCGACTGGTGGACGCGCCACCCGGCCTCTGCCCCGCGGCTGGTCAACATGTACGGCATCACCGAGACCACCGTGCACGTCACCCACGCCCCGCTCGATCCCGCCACCGCCCCCGACGGCCCCGCCAGTCCCATCGGCACGGCCATCGACGACCTGCGGGTGTACGTGCTCGACGCGGACCTGGCGCCCGTGCCGCCCGGCGCGACCGGCGAGCTGTACGTGGCGGGCGAGGGCCTGGCCCGCGGCTACCTGGGCCGCCCCGGCCTCACCGCCACCCGCTTCCTCGCCGACCCGTTCGGCACGCCGGGGGAGCGGATGTACCGCACGGGTGACCGGGCGAAGTGGCGGGCCGACGGCACCCTGGAGTACCTGGGCCGCGCGGACGCCCAGGTGAAGATCCGCGGCTACCGCATCGAGCCCGGTGAGATCGAGGCGGCCCTGCACACCCACCCCGGCGTCGCCGAGGCCGCGGTCGGCGTGTTCGAGGACGCCTCCGGAACCCGTCGGCTCGTGGCGCACGTCGTCGGCTCCGGCGGCCCGGCCCCCGCGGCGGCCGTGCTGCGCGCCCACCTGGAGCGCCTCCTGCCCGCCCACATGGTGCCCGCCGCCCACGTGCCGGTGGACGCCCTGCCGCTCACCGTCAACGGCAAGCTCGACCGGCGCGCACTTCCCGCACCGGGACCGGACGGCTACGCCGCCGGCACCGACCGGACACCGCCGCGCACACCCGCCGAACGGCTGGTCGCCGCCGCCTGGGCCGACGTGCTGGGAGTCGGGGAGGTGCACGCCGGCGACGACTTCTTCGCGCTCGGCGGCGACTCCATCCTCGCCGTCCGCGTCACCGCCCGCCTGCGCGCCGCGTTCGGTCCCGACGTCTCCCCGAGACTGCTGTTCACCCGCCCCACGGTGGCCGCCCTGGCCGCCGGGCTCGGCGAACCGGCCGACGGCGCGCCCGCCCCGCAGGCCGACGCGATACCGGCGACCGCCCCGCAGACCCCGGCGCCCCTGTCGTACCCCCAGCAGCGCCTGTGGTTCCTCGACCGGTTCGAGCCCGGCAGCACCGAGTACACGACGCTGTCCGTGCTCCGCCTGCGCGGACCCCTCGACGTGAGCGCCCTGCGCACCGCGCTGGACGGCCTGGTCGCCCGGCACGAGGCGCTGCGCACCACGTTCGTCGAACAGGACGGACAGGCCCGGCAGCTGGTGCACCCGCCGCACCGGGTCGACCTGCCCGTGGACGACCTCACCACGGCCCCGGACGCGCGGGCGGCGCTGGACGCGCTGCTGGAGCGCGAGGCCGCCACGCCCTTCGACCTGGCGGCCGGGCCGCTGCTGCGCGCCCGGCTGGCCCGTCCGGCCGACGGCGAGCACGTCCTCGTCCTCGCCGTCCACCACATCGTCACCGACGGCTGGTCGCTCGGCGTCCTCGGCCGGGACCTGGGCGAGCTGTACGCGGCGGCACACGAGGGCCGCCGCCCCGAACTGCCCGCACTGCCCGTCCGCTACGCCGACCACGCCGCCTGGCAGCGTGCCCGCACCGACCGCGTCGAGCGTCAACTCGCCCACTGGCAGCAGGTGCTGGACGGAGTGCCTCCGCTGGAGCCGCCGACCGACCGGCCGCGTCCCGCCGTACGGACCCGGGACGGCGCGCTGGTGACCTTCGCCCTGCCCGCCGGACTGACCGACCGGCTGCGCGAGCGGGGCCGGGAGTCCGATGCCACCCTGTACATGACGCTGCTGACCGCCTGCACGGCCCTGCTGTCCCGCTGGGCCGACCAGGACGACTTCGCCGTCGGCACCGTCACCGCGGGCCGTGAGCGCCCCGAACTGCACGACGTGGTCGGCATGTTCGTGAACACGCTGGTGCTGCGCAACCGGGTGCGCCCCGGCACGTCGTTCCGCGCGCTGCTGGAGCAGGTACGCGGCACCGTCCTGGAGGCGTTCGCCCACCAGGACGTGCCCTTCGAGCGGCTGGTGGACGCCCTCCGGCCCGAGCGGGACACCAGCCGCACCCCCCTGTTCCAGGTCATGGTCGCCCTGCACAACCTGGGCGCCGAGGCCCCCGCGCTCCCGGACCTGGACGTCGAGCCGCTCACCCCGCCGGTCCGGCACGCCACGTTCGACCTGGCCTTCGACTTCGTGGAGGGCGACGGCGGCGTCACCGGCCACCTGGAGTACGACACCGCCCTGTTCGACGAGGACACCGTCCGGCGCCTGGCCGCCCGCCTGCGGCTGCTCCTGGAGGCCGCCGCACAGGACCCCGACCGGGACGTGCGGGCGCTGGAGCTGATGACCGCCGCCGAGCGGCGCCACGTGCTCCACGACTGGCAGGGGCCGCGGCTCGCGGTCCCCGACACCACCTTCCCCGCCCTGTTCGAGGCACAGGCCGCCCGCACCCCGCACGACACCGCCCTGGTGGCACGGGACGCCACGCTCGACTTCGCCGCCCTCAACGAGCGCGCCAACCGGCTCGCCCACCACCTCCTCGCCCGGGGCGTCGCCCCCGAGCGGGTGGTCGCCGTACGACTGCCGCGCACCTCCGACCTGCCGGCGGCGGTGCTCGCCGTCGCCAAGGCGGGCGGCACCCTCCTGTGCCTCGACCCCGACCTGCCCGCCGAACGCGTCACCCACCTCCTCCGGGACGCGGCCCCGCACACCGTGCTGACCACCGGCGCGCTGCGCGAGGTGCCGTGGGACCGGCTGCCCGCCCACGACCCCACCGACCGCGACCGACCGGCCCCGCTGCGCCCGGACCACGCCGCCTACATCGTCTACACCTCCGGCTCCACCGGCCGCCCCAAGGGCGTCGTCGTCGAACACCGCCACCTGGTCAACCTCTGCCACGACCACCGCGAAGGGCTCGTCGCACCGCACACCGCGGACGGGCGGCGGCTGCGCGCCGCGCTGAGCGCCTCGTTCTCCTTCGACACCTCCTGGGAGGGGCCGCTGCTGCTCGCCCTCGGGCAGGAGGTCCACCTGGTCGACGAAGACGTGCGCCTGGACCCGGACGCGTTCTGCGCCCAGATCGCCGCACGCGGCCTGGACCTGGTGAACGTCACCCCCTCCTTCCTGCGCGAACTCACCGCCGCCGGACTCCTCGCACCCGGCCGCCACCACCCGCGCGTCCTGCTGGTCGGCGGCGAGGCGACGGGCCCCGACACCTGGCGGGAACTGGATGCCGCCGCCGGCCTCGGCGTCACCGCGTACAACATGTACGGGCCCACCGAGTGCACCGTCGACGCCACCTACGGGCGTGTCACCGACCACCCGGACCGGCCGGTCATCGGGCGCCCCGGCCGCAACCTGCGCGCCCACGTCCTCGACGGCGCCCTGCGCCCGGTGCCGCCCGGCGTGCCCGGCGAGCTGTACCTCGCCGGCGCGCAGGTGGCCCGCGGCTACCTGGGCCGCCCCGGCCCGACCGCGTCGCGTTTCGTCGCCGACCCGTTCGGCGCGCCGGGGGAGCGGATGTACCGCACCGGCGACCGCGCCCGCTGGAACGAGCGAGGGCTGCTGGAGTTCCTGGGCCGCGCCGACGAACAGATCAAGATCCGCGGGTTCCGTGTCGAACCCGGAGAGGTCGAGGCCGCGCTGCTCGCCCACCCGGACGTGTCCGAGGCCGTGGTGACGGCACGTGAGCACGCGGGCCGGCTCATGCTCGTGGCCCACCTGGTGCCCGCCGGGGACACCGTTCCGACCGCCGACGAACTGCGCCTCGCGCTCCGGCGCACCCTGCCGGACCACATGGTGCCGGCGGCGTTCGTCCCGCTGGCGCGGATCCCGCGCACCAGCAGCGGCAAGACCGACCGGCGCGCCCTGCCCGCCCCGCCCGCGCAGCCCGACCCCGCCACGACCTACGTGGCACCGCGCCCCGGCACCGAGGAGACGCTGGCCGCGATCTGGGCGGACGTCCTGCGGGTCGAACGGGTGGGTGCGCGGGACAACTTCTTCGCGCTCGGCGGCGACTCCATCCTCAGCATCCAGATCGTCTCCCGGGCCCGCCGGGCCGGACTGGCGCTGACCACCAAGGACGTCTTCCGCCACCAGACCGTCGCCGAACTCGCCCTGCGCGTCACCGAGGCGGCACCCGCCGCGGCGGACGCGGCCGTGCCCGCCGACGCACCGCTCGCCCCGATCCAGCGCTGGTACCTCGACGGCCGCCGCCCCGGCGACCCGCTGCGCTTCACCATGTCGCAGCGGATCGAACTGGCCCCCGGCACCGGCATGTCCGCCCTGCGCCCCGCCGTGGACGCCCTCGTGGGCCACCACCCGGCCCTGCGCACCCGCTTCCGCCGCACCGACGACGGCCGGCGCCAGGAGGTCCTGCCGGACGTCCCGGACGGCATCCTCACCCACCACGACCTCACCGGCCTGGACGGCCCCGCGCTGGAGGCCGAGGTGCGGCGCGCGGCGGACGCGGCCCGGGCGTCCCTCGACCCGGCCGAGGGCCGGATGGTGCGCGTCCTGTTCCTCGACCGCGGCCCGGACCTGCCCGCGCAACTCCTCGTCACCGTCCACCACCTGGCCGTCGACGGCGTCTCCTGGCGGATCCTGCTGGCCGATCTGGAGACCGCCCACCGCTGCGTCGCGGACGGACGCCCCGTCGAGCTGCCCCCGGCCGGAACCCCGTTCGGCCACTGGGCGGCCCGGCTGGAGGCGCACACCCGGTCCGGCGCCCTGGACGGCGACCTCGCCCACTGGGAGCGCACCGCGGCGGCCCCCGCCGGCCTGCCCGCGGGCCGGCCCGGCCCCAACACCCACGGCACCGCCGCCACGGTCACCGTGGAACTCGAGCCGGAGACGACCGAGGCCCTGCTGCGCCGGGTCCCGGAGGTCTACCGCACCCAGGTCAACGACGTCCTGCTCAGCGCCCTCGGCCACACCCTGTCCCGCTGGTGCGGACGCGACACCGTGCTGGTCGGCGTGGAGGGCCACGGCCGCGAGGACCTCTTCGACGACGTGGACCTCTCCCGGACGGTCGGCTGGTTCACCGCCGAGTTCCCCCTCGCGCTGAGCGTCGACCCCGACGCCGGCTGGCACGACACCCTGCGCTCGGTCAAGGAGCAGCTGCGCGCGGTGCCGCTGCACGGCCTGAGCCACGGCGCGCTGCGCCACCTGCTGCCCGACAGCCCGCTGGCCGCCGCCCCGGCGCCGCGGGTCGGCTTCAACTACCACGGCCGGTGGGACGCCGACGGGAGCCGGAGCGGCCTCTACGGCGCCGCCCTGCCCCCGGCCGGCTCCGACACCGACCCCGACGAACCCCGCCCCTACCTGCTGGACGTCACCGGCGTGGTCCAGGGCGGCCGCCTCGAACTCGGCTGGACCTACCCGCCGGCCGTCTACGACGAGTCCACCGTCCGCGAACTCGCCGACGGGATGTGCGCGGCGCTGCGCGACATCGCGGCCCACTGCGCCCGCCCGGACGCGGGCGGCCGCACTCCGTCGGACTTCCCGCTCGCCGGGCTCGACCAGAGGGAGCTGGACCGCCTGGTGGGCGACGGCCGGCACGTGGCCGACGTCCTGCCGCTGACACCCCTGCAGGCCGGCATGCTCTTCCACGGTCTGGTCGACACGGCGGGCGCCTACTTCGACCGGACGGCCGTACGGCTGTCCGGGGTGGCCGACCCGCACGCCTTCGCCGCGGCCTGGCAGCAGGTGGCCGACCGCACCGGGGCCCTGCGCACCAGCGTCCACTGGCAGGGCCTGCCGCACCCGGTCCAGGTCGTCCACCACCGCGTGGAGCTGCCCGTCACCCACCTGGACTGGCGGCACCTGACGCCCGGGCAGCGCGGGAGGGAGACCGGGGAGCTGCTGGCCGCCGACCGCGCGGCGGGCATGGACCTCACCACCGCGCCCCTCACCCGCATCACCCTGGCCACGCTGCCCGGCGACGAGATCCTGCTGCTGTGGTCCTCCCACCACCTGATCCTGGACGGCTGGAGCACCGGGCAGCTGCTCACCGAGGTGTGCGAGCGCTACGCCGCGCTCACCGGCGGCCGCGAGGCCCCCGCGCCGGCCAGGCGCCCGTTCTCCGACTTCCTGCGCTGGCTGCACGACCAGGACGAGGGCGCGGCCGAGGCGTACTGGGCCGGCGCCCTCGCCGGCTTCCCGGCCCGCACCCCGCTGCCGTACGACCGCACACCGGCCGGGGCACACCGCGCCCGCGCCGCCGCCACGGCGCACCGGCGGCTGGACGAGCGGGTCTCGGCGCGGCTGCGGGAGGCGGCGGCACGGGCCGGGCTGACGGTGAACACCGTGATCGAGGGCGCCTGGGCGCTGCTGCTGGCCCGCCACGGCGGACGCGACGACATCGTGTTCGGCACGACCGTCTCCGGGCGTCCGGCCGAACTGCCCGGCGTGGAGGCGATGACCGGCATGTTCATCAACACCGTGCCCACCCGGATCCGCGTCACGGGCGGAGGAGCGGCCTCCTGGCTGCGGGACGTGCAGGAGCGGCAGAGCGACGCCCGCCGCTTCGACTTCCTCGCGCTGCCCCGCATCCAGGCGCTGAGCGAGGTCCCGGCCGGCGAGGCGCTGTTCGACAGCATGGTGGTCTTCGAGAACTACCCCGTCGACGCGTCCGCCACGGCCCGCACGGGCGTGCGCGTCGAGGAGGTGCGGGCCGACGACGCGCCGACCTTCCCACTGTGCCTGCGCGCCCACCTCGGCGACCGGCTCGGCATCGACCTCGCCTACGACGCCGACCTGTTCGACGCGGACACGGCCGAACGCCTCGCGGCCAGACTCGCGGTCGTCCTGACCGCCCTCGCCGACGCCCTGGGGGCCGACGCGGACGTCACCGGCCTCGAGCCGCTGACCGAGGACGACCGCGCCCTGCTCCAGCGGTGGGACGCCACCACCCGGCCGGCGGCACCGCGCAGCCCCGTCGAGCTGTTCGCCGAGCAGGTCCGCCGCACCCCCGACGCGCCCGCCCTGCGCGACGCCGGCACGGAGCTGACGTACCGCCGCCTCGACGACTGGTCCGACGCCGTGGCGTCCCGGCTCCTCGCCGGCGGCCTGCGGGCCGAGGACCGGGTGGCGCTGCTGATGGACCGCTGCCCCGAACTCGTCGTCGCCCAGCTCGCCGTCCTCAAGGCGGGCGGCGCCTACGTGCCGGTGGACGTCCGGGCCCCCGAGGAGCGGCGCCGCACCCTGATCGGGTGGGCGGGCGCGGCGGCCCGGCTGACCGCCGCGGACGTCGCCGCCGCACGCACCCCCGCGGCGGGCGCGCCCGCCGCCGTACCCGCGGACGCCGACCGGCCGGCGTACGTGATGTTCACCTCCGGGTCGACCGGCGAGCCCAAGGCCGTCGCGGTACGCCACCGCGACGTGGCCGCCCTCGCCACCGACAGCCGCTTCACCGGCGGGGTGTGCGACCGGGTGCTGCTGCACTCCCCGGTGGCCTTCGACGCCGCCACCTTCGAGGTGTGGGCGCCCCTGCTGAACGGCGGCTGCGTGGTCGTGGCACCGCCCCGGCCCGTGGACGCGGCGCTGCTGCGGAACCTGGTCCGCGACGGGGGCCTGAGCGCGCTGTGGCTGACCGCCGGCCTCTTCCGGCTGCTGGCGCAGGACGCGCCGGACTGCTTCGCCGGCCTGCGCCAGGTGTGGACCGGCGGCGACGTGGTGCCCGCCGCGGCCGTACGCCGCGTGCTGTCCGCCTGCCCCGGCCTGACCGTCGTGGACGGCTACGGCCCCACCGAGGCGACGACGTTCGCGACCGCCTTCGCGCTCACCGACGCGACGGCCGTCCCCGACACCGTGCCCGTCGGCCACCCGCTCGACGACATGCGGGTCCACGTCCTCGACGGCCGTCTGCGGCCCGTACCACCGGGCTGCGCCGGCGAGCTGTACCTCGCCGGCGAGGGCGTGGCACGCGGCTACCTGGGCCGTCCCGGCGACACCGCCGCCCGCTTCCTCGCCGACCCCGCCGGCCCGCCCGGCACCCGCATGTACCGCACCGGCGACCTGGCCCGCCGCCGCCCCGACGGCACGGTCGAGTTCCTGGGCCGCGCCGACGACCAGGTGAAGATACGCGGCTTCCGCGTCGAACCCGGCGAGGTGGAGGCGGCCCTCGCGGCACATCCCGGCGTCGCGGACGTGGCGGTGCTGGCCCGCGAGGACCGGCCCGGCAGCCGGCGCCTGGTGGCCTACCTGGTCGGCCCCGAGGACCTCACGGACGTCCGGGAGTTCGCCCGGCGCTCGCTCCCCGACCACCTCGTGCCCTCGGCGTTCGTCGCCCTGCCCGCGCTGCCGCTCAGCGGCAACGGCAAGGTCGACCGGGCGGCGCTCCCGGCGCCAGAGCCCGAGGGCGGCGACCGGCGGGGCGCGCCGACCGCGCCGCGCACCGACGCCGAGCGGCGCACCGCCGACGTCTTCGCGGAGGTCCTGTCCGTGCGGCGGCCCGGCGTGGAGGACGACTTCTTCCAGCTGGGCGGCGACTCCATCCTCAGCATCCGGCTGGCCGCCCGCCTGTCCGAGGCGTTCGGTACCGACCTGTCACCGCGGGCGGTGTTCACCCACCCGACCCCCGCCGCCCTCGCCGCCCTGCTCACCGAGGAGCCGTCCGGCGACGCCGCGCCCACCGCGATCGTCCCGGTCCCCCGCGACACGCCCGCCCCGATGTCGTACGCCCAGCAACGCCTGTGGTTCCTGGAGGAGTTCGCGCCGGGCAGCGGAGAGTACGTCACCGCGTCGGCCCTGCGCCTGCGCGGCCGGCTCGACGTGCCCGCCCTGACCGCCGCCCTGCGCGCCCTGGTCGAGCGGCACGAGGCGCTGCGCACCACCTTCGACACGGTGGACGGCCACGGCGTGCAGGTCGTCCACCCGGCACCGGACGTGCCGCTGCCGCTGCACGACCTGTCGCAGACGGCGGAAACCGACCGTGCGGCCCGGCTGGAGGAGCTGCTGGAGGCCGAGCGCGCCCGCACGTTCGACCTGCGGCGCGGCCCGCTGCTGCACGCGGGGCTGATCAGGCTCTCGGACGACGAGCACGTCCTGACGCTGACCCTGCACCACATCGTCACCGACGGCTGGTCCACCGGAGTGCTCACCGGCGACCTCGCCCACTTCTACCGGGCCGGACGGGGTGAGGGAGCAGGGCAGTTGCCGCCGCTTGCGGTGCAGTACGCCGACTACGCCCACTGGCAGCGCGGCAGCGGCGCGGACGAACACCTCGCGTACTGGAAGGAGCACCTGACCGGTCTGGAGACGCTGGACCTGCCCACCGACCGGCCGCGTCCGGCGGTGCGCACCCACGACGGCGCCACCGTGCCCCTCGTCCTGCCGCGCGGCACGGCCCGCCGTCTCGCCCAGGTGGGCCGGGACCGGCAGGCCACCCTGTTCACCACGCTGGTCGCCGCCGCACAGACCTACCTGGCCCGCCTGACCGGCGGCCGTGACATCACCGTCGGCACGGTCACCTCCGGCCGCGACCGCGCCGAGACCCAGCACCTCGTCGGGTTCTTCGTCAACACCCTCGTCCTGCGCTCCCGCGTCGAACCCGACCGTCCCTTCCCCGAGTTCCTCACCGAGGTGCGCGCGACCGTACTGGACGCCCTCGCCCACCAGGAGGCGCCGTTCGAGCGGGTGGTGGACGAGGTGCAGCCGGTCCGCGACACCAGCCGCACCCCCCTGTTCCAGGTCATGGTGGTGCTGCAGAACGCCCCGGGCGCCGACCTCGACCTGCCCGGCATCGAGGTCACCGACGTCGACACGGAACTGCGGCACGCGGCGTTCGACCTCACCCTGGAGTTCGCCGAGACCCCCGCCGGAGAACTGCACGGCCTGCTCACCTACAACACCGGCCTGTTCGACGCGGCCACCGCCGAACGGATGGCCGACCAGCTCGGCACGCTCCTGACCGCCGTCGCCGACGACCCCGACCGGCCCGTGGGCGCCCTGCCCCTCGCCACCGACGAGACGCTCAAGGCCGTCCTCGACCAGGGACGGGGCACCGTCCGCCCGGTACCGGCGGCGACGCTGCCGGACCTGTTCGAACAGCAGGCGGCCCGCACGCCCGATGCCGTGGCCCTGGCCGACGCCGACGGCCGCGAGCTGACGTACGCGCAGGTCGAGCGCGCCGCCAACCGGCTGGCGCACCGGCTCATCGCCCGGGGCGTGGGACCCGAGCGGATCGTGGCGCTGGCCCTGCCCCGCGGCGCGGAGACGGTGGTGGCCCAGCTCGCCGTGGCCAAGGCCGGCGGTGCCTTCCTGCCCGTCGACCCGGACTACCCCGAGCAGCGGCGGGAGTTCATGCTGCGCGACGCGGACGCCTGGCTCGTGCTGGACGACCCCGCCGTCGTACGGGACGCGGACGGGCCGGACGCCGCGCCCACGGACGCCGACCGCACGGCCCCGCTGACCGTCACCCACCCGGCGTACGTGATCTACACGTCCGGTTCCACCGGCACACCCAAGGGCGTGACGGTGACGCACAGCGGCCTGGCCGCCTTCGCCGCGGCCGCCGCCGACCGCTACGACGCGGGCCCCGGCGACCGGGTCCTGCAGTTCGCCTCGCCCAGCTTCGACGCCTCCGTGCTCGAGCTGTGCGTGTCCCTGCTCGGCGGAGCCACCCTCGTCACCGGGGAGGAAGGCCCCCTCGTCGGCGAGCGGCTCGCCCAGGCCCTCACCGAGCGGCGCGTCAGCCACACGCTGATCCCGCCCGCCGCCCTGGCCACGGTCGACCCCCGGGCCGCCGGCGCACTGCCGCACCTGCGCACCCTGATCGTCGGCGCCGAGGCGTGCCCGGCCCACCTCGTCGAACGGTGGGCACCCGGCCGACGCATGATCAACTCCTACGGTCCGACCGAGGCCACCGTCGTCGCCACCTGGACCGGCCCCCTCACCCCCGGCACGGGCGCACCGCCGATCGGCCGCCCGGCGGGCGCCACCCGTGTCCACGTCCTCGACGCGGCCCTGCGCCCCGTCCCGCCCGGCGTCACCGGCGACCTGTACGTGGCCGGACCGGGACTGGCCCGCGGCTATCTGAACCGGCCCGGCCCGACCGCCTCGCGTTTCGTCGCCGACCCGTTCGGCGCGCCGGGGGAGCGGATGTACCGCACCGGCGACCTGGCCCGCTGGGACGCGTCCGGCGAACTGCGCTTCGCCGGACGCGCCGACGACCAGGTCAAGCTGCGCGGCTTCCGTATCGAGCCCGGGGAGATCGAGAGCGCGCTGCGCCGCAGCCCGCGGGTGCGCGACGCGGTGGTCACCGTCCGCGGCGGCACCGGCCCGGACGGCCGCTCCGGCGGACGGCTCGTGGCCCACGTGGTGCCCGCCGGGGGCACCACGGGGGAACTGCCGGTGCCCGAGCTGCGCGACCACCTCGCCGGGCTGCTCCCGCCGCACATGGTCCCGTCGGCGTTCGTGCCGCTGGAACGCCTGCCGCTCACCCCGAACGGCAAGACCGACCGCGCCGCCCTGCCCGACCCCGGCCCCGCGCACACCGCCACCACACCGCGCACGGCACCGCGCACCGACACCGAACACCGCATCGCCCGCATCTGGGCCGACGTCCTCGGCGTGGCGGACGTCGGCGCGCACGACAACTTCTTCCACCTCGGCGGCGACTCCATCCTCAGCATGCAGGTCGTCTCACGGCTGCGGCGGGAGGGACTGCACCTGGCCACCCGCGACCTGTTCACCCACCAGACGGTCGCCGAACTGGCCACCGTCGTCACCGACGCTCCCCAGCACTCCGGGGAGGGGCCGGTGAGCGGAGACGTGCCGCTCACCCCCATCCAGGAGTGGTTCCTCAGCAGCCCGCGCGCCCGCCACGGCCACTTCAACCAGTCGCTGCTGCTGGAACTCGGCGCCCCCCTGGACGCCGCCGCCCTGGAAACGGCCCTGAACGCCCTGCTCGACCACCACGACGCCCTGCGCATGCGCTTCACCGAGGACGAAGGCGGCTGGCGCCAGTTCAACCCGCCGCCGTCCGACACCGGCCGCGACCGGCTCCTGAACCGCCACGACCTGAGCGGGCTGACTCCCGCCGAGGCCGACGCGGCGATGGAGGAGGCCGCCGACGACCTGCACACCGGCTTCGACCTGGCGCGCGGCCCGCTGCTGCGGGCGGCCCTGTTCACCGGGGACGCCGGCCGGCCCGCCTTCCTCCTCCTGGTCGCGCACCACCTCGTCGTGGACGCCGTGTCCTGGCGCATCCTGCGCGACGACCTGGAAGCCGCCTACCGGCAGGCCGTCCGGGGCGAGCCCGTCACGCCGGGCGAACGCACCACCTCCTTCCGCGACTGGGCCCGAGGCCTCGCCGCACACGTCGCGGCCGGAGCCCTCGACGACGAACTGCCCTACTGGGAGCGGGCGGTCGACGCCGGGTCGCTGCCGGCCGGGACGCCGACCGGGCCACAGACGGGCCCCGTCGACACGCTCACCGTCGAACTGGACGAGGCGGACACCGAGGCACTGCTGCGCGCCGCGCCGACCGCCTACCGCACCCGCGTCAACGACGTGCTGCTCGCCGCCCTCGCCCTGGCCCTGGCCCGCTGGACCGGCCGCGAGGAGGTCCGCCTGGACCTGGAGGGACACGGCCGCGAGGACGTCCTCGACGACGTGGACCTCTCCCGCACGGTCGGCTGGTTCACCACCGTCCACCCCATCGCCCTCCAGGTGCCCGAACCCGCCGGCCCCGGCTCCACCCGGGACTGGCGGACCCTGGTGAAGTCGGTGCGCCGCCAGCTGCGCGCCGTGCCCGGCAACGGCCTGGGCTTCGGCGCACTGCGCACCTTCGGACCGCCCGAGGTGCGCGAGCGGCTCGGACGGGCCGCGCACGGACAGGTCGTCTTCAACTACCTCGGCCAGTGGGACGCCCGCCCGGAGAGCCCCGGCGACGGCCTGGTGCGCGCCGAGCACGGGTCGTTCGGCCGGCACCACGACCCGCGCGACAGCGGCTCCCACCCGCTGGAGGTCGTCGGCGCGGTGCAGGGCGGCCGGCTGTCCTTCACCTGGCACCACCGGCCCGCCCTCCACCCCACGGACGCCGTGCGACGTGTCGCGGACGACTTCGCCGAGGCCCTGCGCCACATCGCCCGCCACGCCCGGAACAGCCGGTGAGCCCCCGCCCCGCGATCCGCGCCCCACCGCCGGGCACCCCACCGCCAGCCCTTCGCCCGCCACCTGTCCGACCCGAGAGAGCGAGACCGACAGACATGGACGAGAACACCCGCTACCAGGTGCTGCGCAACGACGAGGAGCAGTACTCGCTGTGGCCCGTCGACGTCGAGGTGCCCGCCGGCTGGCAGCCCGTCGGCAAGGAAGGCACGGAGGCGGAGTGCTCCGCCTACGTCGACGAGGTCTGGACCGACATGCGCCCGCGCAGCCTGCGGGAGCGCATGGAGAACGCCGAGGCCTGACGCGTCCCGCGCAGCCGCGAAGGACGGGCCGGGGCGCGTCCGCAACCGCACCCCGGCCCGTGCCCCGCCCGCCCTGCACCCGCCCTGCCTCATCCCGAGGAGCCGTCATGACCCCGGTCCTGCACACCGAGCGACTCACGTTCCGGCCCTACCGCCCCGAGGACGAGGACGTCTTCGTGGCCCTGCTGCGCGACGAGGAGGTCTGCCGCTGGATGGGCCAGGAACGCGTGCCGGAGGCCGACCTGCGCACGCTGTTCCGCGCCATCCTCACCGACGTCTACCCGCAGCACAGGTTCGACGTGTGGGGGCTGTGGCGCGAGGAGGTCTACGTCGGCCACGCGGAGGTGAAGAAGACCGGCAACGTCGACGGCCACGAACTGATCACCGCCCTCGCCCCCGAGTACTGGGGCCGGGGCCTGGGCACAGAAGTGGTCCGCGGCCTGCTCCGCCACGCCGCCGACAACCTGGGCCTGAAGGAGGCCTACGGCATGGTCGGCGCCGACAACACCGCCAGCCTGGCCATGTGCCGCCGACTGGGCTTCCGGCACGTGCGCGACGTGGTCGGCGACGACGGCACCGTGACCAGGCTGGTGGCGATCCCGACGACGGACCCGGACTGACTCCGGGAACCGGTCCGCAACGCACGGTGCCGTCCTGACGTCCCGTCCCTCGATCCGGTTCCACGCCCGCCCCTCAGGAGCGGTCGTGGCCGGATCCGGGAGGGCGTGCGGGCCTCGTGGGACGGCGGTCCCCGCCTGCTGGAGCTTCTCCGCCCGGCGATGTGCCCACCGGTACCGGACGGGTTTCCTCCTCGTCGGCCTCGACCCGCCCACCGCGCTCAGCGTGACGCGGAGAACCCTGCGCTCCGGCCTCCACGCACCGCTGGACGGAGTTGCCGCCTGTCCGGAGGCCAACCGGGACGGCACGGCGCACACGGGGCGCACTCGTACGCGTGGGCGCGTGCGCCCCCGGGAGTGGTGGCCGCTGCTGTGCCCGGCATGGCTCGCCGGGCTGACGGCGGGGCAGTGGCGGTGCTGATCGGGAGGTGTCTCGAGCAGTTCCTGAGTAGGGTCTGCCGGATGACGCTCTCTCATGATGTGGCCGGAGACGGTCCTGCGCTGGTGCTGCTGCATTCCGGGGTGTGCGACCGGCGGATGTGGGACGCCCAGTGGTCCGCCCTGATCGACGCCGGTTACCGGCTGGTGCGCTGTGATCTCCGGGGCTTCGGTGAGACGCCGGCGCCGGACCGGCCTCACAGCGACGCCGAGGACGTGCTGGCCCTTTTGAACAGTCTGGGCATCGGGCGGGCGGCACTGGTGGGATCCTCGTACGGAGGGCAGGTCGCCTTGGAGATCGCCGCGCGATGGCCGGACCGGGTGAGCGCCATGGGGCTGATCTGTTCCGCCCTGCCCGGTCATGAACCCTCTGCCGAACTGAGTGCGCTCGGGGAGCGCGAGGAAGCGCTGCTCGAAGCGGGGGACATCGCCGGCGCGACGGAACTGATGGTCGAGACCTGGCTCGGCCCGGACGCCGACGAGACCGCCTGCGAGGCGGTACGCCGGATGCAGCGGCACGCCTTCGAACTGCAGTCGGCAGCCGCTGAGGAGTTCGAGCCGGTCGAGGCCGCGGTCGATCTGGCGGCAGTTCGAGCGCCCTGCCTCGTCCTGTCGGGTGCGCATGATCTGGCGGACTTCCGACAGATCGCTGCCCGACTGCCGCATCTGCTAGCGAACGCCGACCACGTCGAACTGCCATGGGCAGGTCACCTTCCCGGCCTGGAGCGGCCATCGGCCGTTACCGATCTGCTGACCGGCTTCCTCAAGGAGAGAGTTCCTGTCGGTTGATCCTGCTCGCGGCCCGGCGCCGGTCAGCGGGTGCGGCCGTGTGTCCACCGCCCGGCCAGGGCCTCGTCGACGAGTCCGGTCAGCTCGGCGAGCCGGCCGTACTCGGTGGAGTGGAGGTTCTGGGCGCCGATGGTGGAGCGCAGCAGGGCGAGAGCGGCGACGATGGGCGGGTGCCGGTCGGGTGCGCTGTTCCAGGCGAGTTCGCGCAGCAGCATCGCGAGGCGAGCCAGGACGGCGGGCTCGGTGGCGCCGTACCGCAGAGGCTGGGCCATGGCCAGGTCCAGGAGGTCCTCCAGGCCGGGGCGCCGCAGCACGACTCTGACCTGCCGGCCGTCGTCGCGCAGCAGCCGGGGGCCCAGATCGTGCCGGGCCAGCTCGCACAGCAGCGCGGCGGAGTGGGACAGGGCGTGCACAGCGGTCGTCGGGTCGTTGATCCCGGGGGAGAGCGCCTTGGTGGCGATGTCGGTGAGCTGCCGGAGCCCGAAGGCGACGTCCTGGAGGCCGGTGCGTTCAGGGCCGGTCCTCACCGCTTTGGCGGCTCGTTCGGCCAGACGGGTCCATGCGTCGGGGGAGAACGGCTCCCCGGCGCGCGGCCAGGCGACTCCCACGGGCGTGGCGGCGATCAGCGAGCTCCCGGGGAGGCGGTCGATGAGCAGGACGGCGTCGGCTTCGACGGCTGCCCTCAGAAGGGCCGCCTCGTCGACGGAGGTGAAGAATCCGGAGGATCCGACGCTCAGGGGCAGCGCGCCCGCGGGCGGTTCCGGCGGTGCGTCGGAGGGGTGCGCGCCGCCGGAGTCCCCGCGGTCCGTGTCCTCTTCCTTCGGGAGGAGCCGGCCGAGGGTGCGGCCGGAGGCGGAGTGGATGCTGCTCATCATCGTCTCGACCCGGATCTCGCGCGCCAGGTGGGACAGGAACAGGACGAGGGCGAGCAGGCTGGCCAGGGTGAGCAGGAAGGCGACCGTGACCGACAGCTCGGGGACGAACCTGGCCCGCTCGTCCTCGCCGGTGCGTACGGTGCGCAGCACGGTCAGGGCATAGGTGAACGTCGCGAGGAAGAGCGCCAGGGTCGTCTGGACGTACCGGTCCGAGTTGAAGGTCCGCAGCACACGGGGGGAGAACTGGCTGCTCGCCAGTTGAAGCGTCAGCACGGTGAGCGAGAAGGTCAGCGCCGTGACCGTGATCAGGGAGCCGGCGATGGCTTCCAGCACCGCGCGTGCGGCATCCGAGCTGCCGCCGAAGAAGTAGTCGCTCAGCCAGGACGGGAGCTCGTGCTGAAGCCGCTCGTCCAGCCGAGGCAGTGCCACGCCCGCGACGACGGCGAGTACGAGACCCAGCATCGGCACGGGCCACAGCTGGACCCGGAACATGTCACGCGTCAGCACGAACTCAGACTACATAACGCCGCGAACGGGACAAATCGTAGAGCGGTGCCGGGGGTGGACGCGGCATTGGTGCATCACGGTTGATTTTCTTCATATGTGTTATTGATTTCATTCAGGGCGGATAGTCGACCCGTATGGGAATGACGGGAATCACCTGCCGGCAAGAGGTCGGACGGGTCTGGAGGCGGTTCGCGGTGGCCCTTTGTGCACCGGTCGTCGCGTTGTCGCTGCTCGTGGCCTGTGGCCGGGAGGATCCGCTGAACGAGCCCGCCGAGCGGTTCGAGATGGTCGACATCGACTACGAGCGCGCCATTCGCCTCTCCGTGGCCGAGGTGACCGCCGGTGAACTGGTTGCTCTGGAGCTCAAGGAGCCCGAGTCGAACTCGCCCGTGTGGGAGAGCCGGATCGCGGACCAGGACGGACAGCTCACGACGGTCCGGCTCGGTGCCACCCGGGGCGAGGTGCTGGGGACGAGCCCCGGCCCCGACCTGGCGGACTCCGAGCGCCAGGAGCTGATGCGGCACCTGGACGAGGCTCGGCTCCTGCCGGGCGAGGCGGCTCGTGAAGCGGCCGACACGGCGAACGGTGAGCTGGTCACCGCCCTCGAACTGCAGGGGCGTGAAGGCGATCCGGTCTGGCGGGTCGATGTCCTCGGCGTGGCAGACGAGTCGGCGACGGTCCATGTGGTGGACGCGAAGACCGGCGAGATCCTGGAGCGCCGCCCGGCGTGACACGGACAGGAACCCCGGCGCAGGACGGTCGACGGCCAGTGCTCCGCCGGCCCCGTACGCACGGTGGTGCGCTCACGGCCCGTCTGCTGTGAACTCCGGTCACACCGAGCGCACGCCCGTCCAGGCGGCCAGGGGAAGCAGCACCAGCCCGGCGGCCACCACGGTCTCCCGGACTCCGTACAGGGCCGGTCGGACTCCACCCCGACGGTGCGGCGCCCACCCGCACCGTCCGGCCGGCCCCGACCGCCCCCCCCCCCCGATGCCGTACGCCACCAGGTTTCCGAGGTGCCGCCCGGTTCCGCCTCACCCGCGGCCTCACCGCTTTTCCTCCCGTCCCTCCGGCGCGGTGCGGGCGACCGTCGACACCCGCCGTGAGCGCGGGACGGGTCAGTGGACGTCACTCATCCGGCGAGAGGGACGTCAGTCCCGGCGCGTCGGTGGCATCGTCGACGTAGGTGGGGACCTGGGAGTGCACCTGCAGGGCGACCTCGCCCGCTCGTTCGAAACGCAGGGTGATCCACGCGTAGCCCCCGCCGCGGATCTGCCGGCGCAGGTCCCGAAGCAGCAGGTGGAGGCGCCCTTCCTCGAGTTCGACCAGTTTCCCGGTGGGTACCTCGACCGGGCCCCGGACCGTGCCGTCCGCGCTCACGACGTCCACGGACCGTGCGACCGTCGTCCCGGCGCCGAGCAGCCTGTCGGCGCTCTGCCCCTGGTTGAACAGCCAGAGATGGAAGGGGGCGTCGTCCCCCGGATCCCACGGGCCGTCGGGGGGTTCGGCGATGTGCGCGTAGCGGATCAGGACCGGTCCGACACGGGCGTCGGCGCCCGGTGGGTTGTACTCGGCCTCATCGCTGCCGCATCCCGTCGTACCCGCGGCGGCCAGACAGCCCGCCACGAGGAGGCTCACCGCCCTTCGCCACGACCCCGCCATTCTCGCGTACATCCCTGTGCCACCTCTCTCCCGGAGTTCCGGCCGACTGCAGGCCGCCGCTGACAGGCATGCCACGCCCACCGCGGTGGGGCATCACTCCTCGGGCCAGGTGGGGAACTGCCGGAGATGTCCGGTGCCGTGTGCTCAGGCCGTCCGCTCTCCGGTCGCGGGACGCGGACCGCCGGACGGCCCGGCCCCGGACGTCCGGTCACGTCACCCGTCTCTCGCCCTGCTCCGGTCCCTCCCCCCTCGTCCGGCAAGTGAATGCCGTCCGCGGCGAAGTCCACCTCCACGACTTCCAGGCCGGCCGTCCGTTCCACCCTGCCGGTGGCATGGGCGCGCACGTCCCCGGTCTCCCCGCCCACCCTCGGGTGACGCCGCCTCCTGGAGGCGTTCGGGTGAATCTCTCCTTCGGATCAGCGGTGCGGGAAGCTGACGGCATGCGAAGCGGGCGGGCCGTTCACCCAGGACGGCGCGGCCGGTACGTACGGTGCACATGTGCAATTGCTCCCGGAGCCCGTTCGCCGGCTCGCAGCCTGGTGTGCCGTGATCCTGTTGGTCATCGGGGTCGGCTACGTCGGGATCCAGGTGTGCGTGGCGCTGCGGCCGGCCGTCGTTCCCGTGCTGCTCGCTCTGCTCGGCACCGCGCTGCTCCTCCCTCTGTACCGGTGGATGGTGAAGGCGAAGGTCAACCGGTCCGTCGCCGCCGGGCTCACCTGCACCGCCGTCCTCGCCGTGGTAGGTGGTGCCGTGTACGTCGTCACGGCCGCGCTGGTCGACACCTGGGACCAGATCGTCGCCTCGCTGCGCACGGGGGTGCGCGGGCTGGCCGACCACTTCGGGGCGGACGGCACCTCGCTGGGGGACCTCGCCGACGACGCCCTGGACCTGCTGGGCAGATTCGGGGGAACGGCCGCCTCCGGCGTCGTGACCGGGGCCGGTTTCGTCGCGCAGGCCCTGGGCATGGCCGTGCTCGCGCTGCTGCTGGTCTTCTTCTTCCTGCGCGACTCCCATCAGGCCGCCGGCACGCTGCGCTCGCTCGTCCCGCGCGGCAGCGCCGACACCGTCGAGGCGATGGCCCGGCGGGCCTTCGAAGGCGTGGAGGGGTTCATGCGGGGCACCACCGTGGTCGCGCTCACCGACGCCGTCTGCATCACCGCCGGTCTGCTGATCCTGCGCGTGCCGGGCGCCCTCGGGCTCGGGGCGATCGTCTTCATCGGCGCCTACGTCCCCTACATCGGCGCCTTCGTCTCCGGGGCCGCGGCCGTGCTGGTCGCGCTCGCCGACCGGGGGTTCGTCGTCGCGCTGTGGGTGCTCGGGGTGGTGCTCGTGGTGCAGGCGCTGGAGGGGAACGTCTTCCAGCCGATGGTCCAGAGCCGGACCGTGCGGATCCACCCGGCGCTGGTCCTCGTGGCGCTCACCGCGGGCGCGTCCGTGGCCGGGATCGTCGGAGTGCTCCTCGCGGTCCCGGTCACCGCCGCCGCCTTCGGCGTCGTCCGCGAGCTGCGCACGCGTTACGCATGATGGTCCGGCGTGCCGTCCGCGGGCTCTTGGGGCTCACGCCGAATGTCGAGCACTTGTTCGCCCGTCTCGGCTGCCGAGGCTCTGCCCTCGTCGTTTCCGGCGCCGCGGCGGCCGACGTCATTCCCGACGCGTGCGAACCGTCTCCCACGTCGTTCGTCCCTCGCGGCCGTCGAACAGCTCCCGCCGGATGGCGCGACGCTGCGCGGCGGTGGTCGCCCCCCAGATGCCGGCGTCCTCGCCCTGCTCGACGGCCCACCGGCGGCAGGCGAGCAGGACGCGGCAGCGACGGCAGACCGCACGGGCGCGAGCGACCTGGGACTCGCTCTCCCGCTCGGTCAGAGGGAAGAACAACTCCGGGTCCTCGCCCGCGCACGCGGCCTCGCGGATCCATCCGCGTTCGGCGGGGAACAGGGCGGCGCTGAAGAGAGAAGGCCGACGGTCGTCGGGCACGGCACACCTCCGCCAGATGCCGGCTGAGCCGGCAGATGGCTGCGGCACGGACGTGCCGCAGTATCGGCAGAGGTTGCGCCTCCCACTGTACGACCGTTACGCCCGATACGGCAGGTGTGAAGGATGTGGCGGGCATGGCCGGGTGCCGGGCCGCACCGGCGACGCCTCGGCACGGGCACGTCCGGGGCGGGCGTGAGCGGACGCCGCGCGTCCCGTGGCGTATCGGACAGCGGTTTTGGGGCACCCGGTCACGGCGCCGCCGGTGCGACGGAAGGAGGCAGCAGGTGACGGGAGCCCCGCCCAGGAAGGACCCGCGACCCCGCTCCGCCCCGCGCCGGTCGCTCCCGCTCCTGCTCCTGCTCCTCGCGATCTGCTACGCGGTTGCCGCTCTGGGCGGTGTCGCGGCCACGGACGCGGGCAGCACGTACCGCTCACTCGAGCGCCCCGCGTGGGCCCCGCCCTCCTGGCTGTTCGGGCCGGTCTGGACGGTGCTGTACGCCACCATCGCCGTCTCCGCCTGGCTCGTGCTGCGCCGTCGGCCACTGGCGGAGGTGAAGGCGGAGATCGCCCTCTGGGGCGCGCAGCTCGCCTTCAACCTGGCCTGGACGCCGTTGTTCTTCACAGCCGGCCGGTACGGCCTCGCGTTCCTCGACATCTGCCTGCTCCTGGCCGCTCTCGGTGCCACGATGCTGCTCTTCCGGCGCACGAGCCCGGCGGCCTCGCTCCTCCTCGTCCCCTACGCGCTGTGGACGCTGTACGCCGCGGCCCTCAACCTCGCCATCTGGCAGCTCAACGCCTGACACGACCGGGAGCCGGCGGGCGCGGCGCCTCGTTCCACCGGCCGGGGGGACGGCCACCGGCCTCCGCAGCAGACACGAACGGCCAGGAGCGGGCAGACGCCGAGGAACGCGGGCCCCGCGACCGGGCGGACAGGTTCCGCTCACCGGAGGAAAGGGCGCCGACCGCAGGGCACGTCAGGGCCTCGGCCCCGGAACGGTTCGGCCCAAAGGGCGCCGGCGGCGCGCCGTACGGCCCGACGCCTTTCCGGATCAGTACAGGCCCACGAGAGTCCCATGACCGAGGCTCTGGCGGTCCAGCACCTCACGTGCGGCGTCCGCCGTCACGTCATGGGGTATCGAAACGGGGGCCGGGAGGGCGTAGAGACGAAAGGCGTAACGGTCTGGCCCGTCTTCCGGCGTGACGGTCCCGCCCCAACCGTCCTCACCGTAACCGTTCCTGTGTACGTAACTGCCCGGGTCGCCGGTCCCGGCCGCCAGTCCGTCACGGCGTGGGTCGATACCGGTCACCAGCCAGAGCAGAAAGCCGCTGTGCGGTGCGTCGAGACGCTCACACAGGAGAGCCAGCTCTGACGCCTCCTCAGGGACGCCGGACCAGGACAGAGGTGGCGAGAGGTTGTCCTCGCCTCTCGCGCAGCTGTGCGGGAGACGTCCGTGGTCCACGAATGCGGAACTGTGCAGATCGATGTCGGTCATGGTGAGTCCAGTACCCGAGTCGGCCCCTCCCATACGGCCGGTACGCGCGGAGCGGCGGACGGCGCGGGCCCTACCGCTCCTGTTCGGCCGCCCTCGCGTCGTCGTCCTCGTCCGTGTCCGGAGCGGGGCCGTCCACGTGCGGGAAGCCGAAGTCCAGAACTTCGGCGACCTCACGCCGGGTCCGTTCCGCGGTGCGCGCGGCCACCGAGACGACGTCACCGCGTTCGGCTATCAACCGGTCGTAGATCGGCGCAGCGACTCTTTCCGTGGCATGCATGTCTTCTGATCCGTTTCTGCTGGATTCTGCTGGAGGTCGTGGGCACGACCCGGTGGAGGTCAGCCGCTGTTCAGGAGCGAACCGTCCTGGGCCGGGCGTCGGCAACCGATGACGAACCGTGATCAGGCCGCTCCGGGACCGCGGGTTCCGGTGGAGGCGTACAGCGCGTGGACGCTGCCCCTCGTCCGCTGAGGCACCCGCACACCGCCGGTCGCGGAGACGTCCGGGAGGGCTTCGGGCTGCTCGATCCGGTCCCGCGGCACTGCGGGGCGGGCCATCGACATCAGGAACTCTCCTTCCGCGCCGCCGCACGTCGCGGGCAGGGCCGTCGCTCCACTACCCGGTTTTCCGCCCCGCACACCCCGCACGTCACCACAGAGCCGGTGACCACCCGGACCACCTCCCTGGTCCGGCCGAGGAAGCCGTCCGGTCCCGGATCTCCCTCGTTGCGGTCACGCGGACCCGGCGTGCCGTCCCTTCGCTCCACGATGGTCAACAGGGTGCGCTTCGCCCGGCGACCCGCCCGGGGACGGCCGGACGCGCGCCATCGCGTAGCACGCTGGTGTCGCCTTTGCGGGTTTCGCGTGTTCAGCGAGCCGCTGGACGGCACCGCGGCGACGGCCGTCGCCGCGGCAATGGGGTCCGGGACCGGAAGGGAGGTGGCCGCCGCCCGCCCGGCGGGCGGTCCTCCCGCGTTCTCCGGTGGTGGTCCGCGACGGGCGGGTACACGTCTGCCGCCCGTGGACCGCTTCGAGCCGGAACAGGACGCGCCGCGGCCTTCCCGTCGCCGCCGCCGGCTGGAACGCACCAGTGCCGACCTCGCCGCCCCGCGACCACGGCACCGGACGACCGGCGGGATCGCCGCCCCACGGGGGCTCCCACGCCCTGCCGGCTTCAGCCGTGCCGTCCGGCGCACCTGCGGAGCGCCCCCGGCGTTCCGGCGTCCGGCGTTCCGGCGCACGGCCGGGGCGGCTCCCCGGCAGCTTCACGCGCGGGCGGCGAGGGGTCCGCAGGCCATGTCTCAAGCCTTCCGCAACCGGGCCGTGCTCTGCCGTACCACCAGGTGCGTCGCCAGTTCGATGCGCTGTGCCGCCGTGCCGGGGGCGTCCGGGCGGAGGAGCATGCGGGCGGCCTCCTCGGCCATGTGCCGCAGGGGCTGGTGGACTGTGGTGAGGGGCGGGCTCGACCACTGGGCCAGTGGTACGTCGTCGTAGCCCACCACCGACAGGTCCTCCGGTACGCGCAGGCCCCTGACCCTGGCCGCCTCCAGGACGCCGAGTGCCTGGAGGTCGCTGCCCGCGAAGACCGCCGTCGGCCGGTCGGTGCCGTTCAGCAGGTCCATGGCGTGCTCGAAGCCGCTCTGTACGTGGAAGTCGCCGAAGCGCATCAGACGCGGGTCGGTCTCCAGGCCCGCCATCGCCATGGCGGAGCGGTAGCCGTCGAGACGGGCGAGCGAGCAGAGCATGTCCTCGGGGCCGGTGATGATCGCGGCCCGCTCGTGACCGAGGTCGGTGAGATGGCGGGTGGCGGCGAGGCCGCCGGCCCAGTTCGCGGAGCCGACCGAGGGGACGTCGGGGGCGGGGTCGCCCGCCGGGTCGATGACGACGAGGGGGATGGCCGCCGCTCTGAGCTGGCGTTTGATGTCCTCCGGGAGGGTGGAGAAGACCAGCACGACGCCGAGAGGCCTGCGTTGCAGCACGCCCGGGAGCCACTCCGGAGCGGGGGTGTGCCGGGTGCCGCTCTCGGTGAGCGCCACCGTCGCGCGGTTCTCCTTGGCGACGCTCTCCACGCCCCGGATCAGCTCCATCGCCCAGACGCTCTCCAGCTCGTGGAAGACGATCTCGATGAGCGGGGAGCGGGACGCCGACTGGGCGCGGCGGCGGTAACCGTGGGCATCCAGCAGCCGTTCCACCTTGGCGCGGGTCGTACGGGAGACGTCCGATCGGCCGTTGAGGACCTTCGAAACTGTCGGCATCGAAACGCCGGCCTCCTTCGCCACCGTGGCCAGGGTGATTCTGCCGCTCGTCTCGCCTTCATCGTGCATAGCCGCAGGATACGGCACCGCGTGTCGGTAACGGTTTGGGTGAGTGCCGACTCGACCGTTGACCGGAACTTCCGTCTGACCTACTGTCCCACGGCATGGACTTTCGGCGATGAGGCCGAAACTTTCGAAAGGCGAACGATGAAGACACGTGCGCGCTTGCCCAGACTGGTCGCCGGTGGTGCGACGCTCACCCTGGCACTGGCCCTTTCGGCCTGCGGCGGCGGGGACGGCGGGGCGTCGGCGGACGACGGCAAGATCCATGTCCTGGTCTACGGGGACGCCACCAACAAGGTCGAGAAGAAGCTCGTCGACACGTTCAACGAAACGTCCGACGTCAAGGTCGTCCTCGACACCATCCCCGGTGCGGACTACCAGAAGAAGCTTCAGACGATCATCAGCACCCCGCAGGCACCGGACGTCTTCTTCAACTGGGGCGGCGGCAGCATCAAGCCGTTCGTCAAGGCCGACCTGCTGATGCCGCTCGACGACTTCATCGAGAAGAACCCGGACCTGGAGAACAAGTTCCTTCCCTCCGTCTTCAACAACGCCGTCGTCGACGGCAAGCCGTACGGCATCCCGATGCGGGGCACCCAGCCGGTCCTGCTCTTCCACAACAAGAAGGTCCTCGACGAGGCGGGCGTCACGCCGCCGAAGACCTGGGACGAACTGCTCGACGCGGTCGGGAAGCTCAAGGACGAGGGCGTGACGCCGATCGCGCTCGGCGGCGGCGACATCTGGCCGACGCAGATGTGGTTCCAGTACCTCTTCGACCGCGTGGCCGGCCCCGGACTGTTCGAGAAGGCCGTCGGCGGCGACAAGAGCGCCTGGGAGAGCGCGGACAGCAAGAAGGCCCTGAGCATGATCAGGGAGCTCGTCGACGCCGGCGCCTTCGGCAAGAACTACGACTCCGTCAAGTACACCAACGGCGGCTCGGTCCAGCTGGTGTCCTCCGGCAAGGCCGGCTTCGAGCTGATGGGCTCCTGGTACTACTCCCAGCAGCTCACGGACCACAAGGCATTCGCCGAGAAGGACCTCGGCTACACCGCCTTCCCGACCGTCGAGGGCGGCAAGGGCGACCCGGCCAGCGTCGCCGGCAACACGAACAACTACTACTCGGTGATGAAGAAGACGAAGCACCCCGAGGCCGTCGCCGAGTTCCTGGAGCTCATGTACTCCGACGACTTCGTCAAGGCACAGCTGGACATCGGCAACCTGCCGACCACGACCAACACCGACAAGTTCATCGACACCTCGTCCACCCCCGAGTACTCGCGCTTCCAGTACGACCTCGTCGCCGACGCCCCGTCGTTCCAGCTGTCCTGGGACCAGGCGTACCCGCAGAAGGCGAGCTCCTCCATGCACAAGGCCATCCAGCAGTTCTTCAACGGACAGCTCGACGCGGACGGCTTCATCAAGGCCATGCAGGCCCTCCCGACCGAGTGACGAACGGCTCATGACGACAAAGACCACGAGCGCTCCGCCCGCCGCCGGACCCCGCAAGGGGCCCCGGCGGCGGCCGCCCGCCTCGTCCGCAACGAAGGTGGGTCGTCCCGGCTTCGCCTGGGCGCTGCCCGCCGCAGTGTTCTTCGCCCTCTTCGCGGTCACTCCGCTGATCATGGTGGCGGTGCTGTCCTTCATGAGCTGGGACGGAATCGGCTCACCCGAATTCGTCGGCATGGACAACTGGTCGCGCCTGATGGACGACCCGGTGATGCTCAAGAGCATCTGGCTGACCCTGCTCCTGACCGCGCTCGGCGTGGTCATCCAGACGCCGCTGAGCATCCTGCTCGGCGTCTGGGCCGCCGGCCACCAGCGCAACCGCGCCGTGCTGTCCGTCATCTACTTCGTCCCGCTGCTGCTGTCCGCCACTGCCGTCTCCGTGCTGTGGCGGGCGCTGCTCGACCCGAACTTCGGCATCCCGGCCGAGGCCGCCTGGCTGTTCGGCGACGGCAACCTGTTCGGTGAACAGGCCACCGCCATCGGGGTGCTGGCGTTCGTCAGTACCTGGCAGTTCACCCCGTTCCACACGCTGATCTATCAGGGCGCCGCCCGGGCCGTCCCGCAGGTGCTCTACCAGGCGGCCGAAATCGACGGGGCGGGCCGCTACCGGCAGTTCTTCCACATCACACTGCCGCAGCTGCGCAACTCGATGATCACCTCGATGATCCTGATGATCGTCGGCGGTCTGACCACCTTCGAGACGGTCCTCATCCTGACCCAGGGCGGCCCCGGCACCGACACCACCATCAGCGCCTACTACATGTACGACAAGGCGTTCAAGGGCTTCGACTTCGGCGCCGGCTCCGCCATCGCCCTGTCCCTGGTCGTCGCGGCCACCGTCATCTCGCTGGTCGTCGTCCGGGTCTCCGGCTACGACAAGATGCGCAGCACCATGGAGGGTGTGTCATGAGGCGCCGTCCCCACTACCTGGCCGGCGCCGGCTCGATCCTCTGGCTGTTCCTGGTCGGCCTGCCGCTGTACGTGATGCTCGCCGCGACCCTGCGCACCCGACAGGACTACGCCGAGAACGGCCCGGTCTCGATCCCGGACAGCTTCACCCTGGACAACTACACCGGCGCCTTCGACTCGGGCTTCGGCCAGTACTTCTTCAACACGCTCGTCGTCACCGGCTGCGTGATCGGGATCGTGCTGCTGCTGGTCCCGCCACTCGCCTACGCGATCGTGCGCAGCCGGGGCCGGACCACGTCGGCGATCTTCCGGCTGTTCCTGCTCGGTCTCGCCATCCCCGCCCAGGCCGTCATCGTGCCGATGTTCTACCTGATCAGCGAGGCCGGACTGTACGACAACCTGCTGGGCGTCATCCTGCCCACGGCCGCGTTCTGCCTGCCGATGGCGGCGCTGATCCTCAGCGGCGCGATGCGCGACATCTCCCCGGAACTGTACGAGGCCATGGCCATGGACGGCGCCTCCCCGCGGCGCATGTTCTTCCAACTCGTACTGCCGCTGTCGAGGGGCGGACTGTCCACGATCGTGGTCTTCTCCGCGCTCCAGGCATGGAACGGCTTCCTGTTCCCGCTCGTCCTGACCCAGTCCGACTCCAGCAAGGTCGTCACCCTGGGTCTGTACAACTTCCAGACCGAACACGGTATCGACATCCCCGGTCTGCTGGGAGCCGTGGTGCTGTCCATGGTGCCCATCCTGCTCGTCTACCTGTTCGCCCGTCGTGCCCTGGTCCAGGGTCTGATGGGTGTCGGAGGAAAGTGACTGCCGACGTGGCCGTAGAGACCATCCCCGAAATCCCCCTCTGGAACGACCCCGACCGCCCCGTCGCCGACAGGGTCGACGCGCTGATCGGCGCGATGACCCTGGACGAGAAGATCGCCCAGCTGTACGGCGTGTGGGTCGGCGCGTCCGCCGACGGCGGCGAAGTGGCCCCGCACCAGCACGACATGGAGGAGGCCGTCGACCTCGACGCGCTTCTGCCCGCCGGGCTGGGCCAGCTGACCCGCCCCTTCGGCACCGCACCCGTCGACCCGGCGCTCGGCGCGCTCTCCCTGCTGCGCACCCAGTCCCGTATCACCTCGGCGGGCCGCTTCGGGATTCCCGCCGTCGCGCACGAGGAATGCCTGGCGGGCTTCGCCGCCTGGGGAGCCACCGCCTACCCCGTCCCGCTCTCCTGGGGCGCCACCTTCGACCCGGACGTGGTGCGCCGGATGGCCAGCGCCATCGGCCGCGACATGCGGTCCGTCGGTGTCCACCAGGGTCTCGCGCCCGTCCTCGACGTGGTGCGCGACGCCCGCTGGGGCCGGGTGGAGGAGACCATCGGCGAGGACCCCTACCTCGTCGGCACCATCGGCACCGCGTACGTCCAGGGCCTGGAGTCCGCCGGGATCGTCGCCACCCTCAAGCACTTCGTCGGCTACTCGGCCTCCCGCGCCGGACGTAACCTCGCCCCCGCGCCCATGGGCGCCCGCGAACGGGCCGACGTCCTGCTGCCACCGTTCGAGATGGCGATCCGCGAGGGCGGCGCCCGCTCCGTGATGCACTCCTACACGGACACCGACGGCGTCCCCGCCGCGGCCGACGAGAGCCTGCTGACCGGACTGCTCCGCGACACCTGGGGCTTCGACGGCACCGTCGTCGCCGACTACTTCGGCATCGCCTTCCTCAAGACCCTGCACGGCGTCGCGGGCGACTGGGCGCAGGCCGCGGGCGCCGCGCTGAAGGCCGGCGTCGACGTCGAACTGCCCACCGTCAAGACGTTCGGCGCACCGCTCGCCGAGGCCGTCGCCGACGGCCGGGTACCGGAGCCGGTCATCGACCGCGCCCTGCGCCGCGTCCTCGGCCAGAAGGCGATGCTCGGCCTGCTCGATCCGGACTGGAGCCCGGTGCCGCCCGCGCTCGACGGCGTGGACCCGGACGATCCGGACGCCCTGCGCGGCACGATCGACCTGGACCGGCCCGAGAACCGGGAACTGGCCCGCGAGATCGCCGAGAAGGCGATCGTCCTGCTCGCCAACGACGGCACCCTGCCGCTCGCCCGGCCCCGCCGCATCGCCCTGGTCGGCCCCAACGCGGCCGAGGCCACCGCCGTACTGGGCTGCTACTCCTTTCCCCAACACGTGGGCGTGCAGCACCCGGACGTCCCGGTCGGGATCGACCTGCCCACCCTGCGGGACACCCTGGCCGCGGAGTTTCCCGACGCGGACATCACCGTCGCCCGCGGGACCGGCGTCGACGACGGGGACCTCTCCGGCATCGGTGAAGCGGTCGACGCGGCACGGGACGCGGACGTCGTCATCGCCGTACTCGGCGACCGCGCGGGTCTGTTCGGCCGCGGCACCAGCGGAGAGGGCTGCGACGCGGAGTCCCTGGCCCTGCCCGGCGTCCAGCAGCGTCTGCTGGACGCACTGCTCGACTCCGGCAGGCCGGTGGTGACCGTCCTGCTCGCCGGGCGGCCGTACGCGCTCGGCCGCGCCGTCGCCGAGTCCGCGGCGATCGTGCAGTCCTTCTTCCCCGGAGTCGCGGGCACCCAGGCGATCGCCGGGGTACTGAGCGGCCGTACCAGCCCTTCCGGACGGCTCCCGGTCGGGGTGCCGCGCAGCCCGGGGTCCCAGCCGACCACCTACCTCGGCGCACGGCTCGCCCAGGTCAGCGAGGTGTCCAACATCGACCCGACGCCGGCGTTCGGCTTCGGACACGGCCTGACGTACACGGCGTTCGCCTGGAACGACCTCGCCGTGGACGCCGAACAGGTTTCCACGGACGGTGAGTTCACCCTCTCCCTCACCGTCCGCAACACCGGTGAGCGGTCCGGCACCGAAGTCGTCCAGCTCTATCTCCACGACCCGGTCGCCTCCGTCGTCCAGCCGGTGCAGCGGCTCGTCGGCTACACCCGGGTGGAGCTGGAGCCGGGCGAGACACGCAGGATCCACGTCACGGTTCCGGCCGACGTGGCCTCCTTCACCGGCCGCGACGGCCACCGGATCGTCGAACCCGGCGACCTGCAACTCCGCCTGGCCGCCTCGAGCACCGACGCGCGCCTGACGGCGACGGTCACCCTGACCGGCCCGGAACGCCAGGTGGACCACACCCGCCGCTTCCACGCGGCCTTCACCCAGGAGCCGGCGGCGCAGGACTGACCCGTCCTCCGGGACAGCCCCCGCCGGGTCCGCACCTGCCGGGGCTGTCTCGGCCTCTGCCGCCTCGGTGGGACCGTCCGGCGGCGCCTTCCCTCACCGCGGCGGCTTCGCCCGGGCGAGCCCGGCCGGCCCGCCCGGGAACGGTGCGGGTGGTGCTCCGGTGGCGGAGCCGGTCGCGGATCCGCCGGGGAGGGCTGCGGGGGTGTGTGATCCCGGCGGTGGTGGTGGCGAGAATCCCACCGACGGCGATCAGCAGGTAGGACAACCACGGGTAGAGACCGGTGGGTGCGAAGGAAGGCACGCTGCTGACCGAAGCCGAGGGTGCAGCGGCGCTTGAAGGCCATGCCGCCGCCGATGCCGTCCGTGGAGTACTGGCCCGTCCGGAGTACCGGAACGGCCCGGCGGATCTGGTTCAGGCGCTGTACGTGTTCGACCAGGGGCTGCTCCGGCGTCGTGGCGACGGCGCCGGTGGCCGGGTCGACCCGGGAGGAGCCGGAGCCCTCCGCCTCGCCGGCGACATGGTCGCCGTAATACGCCCGGCCCGTTGTGGCCGGCGGACGACTCGGACCGCAGTCGATCTTCCTGCCCTTCTGGAACCCGGTCTCCGAACCGCAGGGAGCGTGGGGATGCCGCAGAACGTCCACATCGGGGACATGTTCTCGGCCCGGGCGCCGGTGCCGCCGGTGTAGCGGCCGCTGCTCCTGTTCGGGCCGTAGTCGTGGCCGCCGACGTAGACGACCTCGTAGCTGGCGTCGTTGACGCTGTCGTCGGAGTCCTTGCCGTGGGGGAGGGTGTTGTGCCGCGTCACCGGAGTTCATGTGCGTGCGCATGCCGTGGGCCGGTCCGGCGGGAAGCCGACGGCCGACGGTCAGGGCGCGAGCCGCCGGGCCTCGATCAGTACCAGGCTCTCCGGGTGGAGGGTGGGCGCCTGGACGCCGAGGACGGACAGGGCACGGCCCGACAGCGTGACACCCTCCGGTGTCCACCAGGGCAGAGGGCTTGTCGTCGGCCCCCGGAACCCGTCCCCCGGCGGCAGCGGGGCGAGGGCGTAGCGCGCGTCCGGCGCCAGGCCGGGCAGGCGCACGCGGCCCGCCGGAGCCTGCACGCTCGTCGCCGTCTGCACCACGGCGTAGACGGCACGGGACAGGTCGGGAGCCACGACGCCGTGCACCAGCAGCGCGGGATCGTGGTGATCGGCGTGGACGACCGTCCCGCCGTGCAGCAGCGGGCGGAGGCGCTTGTGGGCCTCGATCCAGTCGGCGAGCCGACGGCGTTCCCCGGGCGTCGCCCGGGTGAGGTCCCACTCGATGCCCATGTGGCCGAAGAGCGCGGTGCCGGCGCGGAAGTCGAGACCGTGCGTGCGGCCCGTGGTGTGCGAGACGGGCGCGCCGACGTGCGCGCCCATCAGCTCCGGAGGCAGCAACAGGCCCGTCCAGCACTGGATCTGCTGCCGCTCCAGGGCGTCGATGCAGTCGCTCGTCCACACCCGGTCGCTGCGTTCGAGGATGCCGAGGTCCACCCGGGCGCCGCCCGAGGAGCAGGACTCGATCTCCAGCGCCGGGTGGCGTCGGCGCAGTTCGTCCATCAGCGCGTACACCGAGGTGGTCTGGGCGTGCACCCCGCCGGTGCCGCGCCCACCGCTGCCCGCGTCGACGAGGTCGCGGTTGTGATCCCACTTGAGGTAGTCGACGGCGTACTCGGCGACCAGGGCGTCCAGCCGGTCGAGCACGTACGCGTACGCCTCCGGACGGCCCAGATCGAGCACCTGCTGGTGCCGGGCCTCCGGTGGCATGCGCCCGGCCGCCGACAGGATCCACTCCGGACGGGCCCTGGCCAGGTCCGAGTCCGGGTTGATCATCTCGGGTTCGACCCAGAGGCCGAACTGCAGCCCCCGGGAACGCACGTGCGCGACGAGCGGGTGCAGCCCTTGCGGCCAGACATCGGGGTCCACGTACCAGTCGCCCAGCCCGGCCCGGTCGTCGCGGCGTCCGCGGAACCAGCCGTCGTCGAGTACGAACCGTTCGGCGCCGACCTCCGCCGCCGCGTCCGCCAGGGCCGTGAGGGTCTCCAGGTCCTGCCGGAAGTAGACCGCCTCCCAGGTGTTGAGTGTGACGGGCCGCGGTGTGGCGGGGTGATGCGGGCGCTGCCGCAGGTGGGCGTGGAAGCGGGCCGCCATGTCGTCCAGGCCCCGGCCGTACGCGCCGTACATCCACGGAGTCCCGTACGTGGCGCCGGGCCCCAGACGCACCTCGCCCGGCAGGAGCAGCTCACCGCCGCCCAGGAGCGAGACGCCGGAGTTCGTCCGCTCGGCGAACGTGCGGTGGTTGCCGCTCCACGCCACGTGCAGACCCCACACCTCACCGCCGCGGAAGCCGAAACCCCGCTCACCCACGGTGTGGACGAGGGTCGCATCGACGCCGGTGCGGCCGCGACGGTTCTCCCGAAGGTGCGTGCCGAGGGTGAACCCGTGCCGCTGCGGAGAACGTTCCCGCAGGTGGCGGCCGGTCAGGTCGAGCACTTCGGCGGCGTGGGCCGGTACCGGCAGGGCGAGCTGCAGCGCCTCCAGCGTGTAGGGGCCCTCACCCCGGTTGGTGAGGAACGCGCGGTGGCGGACGAGGCCGGAGGAGGTCAGCTCCAGCTCCCACCGCAGGCCGAGCCGGGCCTGTTCGTCCGTGGCCTCGACCGTCAGCGAGCGGGGGGCCGTCAGCCGCAGCTCGCGGACGGTGAACGCGCAGGAGAAGTCGGCGCCCTCGCGGTGGCCGGCCAGTCCCGGTGTGCCCAGCCAGCCGGCCGACTGCTCGGGCAGCACGCTCACGGGGACCGGGACGTCGGGAACGCTGGTGCCCAGCTCGGCGACGCTCGCCGCGGCGAGGGAGGCGAGGTCGTCCGCGCCGCCCGAGGTGCCGTCCCCCAGGTCCCCGAGGTCGGCCCCCCAGTGCAGCACCCGTGGGAGGCGGGGCCCCGAGCAGTCGAGGACCAGGCTCGTGCCCCCGGCACGGAAATGGACGGGACGGGAAGAACGGTCGGCGGTCACGTGCGTACGCTTTCGGTCGGTCCGGGATGGGGGTGGGCAGGAGCCGCCCGCTGTGAAAGCCGGGTCGGCTCGACCACGGTCAGTTCACCGACGCCGCGTGCCAGCACCTCGCGGCAGTGCCCGTCGACGCCCGAGTCGGTGATGAGTGTGTCGGCCGTCTCCAGCGCGGCGATGGCCGCCGTGCCGGTCGTGTTCCACTTGGTGTGGTCGGCGAGGACCACGATCCGTCGTGCCGAGCGGCACATCGCCCGGTTCGTCTCCGCCTCCTGCGGGTTCGGCGTGGTGAAGCCGGTCAGGGCGTCCATGCCGTGCACACCCATGAACAGCACGTCGACGTGGAGCGTCCTCAGCGCGGTGACCGCGACCGGCCCCACCAGCGCGTCGGAGGGGGTGCGCACGCCGCCGGTGAGCACGACCGTCTGCTTCTGCCGCCGGTGGGTGTGCAGGGTCTGCGCCACCCGGACGCTGTTGGTGACCACCGTGATGTCCGGGACGTCGAGCAGGTGCCGGGCGAGCGTCCACGTGGTGGTCCCCGCGGTCAGGCCGACCGCCGAGCCCGGAGCGACGAGCCGGGCGGCCGCGGCCGCGATGGCCTCCTTGGCCGCGGTCTGGAGGGACCGCTTCTGCGTGAACGCCGGTTCGGCGGTGCCGCCGTGGTCCGGTGTGACCGCGCCGCCGTGGACCTTGTCGAGACGACCCCGCCGCTCGAGGACCTCCAGATCGCGCCGGATCGTCATGTCGGACACGTCGAACCGCTCGGTCAGCGCGCTCACCCGGATCGAGCCGTGCTGCCGGACGAGCTGGGCTATCTTCTCCTGCCGTTGCCTGGCGAGCATCCCGTCACCGGCCCGGCGACGGGGCGCCGTCTTCCCGGACCACCACGACGTCGCCCGCGCGGACGACGACCTCGCCGTCGGCGGTGGTGCCGCTCAGCAGGTCGGTGCCCGAGGCCGCGACGGACACGTCGCTCGGGGAGTGGTTGACCAGGAACAGGTACGTGGCGTCCGGGCCGCGCCTGCGGACCGCCTCGACCCCGGCCGGGACCTCGGCCGCGGCGGTGACCCCCGCCTCCCGGCAGACCCGGGCCAGCAGCCCGCGCAGGGCGCCCGCGTCCGGGCGCGTCGCCACGTACCAGGACACACCGTCGCCGTAGTGGTGACGGGTGACCGCGGCGTGCCCCGGGGCCGGGCCGCCGCACGACGGGTCCGCCGCGAACGACAGGACCGTCCCGGCCCCCCGCGGTTCGACGAGTTCGGTCCAGACCGTGGCCTGTGAGCCGTCGGAGAGCCGGACCGTCTCCGTCTCCCGGAGCGGGAAGAACTCGTCGACCCGGATGCCGAGCATGTCCCGGTACGCTCCGGGATGGCCGCCGAGGCGGACGTGGTCGTTCTCGTCCACCACGCCGCTGAAGAAACCGACGGCCGCATGTCCGCCCTGCGCGACGAACCCGTTCAGCGCCGCCGCGTCCGTGTCGCTCGTCAGGCAGAGACTGGGAACGAGGACCAGCCGGTAACCGCTCAGGTCGCTCCCGGGATGCACGAGGTCGCAGGTGACACCCAGCGACCACAGTGCCTCGTACCAGGCGCGGACCAGGTCGAGGTAGCGCACGTCCTGCGAGGGGGTGGCCTCCGCCTCGAGGGCCCACCAGGCGTTCCAGTCGAAGAGGAGCGCCACGTCCGACACCACGCGGGTGCCGCGCACCTCCGCCAGTGCCCCCAGATCCCGGCCGAGAGCGGTGACCTCACGCCAGGTCTTGGTGTCCGTGCCGCCGTGCGGCAGCATCGCCGAGTGCCACTTCTCGGCGCCGGCCCTCGACTGGCGCCACTGGAAGTACAGGACGCCGTCGGCGCCGCGCGCCACGTGCGCGAGGCTGTTGCGACGCATCTGCCCCGGGGTCTTCGCGACGTTGCGGGGCTGCCAGTTCACCGCGGAGGTGGAGTGCTCCATCAGCAGCCACGGCGCACCGCCGCCCATGCCGCGCGCGAGGTCGGCGTCGAGGGACAGCCCGACGTGCGCCTCGGGGTCCGCGGCCGTGAGGTACTGGTCCACGGAGACGAAGTCGCACTCCTCGGCGAAGGAGAACCCGTCGACCTTCTTCTCGAGCGTGACCAGGAGGTTGGTGGTGAGCGGCACGCCGGGGGAGAGGCGGCGCACGATCCCGGCCTCGCGCCGGTGCAGCCCCAGCAGCGCGTCCGAGGAGAACCGCCAGAAGTCGAGCCGTTGGGTCGGATTCGGCACGGCGGCGGTGGCGCGCGGCGGCACGACCTCCGCCCAGTCGCCGTACCGCTGGCTCCAGAACGCCGTGCCCCAGGCCTCGTTGAGGCCGTCGAGACCGCCGTACCGCTGCCGGAGCCAGCCCCGGAACGCCTCGGCACTGGTGTCGCAGAAGCAGTGCGCGTTGTGGTTGCCCCACTCGTTGTGCAGATGCCACAGCGCGAGCGCGGGGTGGTCGCGGTACCGCTCCACGAGCCGTTCGGCGAGACGGCCGGCCGCCTCGGCGTACGCGGGGCTGCTCGGGCAGAACGTCTGCCGCGAGCCGTGACTCAGCCGGACGCCGTCGGCGGTCACCGGCAGCGCCTCGGGGTGGCGCAGTGAGAACCAGGGCGGCGGAGACGCCGTGGCCGTCGCCAGGTCGGCGGCGATGCCGTTGGCGTGCAGCAGGTCCATGACCTCGTCGAGCAGGCCGAACTCGTACGTTCCCGGGCGGGGCTCCAGGAACGCCCAGGAGAAGACGCCGACGGTGACGAGGTTGACGCCGGCCTCGCGCATGAGGCGGACGTCCTCCTCCCACACCTCGCGCGGCCACTGCTCCGGGTTGTAGTCGCCGCCGTAGGCGATGCCGCCGAGCCGGTCGGACAGCTGCTTGAGCGCGTCGTTCACGACTTCACCGCTCCCGCCGCGAGACCGGCCTTCCAGTAGCGCTGGAGCACCAGGAAGGTGATGACGATCGGGACGACCGACACCAGCGACCCGGTGAGGCTGAGGATCTGCAGCGAGGGGTCGCGGCTGACCTGGGACTGCCAGGTGAACAGGCCCAGGGTGACCGGGTAGAGCCGGTCGTCCTGGAGCATCACCAGGGGGAGCAGGAAGTTGTTCCAGATGACCACGAACTGGAACAGGAAGATCGTCACCATGGCGGGCGACATCAGCCTCAGCGCCATGGTGAAGAAGGTCCGCAGCTCTCCCGACCCGTCGATGCGGGCCGCCTCCAGGAGTTCGTCGGGCACGGAGGCGGCAGCGAAGATGCGCGAGAGGTAGACGCCGAACGGGCTGACGATGCTCGGCAGGAAGACCGCCCAGAAGGTGTTGGTGGCGCCCACCTTGGCGAAGAGCAGGAACAGCGGCAGCGCGAGCGCCGTGGCCGGGACCAGCACACCGCCGAGCACGACGGAGAACAGGAACTCCCGCCCGCGGAAACGGTACTTGGCCAGGGCGTAGCCGGCCATGGCGGACAGCAGCGTGCCGACGGCCGCACCCGCGCCGGCGTAGAGGAGGCTGTTGAGCAGCCAGGGCAGATAGACCCCGTCCTGCTTGGCGAACAGCGCCCGCAGGTTGTCGATCAGGTGGAAGTCGGAGAACCACAGGCCGAACGAGCCGACCAGGTCGCCCTGGCTCTTGGTGGCCGAGACGACCAGCCAGAACACCGGAAGCAGCATGTAGAGGGCGATCACGGCCAGGAAACCGGTGGCGACGACCACCGAGAGGCGGCTCTCCCGCGGGCCGCGCGGTGTCGTCCCGGAGGCCGGCGCGGGCGCGTGGGCGCCCGCGGTGTCGGTGAGGAGGCTCATGATTCAGCCTTTCGACCCGTGAGCTTGAGGAATCCGAACGACAGGACGAACGTGGCCAGGGCCAGCGTCACCGACATGGCGGCGGCCTCGCTGTAGTTGTCCGACGAGGCGAGCGAGTAGGCCGCCAGGTTCGGTGTGTAGGTGCTGGTGACGCTGGTGGAGATGGAGCGCAGCACCTGTGGTTCGGTGAACAGCTGCAGGGTCCCGATGATCGAGAAGACACCCGTCAGAATGAGGGCCGGACGCAGGATGGGGATCTTGATGCGCCAGGCGATCGTCGCCTCGCCCGCTCCGTCCATGCGTGCCGCCTCGTAGATGTCGGACGGGACGGCCTGCAGCGCGGCGTAGATGATCAGCATGTTGTACCCGGTGTAGGTCCAGGTCACGATGTTGCCGATGGACCAGAGCATCATCGACGAGCCGAGGAAGTCCGGCGCGGACCCGGCCCTGTCGAGCAGGTCCACGACGGGCGACAGGCGCGGATCGTACAGGAAGGCCCACATGAGTGCGGCGATCACGCCGGGGATGCCGTACGGCACGAAGTAGGCGATGCGGAAGAAGCGCTTGAGGCGGGCCACCGTGGAGTCCAGCAGCAGCGCGAGCACCAGGGCCAGCAGCAGCATCACCGGGATCTGCACCAGGCCGAAGAGCAGCACCCGGCCGACGCTGCCGAGGAACTCGGCGTCGCCGAACACTTCCCTGTACTGCTCGAGACCGGCGAACACGGTCGTCTTGCGGCCGAAGGTGCCGCCGGTCCGTTCCGTCTTGAGCAGGCTCTGGTAGAAGGCGTAGCCGACCGGCGCCAGGGTGAACAGCACGAACGGTATGAAGAACGGCAGGAGGAAGAAGGCGGGCGCCCAGTTCCGCCTGCGGCGCGGCGGAGCGGTAGCTGCGGTGTTTTTCGCTGGCGGCGCCGCTGCCGCGGCTGTCCGGTCGACGGTCATGTCGTGGTCTCTTCCCAGGCTTCCTTGACGAGGGGGGAAAGGACCGGCGGGCGTGTTCCCACGCACCGCCGGTGCCCGTCACTTACTTCGCGACCTCGAGGGACTGCTTCTCCAGGGAGTCCACCGTCTTGGCGTCCGTCTGCGCGAGTGCGTCCTCGAGCGTTCCCTTGCCGCCCAGCGCTCCCGCGATGCCGTCACCCATGAAGCGGTAGGTGTCCGTCATCGTCGGACCGAAGGTCCAGTCCGTGGTGACGTTCTTGGAGGCGTCGGCGAAGACGTCGAAGATCTTCTGGCCGTCGTAGAAGTCCACCGGCTGCTGCAGGGCCTCCAGCTCGAGTCCCTCGGTGGCCGCGGGGTAGAGACCGCCCTCACGGTTGAGGATCTCCAGCGCCTTCGGGTCCGTGTTCAGCCACAGCGCGAACTTCGCCGCCTCGTGGGGGTGCTCGCTCTTGCCGAGGACGGCCGTGGTCGAGCCGCCCCAGTTGCCGGCCGTGTCGTCGCCCGCCGACCACTGCGGCATCGGCGCGACGCCCCACTTGCCGGAGGTCGCCTTGGCGTTGTCACGGATGGTGCTGTAGCCCCAGGCGGCGCTGACCCAGGTCGCCACCTCGCCGTCGTTCCACGCCTTGTAGAGCGCCGGGGAGAAGCCCTGCAGATCGGTCGCGACCAGCTTCTCGTCGATCATCTTCTGCCAGTAGTCCGCCACCTCGCCGGCGGCCGGGCTGTCGATGTCGACCTTCCACGTGTCGCCCTCCTGGGCGAACATGTTCGCGCCCTTCTGCCACAGCATGCCGCTGAACCAGTTCGGGTCCGTCTGCGAGAAGTGCGTCATGTACGCCTTCGGGTCGGCCTTCTTCAGCTTCTTGGCCGCCTCGTAGTACTCCTCCCAGGTCCCCGGGACGGATATGCCGTGCTTCTCGAACAGGTCCTTGCGGTAGAAGAGGGCCATCGGACCCGTGTCCTGCGGCACCGCCCAGACCCCGTCCTCGCCGCCGGACCCGAAGGTCACCTGCGACCAGGTCCACTCGACGAAGTCGTCCTCGGCCTCCTTGACGCCCGCGCACGCGGCGATGTCGGTGAGGCCCTCCTGGAGGCGGAAGCTCGCCAGCGAGTCGTACTCGATCTGGCCGAGGTCGGGGGCGTTGCCCGCCTTCAGGGCGTTGGACATGTTCTGGTACGTGCCGGCGTTGCCGTTCGGGGTCGACTTGACGGACACCTGGATGTCCGGGTTCTGGCGGTTCCACTCGGCCACCGCCTTCTCGACGCCGGGGATCCAGGACCAGTACGTCAGCTTGACCTTGCCCTCGCTCTTCTCGCACGTGCCCTGACCGCCCGAGGCGCTGTCCTCGGCGCCGGAGCCACCGCCGCACGCCGCCGTGGCGAGCAGGGGAAGGGCGGCAAGGGCCACCAGGGCCCGGCGGAGCACGGGGCGTTGGGTCCGCAGTGACATGGCGTCTCCTCAGGTGCGTGCCGCTCTGCTACGTGTCCCAGAGCGGTCGGGGTGCGCACACATTGACTGTTAACGACTCGTAAAGTCAACACAGACCATCGGGAAATCACGGAACCAAACACAAACCGTTATCGACGTCGCAAGGGTGCGGGGCAGTGGTCTCTACCTGCGGGAGTTGGCTTTGCCGATCACGGGACGGGATTGTCGAACGTTGTCAGAAAACGATTCAGTAAATGTGCACAAGCGAACTGCAGGGTGTGTGAGGCGTTGCCGTCGGACCTCTTGGTGGCACCGGCGCACCGTCGGCGGCCCCTTCGGCGCGCCGCCACCCGGAGGGTTCGTTCGACCGGCTGAACGGGGAAATCGCGCCGCGGAGCGGTGCCCCGGACCGGTGGAGCAGCTCCCCTGGACCCGCAGGGGAGGACGGCCGGCAGCGTCACCCCGCGTCGGATGCGGCGTTGCGCTCGTGCATCTGCGCTTCCGTACCGCCCGGGCGCCGCTCGCCGCGGAACCGCGCCCCGCCCTGCCGGACGTGCTCCACCGCCGAACCGGACGGTGAAGCAGGGCGTGCCTCCCGGAAGGCGTTCCCGGAGCGGGCCGGAGCACCCTGCGACGTGTGCGGCAAGCGGCGTGCCAGGACCCCGGTCCCGGTTCGGATACGTGTCCGGTCCCGATTCCCATACGCCCGGTGGTGTCCGGTCCATGGTGTGCGGGACGAGGAGGCGGAGACGGCTCCCTGCCCGAAGAAGGCGCGGCCCGAGCAGCGGCCGGCCCTCCGTCGGTGCCCTGCTCGTCCGCGTGCTGCCGGTGGAGAGCGGCGACTCGCCGAGGTCTCCGTCGCAGGGAGCCGGACGACCCGCTGGCGCTGGGCCGCACGTACGTCAACGAGGGAGTGCCGCGCGTCGAGTGGCGCAACTTCCCGTCCGCGGAGCCGGGACCGAACAAACGGCACGCCGCCCGGGCCGCCGGACGGCAAGGCCGGTTCCGGCAGTTCCACGACACCGCCCCTACCCGGGAACGCGCACGTACCAGGGCGCCCTGCCGTCCGTATACGGCCCGGACGCCTGCCCGATCCGCGAACCACCGTCCTCCTCGACCCCCGCGAGGACACGGTCCACGGCCGACGACACGTGTCAACAGCCGTCGGGCGCCCGGCTCCCCGGCCCGCCCGCGCACCCGCCGTCGGGGAACGAGGAGAGAGGAAACCACTCATGCAGGCAACTCCCCAGTCGTCCACACCCGCCCCGGCGAACGGCCCGGCGCGGCACCGCCGTCGGTTCCGCGGACCGGTCCCGGGGCTCCTCGCGTCCGCGGCGGCGCCGGCCGGTCCGGCGACCGCGCTCACCGGCGGCGCGAACGCCGCCGAGAACCCCCACGAGCGCGGTCCGGCCCCCACCGAGGCCAGTGTGACGGCCACGCGCGCCGCGTACGCCGTCTCCGGGACCAGGGTCTCCCGGTTCCGCGTGTCCGGGTTCGGCGGTGGCACGATTCACCACCCGACCAGCACCGGCGACGGCACGTTCGACGCCGTGGCGATCACCCCTGGAATCACCGCGCGCCAGTCCTCGAACGCCTGGCTGGGGCCGCGGCTCGCCTCCCAGGGCTTCGTGGTGTCCACCATCGACACCAACACCACCTCCGACCAGCCGGCCTCCCGCGGCGACCAGTTGCCGGCCGCGCTCGACCACCTCACGAAGACCAGCAGTGCCGGCAGCCGGGCGGACAGCACGCGGCTCGAGGGCGTGGGCCACTCGACGGGCGGCACGCTGGAGGCGGCCAAGGGCCGCCCCCCGCTCAAGGCCGCCATTGCGCTCACCGCCTGGAACCCGGACAAGAGCTGGCCGGAGATCCGGACACCCGCCCTCGTCGTGGGAGCGGACGGCGACGGCGTCGCCCCGGCCCGCTCGCACTCCGAGCCGTTCTACGAGAGCCTGCCGTCCTCGCTGGACCGGGCGTACCTGAAGCCGAACGACACCGGCCACTTCACGCCGAACGCACCGAACACGACGATCGCGAAGTACAGCATCAGCTGGCTGAAGCGGTTCATCGACAACGACGCCCGCTACGAGCAGTTCCTGGGCCCGCCGCCGCAGCCGAGCTCGTCGATCGCGGAATACCGGGGCAACCGCCCGCACGCCGCGTGACCCCGGCCGACGGGCGGCGCCGCGTGCCGTGCGGGCCGGCCCGGCGCGACCGCTCAGAACGGATATCCCGGATCGTCTCGTCCCCTGCACCACGTCCGCGACCGAACCTTCCACGAGGAGGCCTCGCGCATCCGCAACCTGCCCCGCGTCATGGCCGGTTCATGCGACCTCGCCATCGGCATCCACCGCCGGGACGGACACCAACACCGCCGCCCTCCGCCGCACCGCCCGCGACCACCAGCGGCCTCTCACCGTCCTCGGACTCACCTGACGAACCCGCACACAAGAGCACTCTTCAAAGACCCTGGCATGGTGACCCTTCAGCTCTGAAGAGGGTAAGGGGCTCTGGTGCATCGTTGTTGCCGGGGCCAGTCGGTTCTGTATGGCCGTGGGAGAGTCGGTGCATGCACGCAGTGATTGTCGATCCTCCCCGGAGTCAGCCTGAGGTCCGTGACGTAGCCGGGCCCACGGCGTGAGGGGGAACGTATGACGCTCTCCGCAGGCGGACGGATCGGTCTGGCCGGAGCGGCGGTGGTCGGGGTCGCCTTCGGCATGGCCCGCTACGCCTACGGTCTGACGCTGCCCGGCATCCGGGAGGACCTGGGGCTCTCCGAGCTGCTGCTCAGCCTCATCGCCAGCGCAACGTTCGCGGGCTACCTGGCCGGCCTGCTGCTCGCGGGACGGATCGCCGCTCACCAGGGTTCGCGCGCTCCCACGACCGTGGGCGGGGCCTGCGGCGCTGCGGGAGCGGTGATCGTGACCCTCGCGCAGTCCCCCTCGCTGCTGGCCGTCGGAGTCGTCCTGGCCGGCAGCGCCGGCGGCTGGGTCTGGGCGCCCTACTCCGACATCGTGACCCGATCGGTGCCCTTGCGGCAGCAGCCCGGAGCGTTGGCGGTCATCACGACCGGCACCAGCGGCGGACTGGTACTGCTGGGTGGGCTGGCCGTCCTGGGCGTGGTGGGCTCGTGGCGCCTGGTCTGGGCCGGCATCGCCCTGGCCGCGGTGGCCGCCGCACTCGTGAACCTGAGCCTGGTGCCGCGGACCAGGTCGACCCCACACCCGGAGGAACGACCCGGTGCCTCCTCGCTGGTGGCAGCGCTGCGGGTCCCGGCAGCCTACTCCGTTGTCTACTTCGCGGTCATCGTCATCTACTTCACCTATGCCGCCGACGTCCTGGACCGCGGCACCCTCCCGGCGGCAGCCGTTCCGGCGCTGTATGCGGCCATTGGTCTCACCGGCATGGTGGGGGTGGCGACCGGGGCCCTGGCGCAGCGAGTGGGCAGCTTCCGGGTCGCCGCGCTGTGCCTGGCAACGGTCGGTGCGGCGCTCACGCTGCTGGGGGTGGCCGGCGACTCCCTGGCCGCGACGGCGGCCTCGGCGTGCATCTTCGGTATGGGGTACATGACGGGATCGGCGGTGCTCGCGCTCTGGACCGCCGAGCTGGTACCCGAGCGCGCAGGCGCGGCGTTTATGGCCTGCCTGGTCGTGGGAGCCCTCAGCTCGGTCGCGGCACCGGCCCTGGCCGGTGCGGTGATACCTGGCCTGGGTCTGGGGCCGCTGCTCGTTATCACCGCCGCGGTGTCACTGTTCAGCGCGGTGGTGCTGATGCTGTACGGGTCCTTGCGAGGGGTGGCTGTCGGTGGCACCGGAGCGTGAACACACGGGCCCTGCTTGTGGCCGACGCGCACACCCTGCGTTGTGATGAGCCCGCGTTTCACAACACCTGCGACTGCCGGCCAGAATCGACGCGGACGCCCTGGACCGCGCGGTCGGAGCCTGGCTCGCAAACCGGCAGACCGGATCCGACGGGCAGCCCGAGAACCACACCCGGCCCCTCGCCCTCCTCGGCCTCACATGATCAAAACGGACGACACCGAACTACGCCGAAGCCCTGCCTTGACACCTGCCCTGTGCCACCGCCAAGAGTCACCGGACGAGCCACAGCCATGGTCGTGAGAATCGCCGGTTTGGCTGACCGGTGATCCGCCGCTGTGCAGCCGCGCTGCTTCGGCCGCTCAGATTCATGGAGCTGTGGGCGCCTCCTCCTCTGAGGCGGGATGCGAGGGGTCTGGGCCAGCTGCCCCATGGCGGCGCGTGGCCCGACCTCCGGTCGAGCGCCTTCGCTCCTGACCGCCGTCCAGACCGTCCGCGTGACGGTGATCACGGACGCCCTTCGGGGGGTGCTGCGTAGGCTTGGGGCGTTGCCACGGTGGGGTCCGCGAGAGTGGGCGAAGCCCTCCTCCAGTCACCTGACGGGGCGTCAGCAAAGTCGGCAAGTGGTCAGCATGAGTCCTGAAAAACCTGGGGACGGCCGCCCGAACATGCGACTCGTTGTAGAGTGTGAAAACAGCCCTTGACCTGCAAAAACGCAGGCAGGGAGCCTACTTGTGGGAGTACCCCGATGCTGCGTACCATGTTCAAATCCAAGATCCACCGGGCCACCGTCACCCAGGCCGACCTGCACTACGTGGGATCCGTGACGATCGACGCCGATCTGCTCGACGCCGCTGATCTGCTGCCCGGTGAGCTCGTGCACATCGTCGACATCACCAACGGGGCCCGGCTGGAGACGTACGTCATCGAGGGGGAGCGCGGCTCCGGCGTCGTCGGGATCAACGGGGCCGCCGCGCATCTCGTCCACCCCGGGGACCTGGTGATCATCATCAGTTACGCTCAGGTGACCGACGCCGAGGCACGGGCGCTGGAACCCCGGGTGGTGCACGTGGACCGCGACAACCGCATCGTCGCCCTGGGCGCCGACCCGTCCGCACCGGTGCCGGGGTCGGACCAGCAGCGCAGCCCGCAGGCCGCCACGGTCTGAGAGGCATGACCGGCGCGGCCGGCGCGGACGGTGACAGTCGCACGGTGGCACCCGTGACGGACAGCGGCAGGGACGTGACGTGTTCATGAGTGTCATCGAGAGCCGCGACGGCCGGGCGGCGGGCCGGCTGGAAGCGGTGGCGGGCGAGGGCGGCGAGGCCGTCGGCCGGATCGAGTGCGTCGTCCTCGAATCCCCCGAGCACGCACGCGTGCCGGTGCACACCGCCGTCGAGCCCGCCCACGAGGGCAAGGGCATCGCGGGCTCCCCGGCGGGCGAGCTGTACGCCGTCGCCGCCCGCGAGGAGGTCGTGGTCGCCCCGCTCTGCCCGTACGTCCCCCGGTGGGCCGCACGCCACCCCGGCCGGGCCCCGGCCGTCCCCCCGGGTCCGGTCCAGGCGGCGACGCAGTGGCCGGCGGCGCGCTCCGAGCGCTTCTGAGCCGTTGGACGCCCCCGTGCTCGCCCTCCTGCACACCTCGCCGGTCCACGTCCCCGTCTTCGACGCCCTGCGCGACGACACCCGTCCGGAGCTGGAGCTGCGGCACCTCGTCGACGAGGAGCTGCTGGTCCGGGCCCGTGCGGAGGGGCCCGAGGCCGTGGCCCACGACGTACGGGCGAGGCTGCGGGAGGCCGTCGCCGCGGGTGCTCGGGCCGTGCTGTGCACGTGCTCGACCATCGGCTCGGTCGCGGAGGCGTCGGCCGACCGGATCGGTGTGCCGGTGCTGCGGGTCGACCGGCCGATGGCGCGCGCGGCCGTGACCGCCGGGCCGCGTGTGACCGTCCTCGCCGCCCTGGCGAGCACGCTCGGGCCGACGGCCGCACTCGTAGAGGAGGAGGCACGCCGTGCCGGCCGCCCCGTCGAGGTACGCACCCTGCTGGTCGAGGGCGCCTGGGCCCGCTTCGAGGCGGGCGACCCAAAGGCGTACGTGCGTCAGGTCGCCGCCGCGGCCGACGCCGTCACCGGTGCCGACGTGATCGTGCTCGCACAGGCCTCGATGGCCCCGGCGGAGCGCCTCACCACGACCACCGTCCCGGTGCTGTCCAGCCCGCGGGCAGGACTCGCGGCGGGCGCGGAGAGAGTGGGGCGCCGGTAGCGGTGCCCGGGTCTCCCCCTTCAGACGGGCAGGTGACTGGGGACGCGGCCATCGGGTAGGCGGGGGAGTAGTCCAGGGCCGACACCAGAGCCGACGTAGGCCAGAGCCGAGGCCGACCGACTGGCCGGAGGACACCGCCATGACGCAACCACACCCGGACCCCGCCCCACCCGGACCCGCCCCGGATCCGGTTCCGCCCGGACCCGCCCCGGATCCGGTTCCGCCGGGACCCGACCCGGGCCCGGATCCTCAGCCTCCCCAGCCCCACCCCGACCCGGTCCCGCTCCCGGAGCCGCCCCCCGGCCCGGCGCCGACACCCCCGCCGCCGACGCCGGGCCCGCCCGTCCCCGGTCCGCCGCCGACGCCGGGACCGCCCGAACCGTCCCCCTCGCCGATTCCGCCGGGCCCGGAACCCGTGCCGAACCCGGAGCCGGGCCCGCCGCTCACCTGACGGCCGGCACCGCACGCGGGCGCCCGCCGACCACGTCGCCGGGCGCCCGTCAGGGATCCTCCGCCTACGCGGTGACCTCGCTGCGGTCGTCGCCCCACAGCGTGTGGAACGACCCGTCGCGGTCCGTGCGCCGGTAGGTGTGCGCGCCGAAGTAGTCCCGCTGCCCCTGGGTGAGCGCGGCCGGCAGACGCTCCGCGCGCAGGGCGTCGTAGTAGGCGAGGGCCGCGGCGAAACCGGGGGTCGGCACGCCCTGGCGGGTCGCGGCGACCAGCACCTCGCGCCAGTCGTCCTGCGCGTCGGCGATCTCCCGCGCGAACGTCTCGTCCGACAGCAGGCTCGGCAGATCGGCACGGGCGTCGTACGCGGCGCGGATACGGTCCAGGAAGGCCGCGCGGATGATGCACCCGCCGCGCCAGAGCGCGGAGACCGCGCCGAGGTCGATGTCCCAGCCGTACTCCTCACTGCCCGCGGCGATCTCGTGGAAGCCCTGCGTGTACGACACGATCTTCGACGCGTACAGCGCCTGCTCCACCCGGTCCGCGAACACCGCGGCCTCTGCCTCGCCGAGCGGCGCGGCCGCCGGGCCCGCCAGCCCGCGCGAGGCCTCGCGCAGCGCCGCGTGCCCCGACAACGAACGCGCGAACACCGCCTCCGCGATCCCCGACACCGGCACGCCCAGATCGAGCGCGATCTGCACCGTCCAGCGGCCCGTGCCCTTCTGCTCCGCCTGGTCGACGACCACGTCGACGAACGGCTTGCCCGTGGCCGCGTCCACGTGGGAGAGCACCTCGGCCGTGATCTCGATCAGGTACGAGTCCAGCCGGCCGGTGTTCCAGGTACGGAAGCTGTCCGCGATCTGCGCCGGCGTGTACCCGGCGACATCGCGCAGCAACTGGTACGCCTCGCCGATCAGCTGCATGTCGGCGTACTCGATGCCGTTGTGCACCATCTTCACGAAGTGCCCGGCGCCGTCGGGACCGACATGGGTCACGCAGGGCGCGCCGTCGGCCGCCTTCGCCGAGATCTTCTCCAGCATCGGACCCAGCGACTCGTACGACTCCTTCGAGCCACCCGGCATGATGCTCGGTCCGTTGAGCGCGCCCTCCTCGCCACCGGAGACACCCGTGCCGACGAAGTGGATGCCCTGCTCCCGCAGCGCGCGCTCACGGCGCCGGGTGTCGGCGAAGTGGGCGTTGCCACCGTCGATGATCATGTCACCGGGTTCCAGCAGCGGCGCGAACTCCTCGATCACCGCGTCCGTCGGCTCACCGGCCTTCACCATGACGACCAGCCGCCGCGGACGCTCCAGCGCCGCCACGAACTCCTTCGCCGTCCCGGCCGCCACGAAGCCGCCCTCGTGCCCGAACTCCTCCACCAGGGCGTGCGTACGCGCCGCCGTCCGGTTGTGCACCGCGACCGTGTAGCCGTTGCGGGCGAAGTTGCGCGCGAGGTTGCGGCCCATGACCGCGAGACCCGTGACGCCGATCTGCGCTGAACTGCTCATTGGGTTGACTCCTAGTGACCTTGGTATCGGTACTGCCGGGATGTCGGTGCTGCCGGGGTGCGGTGCTGCCAGGGCGCCGGTGCTGCCGGTCGCTGCCCGGCCGGCCCCCGTCGACCATTCTGACCATCCTGACGTGCCGTGACCGCGTCCGCACACGCGGGTCGTACGACATCCCGCCGCCCCATACGGGCGGGAGCCCTCTTCGTACTCATCACCCGTCCGCGCCCGTGTACGTACGCTCCGGGCTCGTCCGGGCCCCTCCGGCACACGCGTACGTGCCCGGCGTACGCGCCGCGCCCGGCCGGGAGCATGCCGAGCGACGGCGCCAAGCGGAGGGCAACGGACGAAAAGTACCGGCCACTTGGCGCATCCGCGCGGCTGATAGCCGTCTTGTCACGGCCAGTTCGCAACGCTTACTTTGGCCACTTCTGACGCGTTGTCGAGGGGGGCTCCATGGCCGTGCGCGGTCGGCATCGCCGGTACCAGCCGAACAGGATCAACCGGGCCTCGCTCACCGTCACCGCGGGTGGTGCCGGAATGGCGCTTCCCCTTCTGGGGACCGGGGTCGCCGAGGCGGCCGACGTGGACACGTGGGACAAGGTCGCCGCGTGCGAGTCCAGCGACGACTGGGACATCAACACGGGCAACGGTTACTACGGCGGACTCCAGTTCACCCAGTCCACCTGGGAGGCCTTCGGCGGCACCCGGTACGCGCCGCGCGCGGACCTGGCCACCAAGGACCAGCAGATCGCCATCGCCGAGAAGGTCCTGGACGGCCAGGGACCCGGCGCCTGGCCGGTGTGCTCGCAGCGGGCCGGACTGGCCCGGGGCGGTGACGCCCCCGACGTCCGCCCGTCCGCCGGCCGCTCCGGCAGCACCGACGCGAAGAGCGACGCCAGGTCCGACGCGAAGGCAGGCGGCAACAACGGCACGGGCACCGCCACCACCGTCGAGGACGTCAAGCCGCAGAACACCCCCCAGTCCCGCGCGGGCCGCGCCGAGATGTACCTCGTGGTCCACGGCGACACCCTCTCCGGCATCGCGGAGGAGGAGCGGGTCCGCGGCGGCTGGCGCGGGCTGTACGACGCGAACAGCGCGACCGTCGGCACCGACCCCGACCTGATCCTGCCCGGCCAGCGGCTCACCCTGCCCGGCGGGAAGGCCGCACCGGCCCGCTCCGCCCCGAAACCCGCGGACACGGCCGACAAGAACAAGAAATCCAGGAGCAGGACACCGGAGAAGAAGGCTCCCGAAAAGAAGGCCCCCGAGAAGAAAGCTCCCGCGCAGCGCACCGAGGAACGGGCGGACCGCGCCACCCAGAAGAGCGGCACGCACGTGGCCCCGGTCGCCGCCCCCCTGGGCACGCCGTACCACCAGGCAGGTTCCTCCTGGTCGAAGGGCTACCACACCGGTGTCGACTTCCCCGTGCCCACCGGCACGTCCGTGAAGTCGGTCGCGCCGGGCACCGTCGTCAGCGCCGGCTGGGAGGGCTCGTTCGGCTACCAGGTGGTGGTCCGGCACGCCGACGGCCGCTACAGCCAGTACGCGCACCTGTCGGCGATCTCGGTGAGGAGCGGCCAGTCGGTCGCCGCGGGCCAGCGCATCGGCCGGTCCGGCTCGACGGGCAACAGCTCGGGCCCGCATCTGCACTTCGAGGTGCGGACGGGGCCCGGTTTCGGATCGGACATCGACCCGGTCGCCTACCTGAGGGCGGGCGGCGTCAGGATGTGACGCGCGTGCGGTGCCGGTCCGGCACGCGCGTCGGGAGGTACGGGCCGCCGTGGAAGGGCGCGTACGCGAACACCGGCGGCGACGGCCTCGCGGCCCCGACCACCGCCCCCACCGCCGGGGAGCGGCCCGCGGCGGCCGGGGCGGGCACCCGCGCACGTACGTCCCGGGCGAGCTCGGAGTGCAGCAGCCGCTCGACGGAACCGGACAGCGAATCGGCACCCGCCGTCCTCGGGAACTGCCCGGCGGCCGCCATTCCGGCCATCGCGACCTCCACCGCCGGAGTGACCGGGCCGGCAACCGCACCACCCGCAGCCGCCGGGGCGACCGCAGTGACCAGGGAAGACCTCGAGCCGACCGGCGCCACCGGGGAGTCCGCCCCGGCGCTCCCCGCCTGCTGCTCGCGGGCCAGCCGCTCCGTCGTCAGCAGGATCAGACCGCCGGCCGCCACCACGCCGCAGCTCAGTGCGAGCGCCGTGCCGGTCGCGCCGTAGCGGAAGGTCTCGCCGAACATCGTGAGGCCGACCGCCGCCGCGACCACCGGGTTCACCACCGTCAGCGTGGCCAGCGGAGCCGCGAGTCCGGCGCCCCGGTAGGAGGCCTGGGAGAGCAGCAGGCCGGCCGTGGCCAGCACACCGATCACCGCGAGGGACGGCACGTCCCCCGCCGAGACGCCGTCGGCCCAGTCCACCGCCACGGTCTTGGTGAAGACGGACGACATGCCGAAGGCGATACCGGAGGCGACGGCGAGCAGGATGCTGCGCACCGCCGGGTGCCGCTGCGCGGTCCGGGCCGCGACCATCAGGGCGACGACCGCGACGGCCGTGGTCAGGGCCACCACCACCCGCCGGCCGGTGTCGAGGGACTGCGCGTCGGACGCGCCGACCAGGGACAGCAGACCGGCGAGACCGACGGTCGCCATGAGGGCGCCGCGCCACGCCGTCGCTCCCGCCCTGCGGCCGACGAACAGCGCCGCCATCGGCAGCGCGAACACGATCGTCAGCGCGCCCAGTGGCTGGACCACGCTCAGCGGGCCGTAGGCGAGCGCCACCACGTGCAGCAGACCGCCGAGGCCGTTCAGCGCGACCGCCGCCCACCAGGCCGGCCGGCGCAGTGGCGCGTACTGCTCACCGGGTGAGGAGACCGCGACCCGCTCCTGCACGATCGCTCCGCCCGCGTACGCCACGGCGGAGACGAACGACAGCAGCACGGACAACGCGAGGGCGCTCATCGGCAGCTCCTCTGCGGGAGACCGGGGCGCCGGCCCCGGCGCGGCGAACAGTCGGCTTTCATGGACAACACGATGCCTTTTCCCGGTGCTCCCGTCGTCGTCCCTGAGCACCCAATGAGTCCTACTGCCGATGGAGTACGAAGCCGCCCCCGTCATCCCCTGGGTGGGTGCCCGGGAGGAGGACGGGGCGGACGGACCCTGACGGCCTCCCCCAGGGGGCTCCGTACCGGCGTCCCCGCGGTTCCCCGGGCACCGCGGAACACTCCGCGGCACCGCCCGGTTCCGTGGTCTGGCCCGGGACGCTCTTCCCCGGGCGCCCGGTCTGGGTGACCATGGGGGGCAACGTCCTTTCAGACAGGGGGTCCGCGGGTGCGAGTGGGACTACTGACCCGGGAGTACCCCCCGGACGTGTACGGCGGCGCGGGCGTCCATGCCGAGTTCCTGGCCCGGGAACTGCGCCCCCTGGTGGACCTGGAGGTGCACTGCTGGGGCGAGGGCCGCACCGACGGCGTGCGGCGCCACCGTCCCTGGACCGCCCTCGACGGCGCCAACGACGCGCTGCGCACCTTCTCCGTGGACCTCGCCATGGCGGCGGCGCTCGAGGGCCGCGAACTCGTCCACTCCCACACCTGGTACGCCAACCTCGGCGGTCACCTCGCCAAGGAGCTGTACGGCATCCCGCACGTGATGACCGCCCACTCCCTGGAACCCCTGCGCCCCTGGAAGGCCGAACAGCTCGGCGGAGGGTACGCCCTGTCGGGGTGGGCCGAGCGCACCGCCGTCGAGGCCGCCGACGCGGTGATCGCCGTCTCCGCCGCCATGCGCGAGGACATCCTCGGCTGCTACCCGGCCCTCGACCCGGCCAGGGTGCACGTCGTGCACAACGGGATCGACACCCGGCTGTACCGGCCCGACCCCGGTACCGACGCGCTGGACCGGATCGGTCTCGACCGGTCCCGGCCGTACGTCCTGTTCGTCGGCCGCATCACCCGGCAGAAGGGCGTGCCCCAACTGCTGCGGGCGGTGCGCGGCATCGATCCGGCCGCGCAGGTCGTGCTCTGCGCGGGCGCCCCCGACACCCCGGAGATCGAGCGGGAGTTCCGCGAGCTGTACGAGGAACTGAGCCGGGTGCGCGCGGGCGTGCACTGGATCCCGCAGATGCTGCCGCGCCCCGAGGTGGTCCAGCTGCTCACCCATGCCGCCGCGTTCGTGTGTCCGTCGGTGTACGAGCCGCTCGGCATCGTCAACCTGGAGGCGATGGCCTGCGGCACCCCCGTGGTCGCCTCGCGGGTCGGCGGCATCCCCGAGGTCGTGGAGGACGGCGTGACCGGGGTGCTCGTCCCCGTGGACGACGCCTTCGAGCAGGGCCTCGCGCGGGCTCTGGACTCCGTCGTCGGCGACCCGGAGGCCGCCCGGCGGATGGGCGGGGCCGGGCGGGAGCGCGCGGTCGGCGAGTTCGGCTGGGACGCGGTGGCCCGCCGTACGGTCCTGCTCTACGAGGAGATCCGCAAACAGGCTTAGCGGCAGCCGCCCGGGGGCATGGATGGGTAAATTCGGCGTGAGGGGAGCGGCCGTGCGTCGTGGTGGTCCTTCGGTCCTGGGAATCGTGCTGGCGGGCGGCGAGGGCAAACGTCTGATGCCCCTGACCGCCGACCGCGCCAAGCCGGCGGTCACCTTCGGCGGCACCTACCGGCTGGTCGACTTCGTCCTGTCCAACCTGGTCAACGGCGACATCCTGCGGATCTGCGTGCTGACCCAGTACAAGTCGCACTCGCTGGACCGGCACATCACCACCACCTGGCGGATGTCCAGCCTGCTCGGCAACTACGTCACCCCCGTCCCCGCCCAGCAGCGGCTCGGTCCGCGCTGGTACCTGGGCAGCGCGGACGCCATCCTCCAGTCGCTGAACCTGGTGTACGACGAGCGGCCGGAGTACGTGGCGGTGTTCGGCGCCGACCACGTCTACCGCATGGACCCGCGCCAGATGCTCGCCCAGCACATCGAAAGCGGTGCCGGCGTCACGGTGGCGGGGATCCGGGTGCCGCGCGCCGAGTCCTCCTCCTTCGGCGTGATCACCCCGGGCCCGGACGGCCGGACCGTGGAGCGTTTCCTGGAGAAGCCCACCGATCCTCCGGGCCTCGAGGGCGACCCCCAGCGCGTCTTCGCCTCCATGGGCAACTACATCTTCACCACCAAGGCCCTCGTCGAGGCGCTCCAGCGGGACGCCGAGGACGAGCACTCGGTGCACGACATGGGCGGCTCGATCCTGCCCCAGCTCACCGAGCGGGGCGAGGCCTGTCTCTACGACTTCAGCTCCAACCACGTGCCCGGCGAGACCAGCCGCGACCAGGGCTACTGGCGGGACGTCGGCACACTGGACGCCTACTACGAGGCCCACATGGACCTGATCGCCGAGCGCCCCGCCTTCAACCTCTACAACCGGCAGTGGCCCGTCTACACCCACTCCGGCCAGCTCTCGCCGGCCCGGTTCAACGCCGGCGGCATGGCGGGTGAGTCCATCATCAGCGCCGGCTGCCTGATCCGCGGCCAGGTCACCCGGTCCGTGCTGTCACCGGGTGTGGTGATCGACCAGGAGGCCGTGGTCCAGGGCTCGGTACTGCACGACAACGTGCACATCGGACGGGGCGCGGTGGTGCGCGGTGCCGTCCTGGACAAGAACGTGGAGGTACCGCCCGGCGCGACCATCGGCGTCAACCCGGAGCGGGACGCGGAGCTGTACACGGTCTCCAAGAGCGGGGTGATCGCCCTCGGCAAGGGACAACTGGTGCCGTAGCGCCCGCGCCCGTCGGCAGGACGGGTGCGGTGGTACGGGAGGGACGGGCCCCGGTCGGTGCGACCACCGGGGCCTTTGTCATGTCCCTGGACGAGCGGCAGAAACCGTGCTGTTATGCCAAGTGCTGTTTGTGACAACGTTGTACAGCCACACACAACGCACAGAACAGAACACCGAGCACGCGAACCGAGCACTGAGCACACGAACCGAGCAGAGAGCCGTCACCTTCCTCACAGACGGAGGATCCGTGCGCATCGGACGACTCAGAGACCGTTTCACCCTGTTCCTGGCCGCCGCGCTGGGAGTCACAGGGCTCACCGCCACCGGCCCGGCCGCGACCGCGGCCGAGGACGACCCGGTGGAGATCCACGGACTGAAGGGCGAGTACTACACGCAGTCCGCCTCCGGCGCCTTCGACTTCCACGAACTCAAGGCCACCGCCTTCGACCCGCACCTCGACTTCGACAACCTGGAGCCGCGGCTGAACTTCACCACCGGCCGGTCGGACGACGTCAGCGTCCGCTGGACCGGGAAGATCGTGCCGGAGGAGACCGGCGCGCACACCTTCTCGATCATCGGGGACAACGGCTTCCGGCTGTGGGTCGACGGCCGGCTCGCCATCGACCACTGGGTCGACGACTGGGACCGCGAACAGAGCGCCGAGCCGATCGAGCTGACCGCCGGCCGGGCCCACGACATCAAGGTCGAGTACTTCGAGCACTACGGCGGCTCCAACCTCCACCTGCGCTGGACCGAACCCGGCGGCACCAAGGAAGCCGTACCGCAGTCCGCGTTCCGGCTGCCGGACGGCTTCGACTACGACGGCGCCCTCGCCGCCACCGTCCTCGGATCCGGACGCACCCTGAAGCTCGACTTCCCGCGCCCGCTCGCCGAGCCCCCGGCCGGACTCACCGACCACGTCGACGCGGTCATCGGCGGTGCGCAGTGGCCGCTGACCGGCGCCGAGCGGGACCCGGCCGACCCCAGGGCCCTGCTCGTCACGCTCGGCGAACCCGTCGTCGGCAACAGGACGGGTACCGCGCGCGGCTCCGCCGACGTCCGCTACGACGGCCGGGGCGGCCTGGCCACCGCCGACGGCGACCCCGTGGACGCGTTCATGAGCAGCGGGCCCAACCGCTCCACCCACGAACTCGCCACCGAGTGGGCCGACGAAGTGGGCCCGGACAACGCCCTCCCCGAGTACCCGCGCCCCCAGCTCACCCGCGACCAGTGGCGCAACCTCAACGGGCAGTGGCAGTTCGCCGCAGCCGAGGAGGGAGAGCAGCCGCCCGTCGGGAAGACGCTGGGGGAGCGCATCCTCGTCCCGTACCCGGTGGAGTCCCAGCTCTCCGGCATCCAGCGGCACGAGGACCGCATGTGGTACCGCCGCACCTTCACCGTCCCCCGCGACTGGCGCATCGGCTCCGGCAAGCGGCTGCGGCTGAACTTCGGCGCGGTCGACTGGCGCTCCGAGGTGTACGTCAACGGCACGAAGGTCGCCGCCCACGAGGGCGGGTACGACAAATTCAGCGCCGACGTCACCGACGCGCTGAAGCCCGGCCGCAACCAGGAACTCATCGTCGGCGTGTACGACCCCACCGACGCCGCGAACGGCGAGAACCCGCCGCTCGGCAAGCAGCGCCTGGACCCCAGCGGCATCTGGTACACGCCCAGCTCGGGCATCTGGCAGACGGTCTGGATGGAGCCGGTCGCCCGTGATCACGTCGACTCCCTGAAGCTGGTGCCCGACGTGCCCGGCGAACGGCTCACCGTGGAGGCGGCGGGCGTCCGCGACGGCGTACCCGTCAGGGCGACCGCCTACGACGGACGGCGCAAGGTCGCCACGGCGACCGGCCGCACCGGGGGGCCGCTGGACCTGAGGATCGCGAACCCGCGGCTGTGGTCCCCCGACGACCCGTTCCTGTACCGGCTCGAGGTGACCGTCGGCGCCGACCGTGTCGGCAGCTACTTCGGGATGCGCTCGATCGCCGTCGAGGAGATCGACGGGGTGCCGCGTACGGTCCTCAACGGCGAACCGGTCTTCCTGATGGCCACCCTCGACCAGGGCTTCTGGCCCGACGGTCTGCACACCGCGCCCACCGACGAGGCCCTCGCGTACGACCTGCGCGTGCACAAGGAGCTCGGGTTCAACTCCGTGCGCAAACACATCAAGGTCGAGCCGGACCGCTGGTTCTACTGGGCCGACCGGCTGGGGCTGATGGTGTGGCAGGACATGCCCTCCATGAGGGCCGGGGTGCACCCCGACGCCTCCTCCCGAGCCCGCTACGAGCGCGAGATGAAGCAGATGATCGACGAGCACCTCAGCAGCCCGTCCGTCGTCATGTGGGTCACCTTCAACGAGGGCTGGGGCCAGTACGACGTCGGCCGCATCGCCGAGCAGGCCAAGGCCTGGGACCCGTCGCGCCTGGTCAACAACCAGTCGGGACTCAACCTCGGCGCCGACGGCAACGCCGGCGACATCATGGACGAACACGGCTATCCCAGCCCGGCGCTCCCGCCGGGCCCGGACGGACGGCGCGCCCTGGTCACCGGTGAGTACGGCGGCCTCGGCCTCGCAGTGCCCGGTCACGCCTGGGCGGTCCAGCAGTCGTACGTCGACGTCGACCCGGAGACCTACACCGAGGACTACCTCACCAAGCTCGACGAGGTACGGGCCCTGGTCTGCCGGGGCAGCAACGGCGCCGTGTACACGCAGATCTCGGACGTGGAGGGCGAGCTGAACGGCCTGCTCACCTACGACCGGCGCGTACTGAAGCCGGACGTCGCCCGGGTGAGGGCCGCCCATGACGCCCTGATCCGGGACGCCTCGCGCGCGCGGCCCGCGGGGTGCCCGGCACAGGGCGCCGCGAGGTGAGCGGCTCCTCCGGCGGCCCGCACCCGTCCGGGTGGCGTTCGTCCCCCGGGTGCCGCTGCGGGTTCCACCCCGAAGGGCGCGCCGGATGTCGCCCGGTACGGCTTTCCGGGAAAGCCTTCTGACGCTCCGTCGGGAGGTCCCGCCCGTACGGCGGTGATCCCGTCCGCCCTCCGGACTCCGCCCCTCCCGCCGGACCGGCGGGAGGGGCGGAGACGTAATCTGATGTTAACTGTGTGTGGCGGGATCGTACTTGACCGTAATCGGTCACGGACGGTTGACTGCTGGTCCCCCCGTCGTCGACGCGAGGCAAGCCCGTGAACGCAGACCCGCTCGCTCCTCTCGACCTGGCGTTCTGGAACATCGAGTCCGCCGAGCACCCCATGCATCTCGGGGCCCTCGGGGTCTTCTCGGCCCGTTCGCCCGCCGCGGCCGCCCATGCCGCGGATCTGCTCGCCGCCCGCGCCGCCGCCGTGCCCGGCCTGCGCATGCGCATCCGCGACGTGTGGCGGCCCCTGGCCGCAGGCCCCTCCTCCCCGTCGGCCCTGTGCCGCCCGTCCGCCACCGCGCTCGGCGCCGCCCTCCGCCGGCCGCTCGGCTCCGCGCTGCGCCAGACGCTCGCCTTCGGCGGCGCCGAACGGGAGACCGACCCCGGCTTCGACCCGCTGAACCACGTCCGGCTGCACGCCCCCGCCGCCGACTTCCACGCGGCGGCGGGCCGGCTCATGGGGCGCCCCCTGGAGCGCACCCGGCCGCCCTGGGAGGCCCATGTGCTGCCGGGGGAGGACGGCGTCTCCTTCGCCGTCCTGTTCAAGTTCCACCACGCCCTCGCCGACGGACTGCGCGCCCTCACCCTCGCCGCGGCCCTGATGGACCCGATGGACCTGCCCACCCCCCGGCCGAGCCCCGCCGCACCCCCGCGCGGACTGCTCCCGGACGTGCGGGACGTGCCCGGCCTCGTCCGCGGGGCCCTGTCCGACGCGGGCCGGGCCCTGGACATCGGCGCCTGTGTCGCCCGCTCCACCCTCGACGTGCGCTCGTCGCCCGCGCTCACCTGCGAACCCAGCGGCACCCGCCGCACCGCCGGGGTGGTCCTCGACCTCGACGACGTGCACCGGATCCGCAAGAGCGTCGGCGGCACCGTCAACGACGTGCTGATCGCCGTCGTCGCCGGCGCCCTGCGCCGCTGGCTCGACGAGCGCGGCGACGGCAGCGAGGGTGTCGCCCCGCGCGCCCTCGTCCCCGTCTCCCGGCGCCGTCCCCGCACCGCACACCCTCAGGGCAACCGGCTCTCCGGCTACCTGACGAGGCTTCCGGTCGACGAGGCGCGACCGCTCGCCCGTCTCGCCCTGGTGCGCACCGCCATGGACCGCAACAAGGACGCGGGGCCGAACCGGGGCGCCGGCGCCGTCGCCCTGCTCGCCGACCACGTTCCGCCGCTCGGCCACCGGCTCGGCGGACCGCTGCTCGGCCAGGCGGCCCGGCTCTGGTTCGACGTCCTGGTCACCAGCGTGCCGCTGCCCGGCTTCGGACTGCGGCTCGGCGGAGACCCGCTCGGCTCCGTCTTCCCCTTCGCGCCGCTCGCTCCCGGACACTCCCTGGCGGTCGCCGTCTCCACCTACCGCGGACACGTCCACTACGGACTGGTCGCCGACGGTACCGCCGTGCCCGACCTCGAGCGGCTGGCCGCCGCGGTGACCGCGGAGGTGGAGACGCTCCTCACCGCGTGCGACGCCTGACCGGCCGCCGCCGAGCCCACCACCGCGCCCCTCACCGTCCGCGCCCCCGGCCGCAGGCCGGTACGGGTTTGGCGCTGCGGCCCGGTGCTCCGTAAAATCGCCCGTTCGACAGCGGGCGCGACCGGAGCGCCGCCACGGCAGACCAGGAACGGCAACGGCGATGACGGTGACAGAGGACGGCCCCCGGGCCACGGACACGGTGGCTCACGGGGACACCGTGGCGCGCGAGGACGTGGTGGCGCACGGGCCCGGCATCGACCCGGAGCGGCTGGCCGTGTGCCTCGACGTGCTCGCGGAACTCGACACGATCGACGTCGACCACCCGGACGCGATCACGGTCCGCCGCGCCACCTCGCACATCTACCGCATGGTCAAGCAGCGCCGCCGCCAGGAGCGCCGGGCCGCCAAGAGCGCCCACGACAAGGCGGTCACCGAGGCCACCGCCACCGGATCCGCCGAGCGCATCGACGACGAGACGGAAGGCATCCTGCCCTCGTCCCGCACCGAGGAGGGCACGATCGCGGGGATACTCCAGCGTCCCCGCTCCTGCTACATCTGCAAGCAGCGGTACGTCGAGGTCGACTACTTCTACCACCAGCTCTGCCAGAAGTGCGCCGCCGAGAACCGCAGCCGCCGGGACGCCCGCGCCGACCTCACCGGCAAGCGCGCGCTGCTCACCGGCGGCCGGGCCAAGATCGGCATGTACATCGCGCTGCGGCTGCTGCGCGACGGCGCCCACACCACCATCACGACCCGCTTCCCGAACGACGCCGTTCGCCGCTTCAAGGCGCAGCCCGACAGCGACCAGTGGATCGACCGGCTGAAGATCGTCGGCATCGACCTGCGCGACCCGGCCCAGGTCGTCGCGCTCGCCGAGTCGGTGTCCGCCGCCGGTCCGCTGGACATCCTGATCAACAACGCCGCGCAGACCGTACGGCGCTCCCCGCAGGCCTACAGCGAGCTGGTCGCCGCCGAGTCCGCGCCGCTGCCCGCCGGTGAGCTGCCCGCCGCCGAGGTGATCGGCGGCTTCGGCTCCGGCGCGGTGGCCGAGCTCCCGGTCGCGGGCTCCGGTGCGCTCACCGCGCAGGACGTCACCGGCCTCGCCCTGGTCTCCGGGTCGGCCTCCCTGGAGCGGATCGCGGCGGGCACCGCGATCGACGCGGGCGGTCTGGTTCCGGACCTGCACGACACCAACAGCTGGGTGCAGACGGTCGAGGAGGTCACCCCGGTCGAGCTGCTCGAGGTCCAGCTCTGCAACTCGACGGCGCCGTTCCTGCTCATCAGCAGGCTGCGCCCGGCGATGGCGGCCGCCGCGGCGAAGCGGACGTACATCGTGAACGTCTCCGCCATGGAGGGGGTCTTCGACCGCGGCTACAAGGGGGCGGGCCACCCGCACACCAACATGGCCAAGGCCGCCCTGAACATGCTCACGCGTACCAGCGCCCAGGAGATGTTCGACAACGACCGTATCCTGATGACGGCCGTCGACACCGGCTGGATCACCGACGAGCGGCCCCACCCCGACAAGATCCGCCTCGCGGACGCCGGCTTCCACGCCCCGCTGGACCTGATCGACGGCGCGGCCCGCGTCTACGACCCCATCGTGCGCGGCGAGGCGGGCGAGGACCTGTACGGCGTCTTCCTGAAGGACTACGCGCCCGGCAGGTGGTGACGCGGCCGCCCGGCACCCGGCACCCGGCACCCGGCACCCGGCGCCCGGCGGAGGCGGTGGGGGAGTCAGTCCACCGCGCCGAGCCTGGAGTTGCGCGCCGCCAGCAGCTCCAGCACCGTGCGCCAGTCCTCCAGGACCCCGGCGTCGAAGCAGGCGGTACGGGCCTCCTCGTCCGCCGTGCGCAGGGCGAGAAGGTCGTCCTCCTCGCCCTGGAGACCGTGCCGGGGCCGGCGGCGGACCAGTTCCGCCACCCGCTCGCCGAGCAGCGCGCGCACCGCGTCCGCGGCCCGGTCGGCCCGTGCGGCGGGTTCGCCCGGCTGCAGCAGCCGGCCGACCGGCAGGACCAGACCCGCTGCCTGAAGCTCCTTGTCGGCGGGGCGCCTCCGGCGCAGCAGCGCGGCGGTGCGCAGGGCATGGCCGTACGCGTCGACCGGGGCCCCGCCGGGAACCGGGACGTCCCGGGCGCCCCGGCAGGCGTACAGCAGGTCCATCAACTCCTCGACACTGCGCAGCTCCATGCGCCGGTCCTCCTGGAAGACAGCCGTTCTGCCGTACGGCAGAACACCATGACGAGCTTGCGGGCCGGCCAACAGGACCTGAACTGCGCCGTGGCCGTGCGGCCTTCTCGGAGACGTGGACACCCCTGTAACCCGGTCGAGTGATCGGTTGCAGCGGCTCCGACAGTGAAATAGCGGCATATGGGGGTGGAGCGAGTGCGGTCCGGCAGGAGATCGTTACATCGAGTTTTCAGCCCCATCGAGCAGGGGTCCGCTCATTTGGCTAGTCTGAGGCGGACGGGCAGCAGTAAAGGGTCCTACCCACACCCACCGGTCCGTCATGGAACACGCCGCTTCACAACGGCCTGCTCTCCTACGATCAACCGGCGCCACCGCGTCCGAACGGCTTTCCCATCATGCCCGAGCGGACGTACGACGCAGGCGCGGCAGGACCGGCGCGGCACGTCCCGAGGGTGACCGACACATAAGGAGTGCGCGGTGACACCGGAGAAGACCAACGCGGAGCAGCCCGTCAAGGAACGCCCCGAGCGAGCGGGCCGTCCGGCCGGCGAGCTCGGCAGCCTCGACGTGTGGGCCAGGTCGGCCCCGATCCGCCTGGCGGGCTACGAGGACGACCTCGCCGAGCCCCATATCCTGCCCAGCGTCGACTGACACCGGACCCGCCCCCCGCCCCGCGTGACCGCCGGGTGCGGGAGCGTGCCAGACTCGCGTCCATGCCGATCAGGGAAGCAGTCGCCGACGACTGGCCACGCATATGGCCGTTCTGGCACCGCATCGTCGCCGCGGGCGAGACGTACACCTGGGACCCGGACACCTCCGAGGAGGCCGCCCGGGCCCTGTGGATGAACCCGGCGAAACAGGTGTACGTCGTCGAGGACGGCGCCGGAGCGGTCGTCGCCTCCGCCTACCTCACCCCGAACTACGGCGGTCCGGCGGCCGGGATCGCCAACGCCGGCTTCATGGTCGACCCCGACCACGCCGGCCGGGGACACGGCCGCGCCCTCGCCGGGCACCTGCTGGAGGAGGCCCGCGCGGCCGGGTACCGGGGCATGGTGTTCAACGCCGTCGTCGAGACCAACCCCGCCGTACGGTTGTGGACCTCCCTCGGTTTCACGGTCCTCGGGACGGTCCCCGGGGCGTACGAGCACCCCCGGCACGGACGGGTCGGTCTGCACGTCATGTACCGGGCGCTGTGAGCCGGCCGGCGGTCCGGCTCAGGGGCGGGCGCAGGGCCGGGTCATGATCTCCAGGTTGTGGCCGTCCGGGTCGTCGAAGTAGGCACCGCGACCGCCGAAGAGGTGGTTGATCCGGCCGGGTTCGGTGTGGTGCGGGTCGGCGTAGTAGGTGACCCCGACCGCCTCCAGGCGGGCGATCATCGTGTCGAACCGGTCCTCGGGGACGAGGAACGCGTAGTGCTGCGGCTGTATGGGCTCGTCGCGCTGCTCGTAGTAGTCGAGGGTCACGCCGTTGCCCAGGTCGACGGGCAGGAACGGGCCGAAGGGGGCGCCGACCTCCAGCCCCAGGACCACGGCGAGGAACTCCGCCGACAGGCGGCGGTCGCGGGCGAGGACGACGGTGTGGTTCAACTGGACGGTCGTGGTGGATGTCTCGGGCATCGCTGTCTGGTCTCCGGGTGTCGGTTTCCGTCGGGGACCGCCGCGCGGGGCGCGGCGGGGAGCGGGAGGGGAACGCGGAGAGGAGGGCGGGGCGCGGGAGGAGCGCCGTCCTCGGCCGGGCACGGGCGGGGGCATCCCCGCCTGGCTCACGCCGAGGCCGGGAACGTCTTTCGTGTGTGGCCCAAGGCCGACCCGGCAGTCACCCGGCCGACCATAGCCGTGCACAGCTGATCACCGCAACAACCGGGTTGCTCAGCCGTCCAGTTGGGAGCGCAGCCACTGTTCGACCTCGCCCACATGGGCCGCTGCCGCCGCTCGCGCGGCCTCCGGGTCGCGGGCGGCCAGGGCGCGGTGGATCGCGGCGTGTTCGCGACGGGTACGGGCGAAGGCTCCCTCCTCCTGGTAGCCGCGCCAGACCCGGGCCCGGAAGGTGCGGGACGACAGACCGTCCAGAATCGCGGCCAGCGTCCCGTTGCCCGCCGCGGCGGCGATCTCGCGGTGGAAGGCCAGATCGTGGGCGAGGATCTCCTCCGGGTCGTCGGTGGCGTTCATCGCGGCCAGGTGCCCGGCGACCTCGGCCAGCTGGTCCGGCGTGATCCGCGCGGCGGCCAGCGCGGTCGCCGTCGACTCCAGCGCCCGGCGCACCTCGAGGAGCTCGACCAGACGCGGCCCCCGGGACAGGTCGGCCACGACCCCGAAGGTCTCCAGCAGGTCACCGGCCTCCAGCCGCGTCACGTAGATGCCCGAGCCGTGCCGGGCCTCGAGCACGCCCAGCACCGTGAGCGCGCGGACGGCCTCCCGCATCGAACTGCGGGAGATGCCCAGCCGGACGGCGAGATCCCGCTCGGTGGGCAGCCGCTCGCCCGGCTGCAGCCGCCCCTCGCGGATCATCTCCTTGATCCGCTCGATGGCGCGTTGCGTCACGGTGCCCTTGCGCGGGGCCGGGCCGGTGCCCGTGTCCCCGGTCGCGGTCTCGTCCACGCCCCTCCTCCCGCCGCCGGTGCGCGCAGTCTAGCCCTCATGGTGGTCCGACCACTGAGGGTGCAGAAGTGGGAAAATCGCGCCCCGGGGGTGTCGCATCCGGTAAGTGGTCTGATAAATATGCGCCAGGAACGACCACGTGCCGCTTCTGCCACCCACCGAAAGGCCCTTCGTGCCCCCGACCTCCGCCCGTGTCACCGCCGTCGACACGTACGACGTCCGGTTCCCCACCTCGCGCGAACTCGACGGCTCCGACGCCATGAACCCCGACCCCGACTACTCGGCTGCCTACGTCGTCCTGCGCACCGACGCCGCCGACGGGCACGAGGGGCACGGATTCGCGTTCACCATCGGGCGGGGCAACGACGTACAGGTCGCCGCGATCGAGGCGCTGCGCGGACACCTGGTCGGCCGGCCCGTCGACGAGCTCTGCGCCGACCCCGCCGTCCTGAACCGCGACCTGACCGGCGACAGCCAGCTGCGCTGGCTGGGACCCGAGAAGGGCGTGATGCACATGGCGATCGGCGCGGTCGTCAACGCCGTCTGGGACCTGGCCGCCAAACGCGCGGACAGACCGCTGTGGCGGCTGCTCGCCGAGGCCGAACCCGAATGGCTGGTTCGGCAGATCGACTTCCGCTACCTCACCGACGCCCTCACCCCCGAGGAGGCCCTGACTCTCCTGCGTCGCGGCCGGGAGGGCGCCGGGGAACGCACGGCCCGGCTGCTGGCGCACGGCTACCCCGCGTACACCACCTCGCCCGGCTGGCTCGGCTACGACGACGACAAGCTGACCCGGCTCGCCCTCCGCGCGGTCGCCGACGGCTTCCGTCAGATCAAGCTCAAGGTCGGCGCCGACCTCGAGGACGACATCCGCCGCTGCAGGGCCGCCCGCGCGGCCGTCGGCCCCGGCATCCGCATCGCGATCGACGCCAACCAGCGCTGGGACGTGGACGAGGCGATCCGCTGGACGAAGGCGCTCGCCGCGTTCGACCCGTACTGGATCGAGGAGCCCACGAGCCCCGACGACGTGCTCGGCCACGCGGCGATCCGGCGGGCCGTCGCCCCGGTGAAGGTGGCCACCGGTGAACACGCCCCCAACCGGATCGTCTTCAAACAGTTCCTCCAGGCCGGTGCCCTCGACATCGTCCAGATCGACGCCGCCCGCGTCGGCGGGGTCCCCGAGAACCTCGCGATCCTGCTGCTCGCCGCCAAGTACGGAGTGCCGGTGTGCCCGCACGCCGGCGGCGTCGGCCTGTGCGAACTCGTGCAGCACCTGTCGATGTTCGACTACGTGGCCCTCTCCGGCACCACCGAGGACCGGGTCATCGAGTACGTCGACCACCTGCACGACCACTTCCTCGACCCCGTGGTGATCCGCCGGGGCCACTACACGGCGCCCACCGCACCGGGCTTCTCGGCCGCCATGCGGCCCGAGTCCCTGGCCCGGTACACCTACCCCGACGGCGCCTTCTGGGCCGCCGACCCGGGCACCCGACCCGGTAGGGACCCGTCCGGCACGACGCATGAGAAGGAGCGGGCGGCATGAACGACTTCGAGGGGCTGACGGCCCTGGTGACCGGCGGCGCCTCCGGCATCGGCCGGGCCACCGCGGACCTCCTCGCCGCGCGCGGCGCCCGGGTGGCCGTCCTCGACCTGGACCCGTCCGGCGTCGCGGCGCCCCTCACCGGACACCGCGCCGACGTCACCGACGACGCCTCGCTGCGCGCGGCGGTGGCCGCCGCCGTCACCGGCCTCGGCGGGCTCGACGTGCTGGTCAACAACGCCGGCATCGGTGCCCGGGGCACCGTCGAGACCAACTCCGACGAGGAGTGGCACCACGTCTTCGACGTCAACGTCCTCGGCATGGTCCGCACCGCCCGCGCCTGCCTGCCGCACCTGCGGGCGTCCGCGCACGCGGCGATCGTCAACACCTGCTCCGTCGCCGCCACCGCGGGCCTGCCCCAGCGGGCCCTGTACAGCGCGACCAAGGGCGCCGTCCACTCCCTGACCCTCGCCATGGCCGCCGACCACGTCCACGAGGGCATCCGCGTCAACTGCGTCAACCCGGGCACCGTCGACACGCCCTGGATCGGCCGCCTGCTCGACGCGGCCGACGACCCCGCCGCCGAACGCGCCGCACTCGAGGCCCGCCAGCCCACCGGCCGCCTCGTGACGGCCACCGAGGTCGCCGCTGCCATCGCCCACCTGGCGAGCCCGCTGTCCGGTGCCACCACCGGAACAGCCCTCGCGGTCGACGGCGGCATGCAGGGCCTGCGGCTGCGCCCGGCCGCCCGGTGAACCGGCTCGGCCGCAGCGGCGTCGAGGTCACCTCCCTGGCCTTCGGCGCCGCCGGGATCGGCAACCTGTACACCGAGGTCGGCGAGGACACGGCGCACGAGGCGGTGCAGGCCGCCTGGCAGCGCGGCATCCGCTTCTTCGACACCGCCCCGCACTACGGCCTCGGCCTGTCCGAACGCCGCCTCGGCGCCGTCCTGCGCGCCCTCCCGCGCAGCCGGTACACGGTGTCCACCAAGGTCGGCCGCCTCCTCGAACCCGTCGGCGCCGGTGGCGGCGGGCTCCCACAGGACCTGGCCCACGGATTCGCCGTGCCCGCGACCCACCGCAGGGTCTGGGACTTCAGCGCCGACGGAGTACGGCGCAGTCTGGAGGCCAGCCTGGAGCGCCTCGGCCTCGACCGCGTCGACGTCGTCCACCTCCACGACCCCGACGACCACGCCGAACAGGCCTTCCGCGAGGGCTATCCGGCGCTGGAGAGGCTCCGCTCCGAAGGAGTGGTCGGCGCGATCGGCGCGGGCATGAACCAGACCCGTATGCTCACCCGCTTCGTCCGCGACACCGACGTCGACGTGGTCCTGTGCGCGGGCCGCCACACCCTGCTCGACCAGAGCGCGCTGAGAGACCTGCTGCCCGCCGCGCAGGAACGCGGCATCTCCGTGGTCATCGGCGGCGCCTTCAACTCCGGCCTGCTCGCCGACCCGAAGCCGGGTGCCACCTACGACTACGGCAGCGCGCCACAGGAGTTGCTGGACCGAGCCCGGCGGCTGCACCGGGCGGCCGAACGCCACGGCACCACCCTGCGCGCCGCCGCCCTGGCCTTCTGCGCCGCCCACCCGGCTGTCGCGAGCGTCCTGGTCGGAGCCCGCTCGGCGGCCGAAGTCCACGACTGCGCGGACCAGTTCACCGCCCCCGTACCCGCCGCCCTGTGGCAGGAGCTGCGCACCACCGGCCTTCTGCCGCCCGAGGCCCCCGTTCCGGCCGGGGAACGGGCGGGGGAGTCGCCGTGACCCCTGCCGCCCTGCCTCCCGACGCGGTGACCGTCGACGCGCACCACCACGTCTGGGACCTGTCCGTCCGCGACCAGGAGTGGATCGCCGGCCCCCGGCTCCGGTCCCTGCGACGCGACTTCACGATGGACGACCTGCTTCCCGAGGCCCGCGCGGCCGGTGTGCGCCGCACCGTCCTGGTCCAGACCGTCACCGTTGCCGAGGAGACCCCGGAGCTGCTGGCCCTGGCCGCCGCGCACGACCTGGTCGCCGGGGTCGTCGGCTGGACCGACCTCACCCGCCCCGGCCTCGCCGACGAGCTGGCCCGGCTGCGCGAACAGCCCGGCGGACAGTTCCTGAAGGGCGTCAGGCACCAGGTCCAGAGCGAACCCGATCCCGGCTGGCTGCTGCGGACCGACGTGCAGCGCTCCCTCGCCGCCGTCGCCGACGCGGGCCTGGTCTACGACCTGGTGGTCCAGCCCCACCAGCTCCCCGCCTGCGTCCGCGCGGCGGCCTCGCTGCCCCGGCTGACCTTCGTCCTCGACCACGCCGGCAAGCCGCCCGTCGCCTCGGGCCGGCTCGAACCCTGGGCCCGTGACGTCCGCGCCCTGGCCGCGCTGCCGAACACGGTCTGCAAACTCTCCGGCCTGGTCACCGAGGCCGACCCGGCCGCCTGGAGCGTCGACACGCTGCGCCCGTACGCCGACGTCGTCCTGGACGCCTTCGGTCCCGGACGGCTGATGTTCGGCTCGGACTGGCCGGTGTGCACCCTCGCCGCGTCCTACGGCGACGTCCTGGCCGCCGCCCGCACACTGACCGCGGACCTCGACGCCACCGGACGGGAGGAGGTCTTCGGCACCACCGCCACCCGCGTCTACGGCCTGTGAACCGCCCCCGTCAGCCGGGTCGGCGGCAGATACTCGCGCACATACGTCCGCTGCCAGCACGCCCCCGTCTCCCGCAGCTCGCGCCAGGTCGTGTACCGGTAGCGGAACAGCCGGGCGCGCACGTACCGGGGCGGCGCGTCCGGCGGGAACGGGGAGCCGCGCAGCAGCCGCAGCGTGTCGCGGTCCCCCTCCAGCAGCCGTTCCACCAGCGCGCCGAACCACGGTCCGGCGTAGGACGGCGACAGCGCGGCGAACCACATCATCCAGTCGAGCCGCAGATGGTACGGCGCGAACTGGCGTGGCCAGCGCCGGGGATCACCCGGCTTGCCCCGGAACTCGTACGCCCGCCAGTCCGAGTCCTTCCGGGGCTTGTCGTCCGCGGTGCCCTCGATCACCACCTCGTACCGGATCCGGCTGACACTGCCGAACGCCCCGTAGCTGTTGACCAGGTGGAGCGGGTCGAAGGAGCGGTTCATCACCTGGCGGCGGGAGAGCATGTTGCGCACGGGGTGGTAGCCGAGGGCGAGCAGCAGCGCCGACACCGCCAGGACGACGACCACGTACCACAGCGGGGCGCCGGCCGCGTCCGGCGGGCCGGCGGGGAACGCCGACACGGGGAACGCGACCGCCGACAGGGCCAGCACGATCGTGATCCAGTTCAGCCAGGAGAAGTTGCCCGACAGTACGAGCCACAGCTGCGTGAGGACCATCAGCGCGGCGGCGGCCGTGGCGACCGGCTGCGGAGCGAACAGCAGGAACGGCACGACCAGCTGGGTGACATGGTTCGCGGCCGCCTCGACCCGGTGCAGCGGCTTCGGCAGATGGTGGAAGAACCAGCTCAGCGGCCCGGGCATCGGCTGGGTCTCATGGTGATGGTCCAGGCAGGTGAGCCTGCGCCAGCAGGCGTCGCCGCGCATCTTGATCAGCCCCGCGCCGAACTCGACCCGGAACAGCACCCACCGCAGCAGGAACAGGACGACCACCGGCGGCGCCACCTCGTCGTTGCCGAGGAACACCGCGAGGAAGCCGACCTCGAGCAGCAGTGACTCCCAGCCGAAGGCGTACCAGGTCTGCCCGACGTTGACGATCGACAGGTACAACGCCCACGGCACCAGCCACAGCAGCATCCCGGACCACAGCGGAAGCCAGGAGTCCACCCCCGCGAGGAGCGCCGCCGACACCGCACAGCCCGTCCAGGCGCACCCCGCGAAGAACCGGTCCGAGTAGCGCACCTGGAACAGGCCGGGCGCCCGCGCGAACGGGGTCCGCTCCACGAACCGGGGCACCGGCAGCATCCCTCGCTCGCCGATCAGCGCACGGAACTGCAGCACCGCCGTCAGGAAGGCGACCAGGTACAGCCCGGCCAGCGCCCGCTGGAAGACCAGCCGGCTCAGCCAGTAGTCGGATGCGGTGAACCAGTCCACAGGGGCGCGCTCCCTTCCCGCCCATTGTCCGCCCCGCGGGCTCCGGGGCACCCCGGTCGAAGAATCGGGTGAATCCTGACAAGGTGGGTCCATGGCTGATCGGGGAGCGAGCGCCCTGTCACTCCCGGACGACTGGCCGGACGACCCGGATCCGATCCTGGCGCTCAACCACATGGGCAGGTTCGACTGGGACCTGGACACCCGGGTGATGCTGATGGACGCCCAGGCCCGTGACCTCTTCGACCTGCGCCCCGAGGAATCCAACGCCCCCGACGTGCTGGCGACCCGGATCCCGCCCGCCGAGGCCGTGCGCCTGGACACCGCCGTCTCCCAGGCACTGAAGGACGGAAGCGAGAACTACGGCGTCTACTTCCGGGTCCGCCGCCGCGACGGCATCCTGTGCTGGACCCACGTCCGTGGCTACATCGGCCGGGACGCGACCGGACGGCCCCGCCACATCCTCGGCATCGTCCGGGACGCCACGGAGGAACTCGGCGACAGCGAGGCCAGACGCGAGGCCGCAGGGCAACAGGCCTCCCAGGAGAACGCCCTGCGCCGGCAGACCAACATCGTCCAGCTCACCACGGCCGCCCTCGCACACGCCCGCACCGTGCAGGACGTCATCGACGTCGTCAAGGACACCCACGGCCTCACCCATCTGGGCGCCACCAGCCTCGTCATGGGCCTGGTCGAGGCCGGCCGGATCCGGCTGGTCGCCGAAGGGCCCGTCGGCAGCTTCGTCCCGGGCACCCGCATCACCCGGATCGACGAGCAGTACCCGATGAGCGAGGCCGTACGGACCCTGAGCCCGCGCTTCATCGAGTCGCCGGAGGAGTTCGCCGAGTGCTACCCGGTGCTGTGGCCGCACCTCGCCGACCTGCACATCACCTCGGCGGCCTACCTGCCGCTCATCGTCCAGACCCGCCCCATCGGCGCCATGGGCCTGCTCTACAACGACCGGCGCGGTTTCACCCCCGAGGAGCGCAACATCCTCGTCGCCCTGTGCAGCAGCATCGCCCAGAGCATGCAGCGGGCCATGTTCTACGAGCAGGAGATGGACCTCGCGCAGGGACTCCAGCAGGCCATGCTGCCCCGCACCATCCCCAGTGTGCCCGGCGCCGACGTCGCCGTCCGCTACCGCGCGGCCAGCATCGGCGGCGGCCTCGGCCGGGACATCGGCGGCGACTGGTACGACCTGATCCCGCTGCCCGGGGGCCGGGTCGGCGCCGTGATCGGCGACGTCCAGGGCCACGACACCCACGCCGCCTCCGTCATGGGCCAGCTGCGTATCGTGCTCCGGGCCTACGCCGCCGAAGGGCACCCGCCGGCCACCGTGATGGCCCGCGCCTCCGTCTTCCTGCACGAACTCGACACCGACCGCTCCGCGACCTGCCTGTACGCCGAGGCCGACCTGTCCACCGGTGTCCTCCAGGTGGTCCGGGCCGGCCACATCGACCCGCTCGTCCGGCGTGCCGACGGCGTCTGCCACCGTGTCAACGTGCCGGGCGGGCTGCCGCTCGGCCTGTCCGCCGAGTTCGACCGGCTGGAGTACCCGGTCGGGACGATGGAACTGGACCCCGGCAACGTGCTGCTGCTGTGCACCGACGGCCTGGTCGAGCAGCCCGGCGCCGACCTCGACGACGGCATCAGGACCCTCTCCGCGCTCGTCACCACCGGCCCCGACGACGTACGCGAGCTGGCCGACCGGCTCATCGACGTGGCCGAGGAACGCGGCGTGGACGACGACGTGGCCCTGCTCCTGCTGCGCCGCCGCCCGCCGGACAGCCCGCGTGCGGGAGGCCGGCTGCAGCAGCACGTGGCCCCCGGTGATCCCGAGGCCCTCGTTGAGGCCCGGCGCATGGTCCGCGCCGGGGTCGGTGCCTGGGGCACCGGGAACCGCGCCGACGAGATCGAACTGGTCGCCGACGAGCTGATCACCAACGCCCTGATGCACACCGAGGGGTCCGCCGTCGTCACCCTCCGGGTGCTCACCGGCGGCGAGCGGCGGCTGCGCGTGGAGGTGGCCGACTCCTCCAGCGCCCTGCCGCGCCGCCGCGAGGCGGGGGAGTCGGGCGTCTCGGGGCGGGGCCTGCTCCTGGTCGAGACGCTCGCGGACGAGTGGGGCGTGGAGGCACGCGGCGGAGGCAAATGCGTGTGGTGCGAGTTCTCGGTGACCAGGGCCTTTGACCACGACGCCGGCGACGGTGCCCGCGCCGCCGACGGAGCGGGACGCGGCTCCCGCTGACCGGCCCGGGGCGGCACCCCGGGGGGATGCCGGACCTTCCCGAGGCCCAAGTGCTGCGGACCACCACCCCCCGCCGAAGCGGTCGGGCGCGCGCACGGGCTCACCGCCGGACGGCCGAGGACCGGGAAGAGGAGCGGACCGAGGGCCCACGGCAGCACCGGCGGGGCGTGCCCGGGGCGCGGCGACACCGTCCGCGGGATCGCGTCCGGTCCGTGCCGGGGCCGGTGACCGCGGGGGTCCCGGGGATTCCTCCCGGTGTCACCCGGGCTTCAGCGTCACCAGGTGCTCGCCGTCGGAGGAGCGCAGTTCGTAGCGGTCGACCTGCCCGGTGTGCAGGGTGGAGCCGCCCGTCATGGTGTTGGGACGGGCGTCGTGACGGGGCACGCCCCAACTGGTCACCGTCTCCTCGGAGCCGTCCCGGCCCACCACCACCAGCCGGCAGACACGGGGCCCCGCGCCGTCCTTGACCTTCAGCTGCAGCCGGCTGCCCCAGTCCTCGTCCGCCGTCGTGATCTCCGCCCACACCCCGGACCGCTCATCGGTCGCCGCGATGCTCGCGGGCGCCCGCCCGCCGCCACCCGGCGACAGCACGGCGAGCGCCGGCGCGGTGGTCGCGAGCACCACCGAGGCGGCCAGTGCGAACAGCAGCCGACGGCGCACCGCCCGGTTGCGGACCGCCACCTCGGACAGCAGCCGGTCCAGCATCCGCGGGCCCGGCCTGGACATCGGGTGCGTCAGCGGCGGGGTGGAGCGCCGGTACAGCATCAACTGCCGAGTCGTCGCCCCGAATTCGGTCACCTGTGCAGCGCAGCCGGGGCACTCCATGAGGTGGTCCTCGAAGCGGAAGGCCTCCGCCTCGTCCAGCACGCCGAGCGCGTACGCGCCGACGTCGCGATGCCTTTCCAGGGACCTCATGCCGAATCCTCGTGCCGTTGGGTGTGGGTGGGGTTACTCCTTGCTCCCACCGGTACGTACCAGGCAGTCGATTCACTCAAGCCGCATGCCGAATCGTAACCAAGGGATCCGGAGCCCTCCGGCCCGCGGATCGGTCCGACCCGGCGGAAAGCTAGAAAAGGTGGATGGCGAGGTGCCCGAGCGGCAGCCCGAGCTGCCACGCGGGCGTCCACACCTTCGGCCCCTCGTCCTCCCCGGCCCCCGCGGCGCCGCCCGGCACCGCGTTCAGATCGGGTGCCAGCAGCTCCGTCTCCCGCAGCCACCGCCAGGCCGACCGGGCGAGCTCCAGGTCGGGATCCACCGGGGTCCGGCCGGCGGCGGTCGCGGTGGCGGCTTCCGCGGTCAGGTGCGCCAGGCGTTCCCCCACCCACTCCTGCCACGGCTGGTCGTACGCGGTCAGCGACAGCCAGGTCTCCAGCTGGGTGATCACCCGGATGCCGGAGAGCTCGCCGTCGGTGGCGGACAGGAAGACGGTCAGCGCCAGTGCCTCCCGTCCGGCCCGGAACTCGAAGGACGTCGGCGGCATCAGATCGCCGCTGCGCAGCAGTTCGTCGGCGATGTACTCGGCGTACAACCAGGCCATGGGGACGGCCAGTTCGCCGTCGCCCGTGCCGTCGGTGCTCTGTTGACCCCTGTGCGGCATTCCTTCCAGCCCTCCTCCGGTACGTGTGCGTCGCCCGAACCCGGGCCCCCGGTCCGCAGCACGGATGAGGACAGCCGATTACCCGACAGGGGTGGCCGGCAAGGCACTTTACGGAGGTTTGACCCGGCCGCCGGTTTCACCGCAGGTCGGCGGCGTATCCCGGAAGCACCCGGCGCAGGGCGCGCAGCGCGTAGTACGCGCGGGACTTCACGGTACCGGGCGGTATCCCCAGGGCCGCCGCGGCCTCCGCCACACTCGCCCCCTGGAAGTACACGAGCACCAGGACTTCACGGTGCTCCGGGGTGAGAGTCTTCACAGCCTGGCGGACGTCGAGCGCCGCCGCGGCCCGTTCGGCGTGGTCGGAGATCACCCGCGCGTTCTCCAGCACCGCGTCGCCGACCTCGGGCGGCCGGGCCTGCCGGGCCCGCCGCGCGTCGATGGCCAGCCGCCGGCCCACCGTCATCAGCCAGGGCCGTACGGACTCGAAGTCGTCGGCGCGCAGCGCCTCGGGATGCTGCCAGGCGCGTACCAGCGTCTCCTGGACGAGATCCTCGGCGCGTTGCCGGTCCCCGTCGCAGAGCCGGAGCAGCAGCGCGAAGAGGGGCCGGCCGTGCTCGCGTTGCAGGGCGGCGAGTTCGTGTTCGGCGGTTGTCCCGTTCATGAGTGTCATTCCGGCCGTCATGGCGGTATGGCAACGTACGGCGCCCGCCGGGGACAGAGAGCGCACAACGGCGTGCGACGGACGGTCGATCGCGTCGACGAACGGTTCGACGAACGGTCCTGGCGGCCGTTCCCGCACGCCGGACGGCCCGGAGGCGCTCACCGTCGTCCTCACCGCGGGCGCCGCCCGGCAGCCCCGGGAGCACCGACCGCCGGAATCCGGCCGTCCGGGCCCCGGCCGCGCGGGACCGCGGCGTCACCCCGGCCGCCTCAGGGGCGGCAAGGGCCGCTCCGCCCGCGACCGCCACCGGTCCCACGAGCCGGTGGCCCGCCTGCTCCGCGAGGAGCCCACCACCACGTCCGCCGTGAGGTCGTCCGCGGCCCTCACCATGCCGTTGTACGGGTCGCCGCGGAACGTGGGGAGCTCCCCGCGGAAGCCGAACACCCCCCGCGCCTGCTCGGACGCCTCCCTGACCTGCCTCACCAGGTCCTCGGCGATCTCGTCGGTCGCCTCCGCCACCGGCGCCCCCGAGTGCAGCGCCCGCCGCCGGCACCGGCGGCACGTACACGACGGCGAGCAAAGGGTGCTGACGCCGGGCCGTACCGGAGGCGTAGGCCGCCGCCCGGAGGAGGAACCGGAGCCGTCCCCTTCGACCGCGATCACCCTCGGGCCGTCCGTACCCCGTTCGAACTGCGTCGAACGCTTCCCCGTCACGGCGCCGAGGCCATCGGACACCCGTACGGCGGCCGTACTGGGCCGGGCGAGTGGAAAGGCCCCGCCGTACCGGTGCTGCGGAGATCCACCCGCCACCGGGCGGGCGACTGATGAGTCATGCAGAAGGATCAGATGCTCACGCGGCGCCGGGCCCTGCTCACCGGCGCCGCCGTCGTGGGGGCGGCCGGCGCGGCCGGACTCCTCGTGACGGGTTCCGGCACCGACGCGGCACGTCCCGCCGCGCCCGCCGCCGGAGCCCAGGCCGCAGGCCGTCCGCTCAAGCCCTCCGCGTACCGGCTCAGACCCCTCACCGGCTACGGTCCGCACCAGGCACTGCTCGGCAGGACCCAGGTGCGGAGCGCACCGCTGCTGCGCGTGTCCGGACGGGGCAGCACCATGGTGCTGACCTTCGACGACGGGCCCGACCCCCGCTACACCCCGGACATCCTCGACACACTCGCCGCGTACGACGTCCGCGCGATGTTCTTCGTGTGCGGGGAGATGGTCTCCCACAACAAGGACCTGCTCGTCCGCATGGCCGACGAGGGACACGTCGTCGGCAACCACACCTGGTCCCACCCCCTGCTCACCCGGCTGACCCGCAGCAGGATCCGCTTCGAGATGGAACGCACCAGCGACATCATCGAGGAGGAGTACGGCGAGCGACCCCGCTGGTTCCGCGCGCCCTACGGAGCCTGGAACCGCGCCACCTTCCAACTCGGCGCAGAACTGGGTATGGAACCGCTCGCCTGGACCGTCGACACCCTCGACTGGACCAGCCCCGGCACCCGCACCATCGTCGACCGGGTGGAGAACGGCGCCGCCCCCGGCGTCGTGGTGCTCTCGCACGACGCCGGGGGCGACCGCTCCCAGAGCGTGCGGGCCCTGCGTGCCTATCTGCCCGAACTGCTCGCCTCCGGCTACCGGGTGACGGTGCCCCGCCGGCAGTACGTCTGAGCGCGTACCGTCCCTCCGGCCGGCCCCGTCCGCCCGGCCGGAGGGCGCCGGCCGCTCAGCGGACCTCGGCGAGGCGGGCGAAGACGACGACGTTCCCGTCGTAACCGTCCTGCTGGGTGAAACCACCGCCGCAGGTGATGACCCGCAGTTCCGCCGCGCCCTTCGAGTTGTAGACCCGGTCACCGGGAAAGTCGTTCTTCGCGAAGACCTCGATGCCGTAGATCTCGAACACCGCGGTCCTTCCGTCCTTGCGCTCGATCTCGACGCGGTTGCCCTTCTTCAGGGCCCCGAGCCCGTAGAAGACGGCCGGGCCCAGATGGTTGTCGACGTGGCCGACCACGACCGCCGTGCCCTTCTCGCCGGGAGTGACCCCACCGGTGAACCAGCCCGCCAGATTGGGGTCCTCGGGCGGCGGCGCGTCCACCCACCCCTCCGCGTCCAGACCCACCGCCATCACCGGCGCGTCCACCTGGATCGCAGGAATCCGAACCTGTCCCGGAACCGAGTACGGCAGCGGCCGCACCGCCGGGGCCGTGGAGGCGCCGGGTACCCGGCTGTCCGTGGCGGCGGCACCGGCGGGCTGCGGCGGTCCCTCGTCGAACTCCCCCGAACCGTTGCGGATGAGCGCGAGGCCGGTGAGCAGAACCAGCGCTATCACGCCCCACGGAGCACGCTTCTTCCGCCGCGCCTCCTCTTCGAATTCGGCCGGTTCGAAAGCAGACATTCGCTTTTCCCCTCTCGACACGGCCGTCGCCGTATCAGTCGCGCATGGCAGAAACGCTAGAGGCGGCGCAGGGAACCGGCGACGGGGAAAAGGCGAACGGGTGGCCGCGCGGTGATCGGTAAGCCATCCGGGGTGCCGCCGACCGAAGATCCTCTGACGGTCAGTGACCTGCGGTGATGTCCGAAACCACGGAGGTGGGCGGACCGTCGCCTCACCGGGACGGACCATCGCCGAAATGCGCGCCGGGACAGGGCAACTGAGGGTCTTCCTGGGAGGCGCTTTCTCGCCGATCGACCGGGGACCGGCCCCGGGGCGCCTTCCGCGGAGGAACACATGCGAAAGTCACGTGCCCTGGCGTCCGCCGGCGCCGCGGTCGCCGTCCTCGGGCTCGCCGCCCCGGCCGCCGTCGCGGACGGCGGCCGGGTCCCCAGCCCGTCCAACATCGTCGCCCTGCCCAGCGTCATCGCCCGTGGCGGCCAGCTGACCATCACCGTCGACGGCTGCCCCAACGGCGGCCACGCCACGTCCAACGCCTTCCCGAGGACCAACCTGACTCCGGTCCACGGCTCCGGCGACACCGCGAAGGGCACCGCCACCATCGACGACGACGCCCGCCCCGGCTCGTACGACATCACGGTGCACTGCTCCGGCCGCAGCCTGACCCGGCCCGCCGCCTTCACCGTCATCGGCGGGGTCCGCGGTGGCCTCGGCGGCAGCAGCACCGACGGTGCGACCCCGACCGACATGGCCATCGGCGGTGGACTGGTGGCCGCCGCGGCCGCCGCCGGCGGTGTCTTCTGGATGCGCCGCCGCGCCGAGAAGCAGTTCTGATCCCAGCCCTTCCCGACGGCCGTTTCGCACGTGTGACTGGAGGCCGCGCCCCGGATCCCCGACCGGGTCCGGGGCGCAGCCGTATGGGGCCGTCAGGTGCCGTCCCGTCCACCGTCACGGCGGGTGAAGCGGTACACGGCGCCCACCGAGCCCGTGACGAGTGCGGTGCCGAGCCCGATCCCGCCCGCGTCGAGGCCGGCCGGACCGCCGCCCTCCCCGGCGTGCACACCCCTCGGGCGCCCGGTCGCGCCCCCGGGTCCCACGGGCAGCGGAGAGGGGAGCGGTACGGGGCGGCCACCGGGGACGGTCGGACTCGGGGTGCCGGTGGCACCCCCCAGGTGAACGCCACCTGGGGGACCGCGCCGGGCCCGGTGTCCCGGTACACCTCCGCCGTCGCCTTCGAGCGCTCCCCCGGGACGGTCGCCGTGTCGAAGGCCGGCGAGAAGACCGTCACGCGTCCCTCGCACCCGCCGTCTGCCCGGTCCACCCACAGAGCGACCCGGCCGCCGGGCTCGACGGGGGTGGGCCGGACACCGAAGCCTGACGGTGCGGCATCGCCGCCCACGGCGACGGGCACCCGGCGAGACGGCGAGGGCCGGGGCGCTGACGCCCAGGAGTGCGGCGGAAGCGACGCGTATCGCGTGCATGGTGAGTCCTCCCGGTCCCGAGGAGCAGCGGCGGACCTGTTCCGCCCGCGCCAGGAATGCGGCTCGATGTCCGAAACGCTAGGAAACCGCGCCGGGCGGCGCGATCGCAGTCGCGCGAACGGGTCACTCCTGTGGGCCGAAGGAGGGACCACCGGTGCTGCGGAAGGAGGACACGTACGGCGTGGCGCACACCCCGGGACCACAACCGTGGTGCGAAACGGTCAGCTCCCGACGTCGGGGAACAGAAGGCGGAACGGATCGGCCGACGCGGCGAGGCCACGGCTGAACGGCGCGTCGAAATCCCAGATCAGGAAGAGCAGGAAGGCGATCAGAGCCGAGAACAGGCCGGCGAGGATCAGTTCCCGCCGGGTGCGCCGGATCTGCAGCGCGAAGATCATCCCGATGGTGACGACGGCCCCGCCGATCAGCCCGAACCACACCACGCCCGGCATGGTCTCCCCGGTCGACTCCGCACGGGCGGCGCGTGCCTGGTCGGCGGCGGACACCTGGTCGACGAGCGGCTGATAGGCCTGGGCCTCGAAGTCCGTCCGCGGTTCGTAGTCGGTGACGTCCCGGCGGATCCGGTCGAGCAACTCGGTCCCGCGCCCGGTGACCTGTCCGTCGTCGGCCATGGCGCGCCACTCGGTGGTCACGACGTGTCCGACATAGGCGTTGACATCGTCCCGAATGCGGTCGCGGACGTCGGCCGGATAGATCCGTACCCGCTCCGAGATCTCGTGCAGCGCCACCGCCTCCGCCCGTACGTGGTCCTGGGCGGCGCTGCGTCCCTCCCAGACCCCGGCGATGGCAAGGCCCAGGACGATGGCGTACACCACGCCGATCCACATTGTCATGTACTCGATGACGTCCGGGGTCTCGCTGGGGTCCTCGTCGTCGGGAGCCGCGCGGTGACGTACGAGGGTGATGACGACCACCACGACGCAGACGGCCAGCATCGCGAGGATGAGAACGAGCCATTCCGGCAAGAGGTGCCTCCACGGCGGATTGTCGGGTTCGGCGGGGACGGGCGGGCCCGGGACTCAGCGAGGCCGCAGCGCGGCGATGGCGACGACCGCGGGCGTGATGATGAGCAGGACGAAGGTGAGCGGTGACGTGGCACCGCCGGACGGCCGCTCGGCCGGAAGTGCGGCGCGGTGGCGGGGGTAGTGCACGGGGGTCACGGAGGGGCGGGGTGCGGGGGCGGCCGACGGGGTGGGCGAGGGGCCCGGTGGCGGCGGGGGAGGGGGCGGGGCCGGAGGCGCGGGGGGCGGCGCCGGGCGGGCCTGGCGTGGGGGCGACGGGGGCGGGGGAGCGGGTGTCGTGGTGGCGGGTTCGGACTTCGGTGGCGGGGGAGCGGGGGGTGGCGGGGGCGGAGTGGGTTCGGGCGGGGGTGGCGGCGAGGGTGGCGCAGGTGGGGGCGTGGGTGGCGGCGGCGGGGGTGGTGCGGGTGGGGGTGCGGGGGGTGAACAGGCCGGAGGGAGTGGCCAGGTCATGTTCCCGACGACCGCCACCGCCTCCGTTCCCTCCGGGCCCGTCGAGGCGTAGGCGCACGCGTCGGCCACCGCCGTGCCCGGCGCGCCGGTGAGCGCCCAGGTCAGCGTCGCCGTCGCCAGCGCCCTGGCGACGAGGGCGGATCGGGTCGGTACGAGTCCTTGCACGACGAAGATCATGAGCCGCGTTCCACCGGGACGCGTGTCGGTTCCGGGTAATTACCCCAATGGAGTTAAATCCGGCAACTCCCGTTTGATCCTGTGCCGATCGCTCGATGGGGGAGTGCGAGCAGATGTGCGATGCGGGGGACGGACCGGGCGATAAAGGGAGGAACCGTGGGCTCCGGAAGAAATGTCGGCCCGCGTTGAACACGGCAGGTGCGCTCATGCGTACTCCACGTCGAGCGGCGGCGCAGCAGGGCGCTGCAACACCCTTGCGATGATCTGGAGTTGAGATGAAGACCTCCTGGCGGACCGCCTCACTGGTGGTGAGCGCCGCGGCGGTGCTGACGCTGACGACGGCGTGCGGTCAGGACACCCCGCCGCCGGCCAGCAGTCAGAACGTGGGCGCCTCGGCCGCGCCCGGAGACCTCGGAGGCATCGACACCGGGGCCGGCACGGAGGCCTCCACGAGCCCTGCCGGTGGCGCGGGCAAGCTGTCCGTCGCCAGCAACGCCGAACTCGGCAAGCTGGTGACGGACGAGCTCGGACTCACGCTCTACCGCTTCGACCAGGACACCGCCGAGCCTCCCAAGTCCAACTGCGACGGCGACTGCGCCGAGACCTGGCCGCCGGTGCCCGCCGACGACGCCGCGGCCGGTGAGGGCATCGACGAGTCCCTCCTCGGTGAGGTCACCCGGGCCGACGGCACCAAGCAGCTCACCGTCGACGGCTGGCCCGCCTACCACTACGTCAAGGACGTCAACGCCGGTGACGTCAAGGGCCAGGGCGTGGGCGGCAAGTGGTTCGCGCTGACCCCCGAGGGCAAGAAGGCGCAGGAGGCCGGTGAGCAGCCCGGCCTGTCCACCCGGGAGGATCCCGAACTCGGCGAGATCGTCGTCGACAAGGACGGCAGGACCGTCTACCGCTTCATGAAGGACGAGGCCTGGCCCGACCCGGTCTCCGCCTGTACCGGTGCCTGCCTGGAGAAGTGGCCGGCGGTGGCGCCGGTCGACATCAACGACACCGAGGGCATCCGGAAGAAGAACTACATGACCTTCACCCGCCCCGACAACAAGGCCGAGCAGCAGACGATCAACTGCTGGCCGATCTACACCTTCGCGGGCGACAAGGCCGCCGGTGACACCAACGGCCAGGGTGTCGGCGGGACCTGGTACGCGGTGCGGCCGAACGGAGAGCCCGTCGGCGCGCCGGAGAAGTAGCACCACCTCCCCGGGGCGTCGTTCCCCTCCGGCGCCGTGGCCCCCGGTCCGCCTCTCCGTGTCCTGCGGGGAGGCGGGCCGTTTTGCCGTGATTCACCGGAACTCGCGGAATTTCCGGCGCTCTTCACCTTTCCTGTGCCACTCGCCCTTTTCTCCGTGCGTCGCGCCTTTTCTCCGTGCGTCGCTCCATTGTGTGCGCCCGGCTTCTCCAGGTGCCGGAACTCTCCGGAATGCCGCGCATGCTTTTCGTGGTGTGCTCACGGTTGCCCATTCGGCACATGCCGTAGGCAGTGACCGGGAACGGATGGTCAATTTCCGTTTGGGGTCGCTCCATTGGCGAGCGATCAGTAGCCTCTGCTCGGACACCGGATCGCCAACGCTGTGGAGAGATAGATGGAGCGTCCCGCCTGGGCCCCGCGGAGCATCGACATCACGGTGCCCAGCGTCTCCCGGATGTACGACTACTACCTGGGCGGTTCGCACAACTTCGAGGTCGACCGGGAAGCGGCCCGCAGGGCCATGGAGTTCATGCCGGGGCTGCCGAAGGTCATGCAGGCGAACAGGGGGTTCCTGCGCCGGGCGGTGCGGTTCGCGGCCGGTGAGGGCGTCACCCAGTTCCTGGACATCGGCTCCGGCATCCCGACGTTCGGCAACGTGCACGAGGTGGCGCAGGCGGCCGCTCCCGGCGCGCGGGTGGTCTACGTCGACCACGACCCGGTGGCCGTCGCACACAGCCAGGCCGTCCTCGAGGGCAACGAGGACGCGGCCGTTGTCGCCGCGGACCTCCGTAAGCCCCAGGAGATCCTGGGCAGTTACGAGGTCGGACACCTGATCGACCTGAAGCGCCCGGTGGCGCTGCTGCTCGTCGCCGTCCTCCACTTCGTGGACGACGCGGAGGAGCCGTACGCGGCGGTGGCCCAGCTGCGCGACGCACTCGCGCCCGGCAGTATGCTGATGCTCACCCATGCCTCGTACGAGGGAATTCCGCTGCCGCCGGAGCGGGCCGGTGGCGCGGTGGACGTGTACAAGGACATCCGCAACCCGTTGATCATGCGCTCGCGCGACGAGATCGCGCGGTTCTTCGAGGGGTACGACATGGTGGAACCCGGACTGGTGCCGATGCCGAAGTGGCGGCCGGACACCGCACCGGAGGACGAGGATCCCTACGCCTTCTCCGCTTACGCGGGCGTGGGGCGTACCGCGTGAGCGCGGAGCCGGACGGGCCGGAGGACAGACTGCGCCGGTTCGCGACGATCTGGAGCCGGGCGGTCTTCCCGGTGACCTCGACCTCGTCGACCCGGCCGGAGTTGGAGAAGCAACTGCTCCCGCTGGCCCGGCGGTTGAGCGAGGCGCTACGGGCGAGGGCGTTCGACCCGGACACCGGCAAGGAGGCCGGCGCCGCCCTGGTCCGGGCACACTGCACCGACCCGGAGGCGCTCAGCCGGACCCTGGACTGCGTGGACGCCTACCTCGTCCTGTACTGCGGCGGCGACGGCGACCGCGAGGACCTGCGGGCGCGCAGTGCCAGACTGCAGCACGCCATGGCCGCCGGATACGCGCAGGCGCTGCGCGAGCGGACGCTGGCCGAGCAGGAGGCCATCGCCCAGGCCGCGCTGCGGGCGCAGGGCGTGGTGGCACAGGCCCTGCACGACACCGAGGCCAGGTTCCGCGCGGTCTTCGAGGGCGCGGCCATAGGCATCGGCATCGCCGACCTCAAGGGCAACATCCTCCAGGTCAACACCGCCCTGCGGCGCATGTTCGGCCTGTCCGAACAGAGCCTGCGCAGCCGCGGTGTCCCGGAGTGGACGCACCCCGACGACGCCCCGCAGACCTGGGCCCTCTACGACGAGCTGGTACGCGGCGAGCGCGAGCACTACCACCTCGAGAAGGCGTTCTACCGGCCCGACGGCACGGTGCTGTGGACCAACCTCACGGTGTCCCTGCTGCGCGACGCCGACGGTGAACCGCAGTACCAGCTCGCGCTCATGGAGGACACCACCGAGCGGCGGCTGCTCAACCTCCGGCTGCGCTACGAGGCCACCCACGACGCGCTGACCGGTCTGCCCAACCGCACGTTCTTCTTCGAGCGGCTCGAGAAGGCGCTGAACGCGGGCGAGGGACAGCGCTTCGGCCTGTGCTACCTCGACCTGGACGGCTTCAAGACCGTCAACGACAGTCTCGGGCACGCGGCCGGTGACCGGCTGCTCGTCGAGGTCGCCGACCGGCTCCAGTCCTGTGCCACCGCGCCCGGCGAGATGGTCGCCCGGCTCGGCGGCGACGAGTTCGTGGCGCTGACCACGGGCCCCGACACCCAGCACACGGTCCACGAACTCGCCGCCCGCATCATGAACGCGCTGCTCGCCCCCATCGGCGTCGACGGCAGGGACCTGACCGTGCGCGGCAGCATCGGCGTGGTCGAGGGACCGGCCGGGGAGCGCGGTCCGGCGGAGGTGCTGCGCAGCGCCGACATCACCATGTACCGGGCCAAGTCGGCGGGCGGCAACCGTTTCGAGCTCGCCGACCCGGAGTCCGACGCCCGCGCCATCACCCGGCACGGCCTCACCACGGCGCTGCCCGCGGCGCTGGAACGGGGCGAGTTCTTCATCGAGTACCAGCCGCTGGTCCACCTCGGTGACGGCAGTGTCCGGGGTGCCGAGGCGCTGGTGCGCTGGCTGCACCCGCAGCACGGGGTGCTGTCGCCGGACCGGTTCATCCCGCTCGCCGAGCACACGGGGCTGATCGTCCCGCTGGGCCGCTGGGTGCTCGAGCAGTCCGTGCGGCAGGCCCGCACATGGCAGCAGCGGCACGGCGGTGCGGGCAGGCTCGGCCCGCTGCGCATCAACGTGAACCTCTCGCCCTGCCAGCTCGCCCACCCCGGACTGGTCCAGGACACCGTCGACATCCTGGAGCGCACCGGCGTGGAGCCGGACGCGCTGTGCCTGGAGGTGACCGAGTCGGCGCTGATCGGCGCGGACGACGACCTGCTGAAGCCGCTGCGCCGGCTCGCGGAGATGGGCATCGACATCGCCCTGGACGACTTCGGCACCGGCTACTCCAACCTCGCCAACCTGCGCCGTCTCCCGGTGAGTGTCCTCAAGCTGGACCGTTCCTTCACCCAGAGCATGCAGCAGTTTCCGGCGGACCCGGTCGATCTCAAGATCGTCGAGGGGATCGTCTCCCTGGCCCACAGCCTCGACCTCGCGGTGACGGTGGAGGGTGTCGAGACGGGGGCCCAGGCCGAACAGCTCCGCATCCTCGGCTGCGACACCGCCCAGGGCTGGTACTACGCCCGCCCGGGTCCACCGGAGCGGTTGCACGAACTGGCCCTGATGGACGCGGCGGGCTGAATCCTTCACGCCGACGGCCTGACCGGGGCGGCGCAGTGAGGGCGCCGGCCGCGCAGCGGGTGCAGTGCCACCCGGTCACCCGGTCACCCGGCCGACCGGCCGACCGGCCACCGGCCGGTACGGGCCGGGGCCTGCCGATGCGGTGCGGTGCGGCCGGCGCTCACCGCTCCAGCAGCATCCGCTGGAGCTCCCGGGCCGCCCGTGGCGGAGCCACGTCGCTGCGGTGGGCCAGGGCGATGGTGCGGTCGAGGCCGGGGTGGGCCAGAGGGGTGACCCGCAGCCCCTGACCGGACCGCGCGGCGACCATGCGGGGCACGACGGCGAAGCCCAGGCCTGCCCGGACGAAGCCCAGCACGGCGTCCATCTCCCCGCCCTCCACCGCGAAGTCCGGCTCGAAGCCCTCCGCGCGGCACGCGGCCACCGTCAGCTCCCGCAGGTCGTAGCCGTGCCGGAACATCACCAGACGCTCGCCCTCCAGGTCGGCGACACGCACGGCGCGCCGGCCCCGTCCGGGCTTCGGGGCGTCCGGGGAGGACACCACCACCAGGTCCTCGCGCAGCAGCTCCACCGTGGTGAGCGCCGGGGAGGGGGTCGGCAGGGGCAGTACGACCAGGGCCAGGTCCAGGGCGCCGCGGGCCAGCTCGCGCACCAGGTCGTGGGAGCCGCCCTCCTCGATCAGCAGCCGGACGCCCGGATAGCGGTCGTGGAAGGCGCGCAGCACGTCCGGCAGCAGACCGGTGCACAGGCTGGGGGTCGCCCCCAGCCTGACCCGGCCGCTGCGCAGCTGCGCCAGTTCCTGCACCTCGTGCCGGGCCGTGTCCGCGTCGGCGAGGATGCGCCGGGCCAGCGGCAGCAGCGCCTCGCCCGCGTCGGTGAGCGTGATGTTGCCGCGGGCACGCAGGAACAGATCCGCGCCCAGTTCCCGCTCCAGTGCCCTGATCTGCTGGGAGAGGGACGGCTGCGCCACATGGACCCTCTCCGCGGCCCGGGTGAAGTGCCGGGTCTCGGAGACCGCCACGAAGTACTGGAGCTGCTGGAACTGCATGGGCCCAGCATAGTCGCCTCATAGGAGTTGGCTATGGAAACGAGGTGTTCCATGTCTTGGACCGATGGGGACCTTTGGCCCTAGCGTGCTGTGACATGGCTCTGGCAACGCGGACGGACCGACGGCCGTCCCTGGCACGCACCGTGTGGGACTCGACCCTCGGCAAGAAGACAGTGATGGCCGTCAGCGGCCTGATCATGCTGCTCTACCTGGTCGCCCACATGCTCGGCAACCTGAAGATCTACTTCGGCGCGCCCGAGTTCAACGAGTACGCGCACTGGCTGCGCACCATGGGCGAGCCCCTCCTGCACTACGAGTGGGCCCTGTGGGTGGTCCGCGTCGTGCTCGTCGTCGCGGTCGTCGCGCACGCCGTCTCCGCGTACCAGCTCAGCCGCCGCGACATCAGGGCGCGCCCCAGCAAGTACGTCCACAAGAAGGCGCGGGCCGGCTACGCCACGCGCACCATGCGCTGGGGCGGGATCATCCTCGCCCTGTTCATCGTCTGGCACATCCTCGACCTGACCACCGGCCACGTGCACTCCGGCGGCTTCGAGGCGGGCAAGCCCTACCAGAACGTCGTGGACACCTTCTCCACCTGGTACGGCAACGTCATCTACATCGTCGCGGTGCTCGCCGTCGGCCTGCACATCCGGCACGGCTTCTGGAGCGCCGCACAGACCCTCGGCGTCGGCAGCCGCACCCGCGACCGCGCCCTGAAGGCCCTGGCGAACGTCCTCGCGCTGCTGCTCACGATCGGCTTCCTCGCCGTTCCCGTGGGCGTCATGACCGGAGTGGTGAGCTGATATGACTACCTATGCCGCGTACCCGACCGGTGAGCCGGTCGTCGACACCAAGGCCCCGTCCGGGCCGATCGAGAAGCGCTGGGACAAGCGCCGCTTCGAGGCCAAGCTGGTCAACCCCGCCAACCGGCGCAAGCAGACCGTCATCGTCGTCGGTACCGGCCTCGCCGGCGGTTCCGCCGGTGCGACGCTGGCCGAACAGGGTTACCACGTCGTTCAGTTCTGCTACCAGGACTCCCCGCGCCGGGCCCACTCGATCGCCGCCCAGGGCGGCATCAACGCGGCGAAGAACTACCGCAACGACGGCGACTCCGTGCACCGCCTCTTCTACGACACGGTCAAGGGCGGAGACTTCCGCTCGCGCGAGTCCAACGTCCACCGGCTCGCGCAGATCTCCGTCGAGATCATCGACCAGTGCGTCGCCCAGGGCGTGCCGTTCGCCCGCGAGTACGGCGGCCTGCTCGACACCCGTTCCTTCGGCGGCGTCCAGGTCTCCCGTACCTTCTACGCCCGCGGCCAGACGGGCCAGCAGCTCCTCCTCGGCGCCTACCAGGCGCTCTCGAGGCAGATCGCCGCCGGCAACGTCGAGATGCACCCGCGCACCGAGATGCTCGACCTGGTCGTCATCGACGGCCGGGCCCGCGGCATCGTCGCCCGGGACCTGATCACCGGGAAGACCGACACCTACTTTGCGGACGCCGTCGTCCTCGCCACCGGCGGTTACGGCAACGTCTTCTACCTGTCGACCAACGCCATGAACTCCAACGCGACCGCCGTCTGGCGGGCGCACCGGCGCGGCGCGTACTTCGCCAATCCCTGCTTCACCCAGATCCACCCCACCTGCATCCCGCGCACCGGCGACCACCAGTCCAAGCTGACGCTGATGAGCGAGTCGCTGCGCAACGACGGCCGCATCTGGGTGCCCAGGGCCAAGGGTGACGACCGCCCGCCGAACAAGATTCCCGAGGACGAGCGCGACTACTACCTGGAGCGCATCTACCCGTCCTTCGGCAACCTGGTGCCCCGCGACATCGCCTCCCGCGCCGCGAAGAACGTCTGCGACGAGGGCCGGGGCGTCGGCCCCGGCGGCCAGGGCGTCTACCTCGACTTCGCCGACGCCATCGAGCGGATGGGCCGCAAGGCCGTCGAGGCCAAGTACGGCAACCTCTTCGACATGTACCAGCGGATCACCGACGAGGACCCCTACCGGGTGCCGATGCGGATCTACCCCGCCGTGCACTACACGATGGGCGGCCTGTGGGTCGACTACGACCTGCAGACCACCGTCCCGGGCCTGTTCGCCATCGGCGAGGCCAACTTCTCCGACCACGGCGCCAACCGGCTCGGAGCCTCCGCGCTGATGCAGGGCCTGGCCGACGGCTACTTCGTCCTCCCGGCCACCATCAACGACTACCTGGCGCGCAACCCGCACAAGGAGGAGGTGGACGCCGGTCACCCGGCGGTGCAGGAGGTACTGGCCGAGACCGAGGACCGGCTGAACCTGCTGCTGTCCGTCGACGGCGACCGCACCCCCGACTCCTTCCACCGCGAACTCGGCGAACTCATGTGGGAGTTCTGCGGCATGGCCCGCACCGACTCCGGCCTGCGCAAGGCGCTGGAGCGCATCCCGCAGATCCGCGAGGAGTTCTGGCGGCGGATCAAGGTGCCCGGCACGGGCGAGGAGTTCAACCAGTCGCTGGAGCGTGCCAACCGCATCGTCGACTACCTCGAGCTCGCCGAGCTGATGTGCCTCGACGCACTGCACCGCGCCGAATCCTGCGGCGGCCACTTCCGCGAGGAGTCCCAGAGCCCCGACGGTGAGGCCGCCCGCCGGGACGAGGAGTTCACCTACGCCGCCGCCTGGGAGTTCACCCGCACCGGCGACGCCCCCGTCCTGCACAAGGAAGACCTCGTCTTCGAGTACGTCCACCCCACCCAGCGGAGCTACGCATGAAGCTCACCCTGCGCGTCTGGCGGCAGAAGAACGCCGACGCCGACGGCGCCATGTCCACGTACGAAGTGGACGACATCTCGCCCGACATGTCCTTCCTGGAGATGCTCGACACCCTCAACGAGGAACTCACCCTCGAAGGCGAGGACCCGGTCGCCTTCGACCACGACTGCCGCGAGGGCATCTGCGGCGCCTGCTCGCTGGTCATCAACGGCGACGCCCACGGCCCCGAGCGCACCACCACCTGCCAGCTGCACATGCGGTCCTTCAAGGACGGCGACACCATCGACGTCGAACCGTGGCGGGCGGCTGCCTTCCCGGTGGTGAAGGACCTCGTCGTCGACCGGACGGCCTTCGACCGGATCATCCAGGCCGGCGGTTACGTCAGCGTCCCCACCGGCTCGGCGCCCGAGGCGCACGCCACGCCGGTCCCGAAGCCGGACGCGGACCTCGCCTTCGAGCACGCCGAGTGCATCGGCTGCGGCGCCTGCGTCGCGGCCTGCCCCAACGGCGCCGCGATGCTCTTCACCTCGGCGAAGATCAACCACCTCAACGTGCTGCCGCAGGGCGCGCCCGAACGCGAGACGCGGGTGCTCGACATGGTGGCGCAGATGGACGACGAGGGCTTCGGCGGCTGCACCCTCGCCGGGGAGTGCGCCACCGTCTGCCCGAAGGGCATCCCGCTGGCCTCCATCACCGGGATGAACAAGGAGTGGCTGCGCGCCACGGCCAAGGGGGCCGGCCGGTAACCACCGGTGCGGGCGACAGGGAAACGTTCGCCAGAGGGCGGACGGGCGGGACCGGGAGTGGTGCTCATCCCCGGTCCCGTCTGCTGTCCGGGCAACGTCCGGGCCGGCCGGCAGCGCCTGGCATTCAGCATTCCCACATCCGCGCTCCCGGCTCAGGTCACGTACACGCCAACCGGTATCGGCAGAAACAAGGGGAGTCCCCACCTTCCCCGCTCCGGCGCGTGACCAGGAGAGAGCCATGACCGGCGTCCTGACCGTAGACCACCCCGTGAAGCCCGCGGCACCCACCCGCTACACCGTCACCCTCGCCCGCGACGAGGACGACGTGCGTGCCGCCCAGCGGCTGCGGCACGACGTCTTCGCCGGCGAGCTGGGCGCCCTGCTGTCCACGCCCCGGCCGGGCCTGGACGTCGACCCCTTCGACGCCTACTGCGACCACCTCCTCGTGCGCGAGGAGGTGAGCGGCCAGGTCGTCGGCACCTACCGGCTGCTGCCGCCCGAGCGCGCCGCGGTCGCCGGCCGCCTGTACGCGGAGACCGAGTTCCACATCGCCGCCCTCGACCCGATCCGGCCGGGCCTCGTCGAGGTCGGCCGCTCCTGTGTGCACCCCGACCACCGCGACGGCGCGGTCATCGGTCTCATCTGGGCCGGCATCGCCCGCTACATGACCGACCGGGGCCACGAGTGGCTCGCGGGCTGCTGCTCCATCCCGCTCGCCGACGGCGGCGCGCTCGCCGCCGCCACCTGGGACCGCGTCCGGGGCAAGCACCTCGCCCCCGAGGAGTACCGGGTACGTCCCCTGCGCCCGTGGCGGCCGACGGCCGCGGCGCCCGCCGCCCGCACCGAGCTGCCCGCCCTGCTGCGCGGCTACCTCCGGCTCGGCGCCTGGGTCTGCGGCGAGCCCGCGCACGACGTGGACTTCGGCGTCGCCGACCTGTACGTGCTGCTGCCGATGAGCCGAATCGACCAGCGCTATCTGCGGCACTTCCTCTCCCTCGTACCGGCGAAATGAGCGTCTGGCTGCCGGGCGCTCCCTGCACACCGAACGGCTGCGTGGAGCCGACGGGGGCCACGAGGGCCGTACCGAGGGCGCTGCTGAGACTGGCCGCGGTCCTCGCCCTGGTCCTCGCCGGGGTCCTGCTGCTGCCCGTCGGGCGGCTGGTCCCGGCGGGCCTCGTCGGCCGGTGGTGCCGGTGGATCGTACGGGCCGCCGGGGTCCGGATCCGCATCACCGGCGGCGCCGCACCCGCCGGCGGGCTGCTGCTCGTCGCCAACCACATCTCCTGGCTGGACATCCCGCTGCTGGGCGCGGTCCGTCCGGCCCGCATGCTGGCGAAGGCCGAGATACGGCGGTGGCCGCTGGCGGGGCCGCTGGTCGAGCGCAGCGGCGTCCTGTTCATCGACCGCGACCGGCTGCGCGCCCTGCCGGACACGGTCGCCCGGATCAGCGGGGCGCTCGGCGAGGGCTCGGCCGTCGCGGTCTTCCCCGAGGGCAGCACCTGGTGCGGTCGCGGCCAGGGACCCTTCCGCCGGGCCGCCTTCCAGGCGGCGCTCGACGCCGGGGTCCCGGTCCAGCCGGTCCGCATCCACTACCGGGACGCCTGCGGAACAGCCGCCACCGCCCCGGCCTTCGTCGGGGAGGACACCCTGGTGGCGTCCCTGTGGCGGGTGGTCTCGGCCCGGGGCCTGGTCGCCGAGGCCGAGATACGGGCCGCCATCCCGCCGGGCAGCCACCCGGACCGCCGCGCCCTGGCCGCCGCCGCGCAGCCGCACGACGGTTCGGCACGGGACCACCGGACCGGTCCACGAGCCGTGCGGGTGGCAGAGCGGCGGATCGCACACCGGGCCGGACCCCGGGGCGGACACGCGGTCGCAGGCCGGGCCGGAGAACCGGCCCGGAAAACCGGTCCGGAACCCTGGCGAGGACTGTCGGTCGCGGTCACCGGAAGTGGGCGCTTTCGAAAGTTAAGTGCATTTTGTCCTCTATATGAAGTTTTTACCGCGTCGAGGAGGACAACCGGACGGGTGTGACACCTGAAAGGAGGGTGAGGCCAGATGATCACCCGCGATGAGGTCAGGATCCTCCTGGACCACCCCGTCTACGACGGTGAAGGCAACAAGATCGGTGAGGCCAAGCATGTCTTCTTCGACGACATGAGCGGCCGCCCCGAGTGGGTGAGCGTCAAGACGGGCATGTTCGGCACCAGTGAGTCGTTCATCCCCATCCGTGACGCCGAACTGGTGGAGGACCACCTCGAAGTCCCGTACCTCAAGGACAAGATCAAGGGCGCACCCGAGGTCGACGTCGACTCACAGGGCCACCTGTCGGAGTCGGAGGAACACCGGCTGTACGACTACTACGGCATCGACTGGGGCGGTGTGCTGCGCGACGACACCCAGGACTCCGGCGAGATCCGCACCGACAAGAACGCCGGCAGGGGCAAGGCCGGGGCCGCGGGTGCCGCCGGCGCCGCCCGTGCGCAGGGCAAGGACCGGACGGCGACGAGGACGACCACCACCGCGGGGACGACATCGGCGGCCGCGGCGGGCACGTCGGCGACGACCGGCAAGGCCGGCACCGCGGCGACCGCCGGCCAAACCGGCGTGCGGGCAGGGCAGGGCGCCGAGTCCATGACCCGTATGGAGGAGGAGATGCACGTCCGCGTCGAGCGGCGCGAGACCGGGCGGGCCAAGCTGCACAAGTACGTCGTGACGGAGGACGTCGAACAGACCGTGCCCGTGCGCCACGAGGAGGTGCGCTTGGTGCGCGAGCCGATCACGGAGGCCGACCGCGAGGCCGCGATGTCCGGCGCCGAGATCGGCGAGGCCGACTACGAGGTCACGCTGCACGAGGAGCGGCCCGTCGTGGAGACCAGGGCGGTGCCCGTCGAGCGGGTGCGGCTGACCACGGAGGAGCGCGTCGAGAACGAGACCGTACGGGGGCGGATCCGCAAGGAGCGCATCGAGAGCGAGGGCGTACCGGACGACATCACGCGGCGGGGCGACGCCGCCGGACGGGGCCGCGACGTTCCACGTCGGGGCCGCCCATGACCGGACGGCACACCGCGAGCGCGCCGGTGAGTCCGCTCACCGGCGCACCGCGCTGTCGTCCTCCGCCCCCGCGGGGTCCGCGGGGGCGGTGAGACCGGTCAGGGCGGCGAGCCGCCGGTAGGAGTCCAGCAGGGCCGTACGGTCGTGGGTGCTGGTGGTGACGAGGACCTCCTGGGCCCCCGTCTCCCTGAGCACCGTCTCCAGTTCCTCGGCCACCTGATCCTCCGTACCGGCGATGTGACCGCCGAGCCCGGACTCGTACAGGCCGCGTTCCTTGGCCGTCATGGTGAGCGACTCGACGCGCTCGGCGGGCGGCAGCGGCGGGAAGGTGCCGCGGGTCCGTGAATGCGCCATCGACCAGGCCTCCGGGATCAGGAGCCGGCGGGCCCGTTCGGTCGTGTCGGCCACGGCGACCGTCCCGGAGATCACCACGTACGGCTCGCCCGCCCAGACGGACGGGCGAAAGTGCTCCCGGTAGTGGTCGATGCCGCGCCGCATCCGGTCGCGGCCACGCAGGTCGCCGATGACCACGGGCAGGCCCGCGCGGGCGGCGATCGTCGCGCCCTCACCCATGGCCAGCACGAACGGCGGCACGGTCAGACCCTCGGCCGGACGGGCGTGCACGCCCGTGGGGGACGTGCCGCAGAACCAGCCGAGCAGCTCGTCGATCCGGGCGTCGAAGTCCTCGGCGTCCCCCTTGTCGCGGCCCAGGGCCCTGCGTACCCCGTCGGTGAATCCGACCGAGCGGCCCAGACCCATGTCGATCCGCCCCGGGAAGAGGGACTCCAGCACGCCGAACTGCTCGGCCACGACGAGCGGTTGATGATTGGGCAGCATGACTCCGCCGGTACCGACGCGGATCGTCCGGGTTGCCGCGGCGACGGCGGCGGCCAGCACCGTCGGCGCGGAGCCGGCGACGCCGGGCACGCCGTGGTGCTCCGAGACCCAGAACCGGTGGTAGCCGAATTCCTCCAGCTCCCGCGCCAGGCGCACGGTGTCGCGCAGCGCCTCGGGACCACTGTGCCCCTCACGGGTGCGGGAGCGGTCGAGGACGGAGAAGCGGGTCCGGGAGAACAGAGGGGTCACATCCGGTTCAACGTCCGGACGGCCGCGGCATTCCCTCGGGGCACGACGAGCGGGAGCGCGCCGCTTGTCCGGGCCGGGCGGTGTGATCCACCGTGACAAGCGGCCGCTCGTCGTGTTCGACCTGGACAACCCCTCGCCGACACCGCGCACCGGCAGCGGTTCCCGGAGCGCAGACCGCGGGACTGGGCCGCCTTCTTCGCCGCCGCGCCCGAGGATCCGCCCCTCGCGGAGGGCCCCGCACCGGTGCGCGAGAGCGTGCGGGAGTGCGACGTCGTCCACCTCATCGGGCGTCCCGGGCGCTGCAGGCGTGACACGCTGGAGTGGCCGGCCACCCAGGAGCTGTCCGAAGGGCCGGGACGCGGGCGCGGCGACGCCGACCGGCGGCCCGCCCGGCACGCCGAGCCGGCGATCCTGCGCCGCCTCGCCCGCACCCGGGAGAGCCGGGTGCTCGTGGACGACGACGAACTGGTCTGCGCGGACGCCCGGCGGGCGGGATTCACCGTCGTGCACGCCCGCTGGACGGCCCCGTCGGGGGAGCCGGGGGCGGCGCAGGGCGGGAGGGGAGGGCCTGACAACCACCCCTCCCGCCCTCCCGTGGGCCGCGGGGCGGGCGGCTCAGGCCGAGTCCTCCAGACGGAAACCGACCTTCAGCCCCACCTGCCAGTGCGCGATGCGACCCTCCTCGAGGTGGCCCCGCACCTGGGTCACCTCGAACCAGTCCAGATTGCGCAGGGTCTGCGAGGCGCGCTCGACGCCGTTGCGGACGGCCTGTTCCACGCCGTCGGGCGAGGTGCCGACGATCTCCGTGACCCGGTAGGTGTGGTTCGACATACGGGTGCTCCTCTCGTCGGCGGCTCCCACCGGTCCGGGAGCCGCCTCCTGTGTCACACGTCACTCCACCCTGCCCGAGGAGGTGGCCGAGCGCGAGACGTCGGGCCGTCCCGAGCGCCGGATGTCCGGCACTCCTCGACCCGCCCATCGGCCGGTACCAAGGTGCGGTGCACCCGTACGAGCCCCACGCCCGCCCCGTACCGGGCCCTTCCGGCGGGCGCCGGTGCTGTCCGCAGGCGCCCCGGTCAGCGCGCCACGCTCAGCGACAGCGCGAACCGTTCCTCCTCGTCCGTCCACCACCGGGACAACTCCAGCCCGGCGGCAGCCAGTTCCTCCCGCACGCGCTCCTTGCGGAACTTCGCCGAGATCTCGGTGCGCAGCTCCTCGCCCGCACCGAAGTCGACGGCGAGGCCGAGCGCGGGGATCTTCACGGTCTGCGGGTCGCGTGAACGCAGCCGCATCTCGATCCACTCGTGCCCGGCGTCCCACGCGGCCACATGGTCGAAGGCGGCCGGATCGAAGTCGGCACCCAGCTCCCGGTTGATGACGGCCAGGACGTTCTTGTTGAACGCGGCCGTCACCCCGGCCGCGTCGTCGTACGCCCGGACCAGCACCTTCTCGTCCTTGACCAGGTCCGTACCGAGGAGCAGCCCGTCCCCCGGGGCGAGCATCGCCCGCACGGAGGCCAGGAACGCGGCCCGCTCGGCGGGCAGCAGATTACCGATCGTGCCGCCGAGGAACGCCACCAGGCGCGGACCCGGGGTGTCGGGCAGCGTCATGCGGCCGGTGAAGTCGTCGACCAGGCCGTGCACGTTCAGCCCCGGCCGCTCGGCGAGGAGTGCCCGGCCCGCCAGGGCCAGGGCGCTCTCGCTGACGTCGACGGGGACGTAGGTGTGCAGCCCGGCCAGCGTGTCGATCAGGTGACGGGTCTTCTCCGAGGAACCGGAGCCCAGTTCGATGAGGGTGCGGGCACCGGACGCCTCGGCGATCTCACCGGAGCGGGCGAGCAGGATCTCGCGCTCGGCACGCGTCGGGTAGTACTCGGGCAGTCCGGTGATCTCCTCGAACAGCTCACTGCCCCGCGCGTCGTAGAACCACTTCGGCGGCAGCGTTCTGGGGCTGCCGGTCAGGCCCTCGCGGACGTCGGCGCGCAGGGCGGCGCCGGTGGCGTCCTCGGGCAGGGTACGGGTGAGGCGGAACGGACTCACGTGCGGTGCTCCTTCGGTGGTGCCGATGCGGGTCGTGCCGGTGTGCCGGTGCCCGCCAGGACGTCGTCCGGCTCCTTGAGCGGCGTGAGCAGCACGTCCGTGCCGCTGGCGGCCAGCAGGGTGCGGTCGGGGACCTCGCGCCAGTGCGGATCGTCGTCGTACGGCTCGGAGGCCACGACGGTGCCGCCGCCCGGCCGGGCGAGGTACCACAGCGTGTCGCCCCACGCGGTCGCGGTGATCGTGTCGCCCTGGGTGAGCAGCAGGTTGAGCCGGGACCCGGGGGCCGCCGCGGCGATCTCCAGCACGGTGTCGGCCAGCGCCTGCCCCTCCGGTTCCCCGGGGTACCCCGCCCGCAGCCGGGCGAGCACGAGGGCCCACACGAGCGCGGAGTCGCTGCGGGCCTCCAGCGACAGCACGTCCTCGGGCGGCAGGGTTGCCACGAGCGGTGCGAGCGTGCCCGGCCAGCCCCGAACGGCGCCGTTGTGGCTGAACAGCCAGGCCCCTGCGGCGAACGGCGCCGCCGCGGCCTCGGCGTCCGCGCCCGACAGGGTCGCGTCCCGTACGGCCGCGAGCAGCGCCGGGGTGCGGACGACCCGGGCGAGATCGGCGAACGACAGATCCGCCCAGACCGGTCCCGCCCTGCGGTACCGGGCCGGCGCCGGGTCCCCGGGCGCGTACCAGCCCACCCCGAAACCGTCGGCGTTGACCGTCCCGTACCGCTGGTGCCGGGGTGCCCACGACTGGCGGTACAGCCCGTGCGGCGGGTCCACGAGGAGCCTGCCGAGCGGCTTCTCGGGCCCCACATAGGCGATATGGCGGCACATCAGGTGTTCTCCGAGCGGGCCGTGCGGAACCCGGAGAAGATCTGCCGCCGGACCGGATGGTCCCAGTTGCGGAACGTGCCTCGGCAGGCCACGGCGTCCACCGCGAACGAACCACCGCGCAGCACCTTGTACCTTGGCCCGAAGAACATCTCTGAGTACTCCTTGTAGGGGAATGCCCTGAATCCCGGGTAGGGCAGGAAGTCGCTGGACGTCCACTCCCACACGTCACCGATCAACTGGCGCACCCCGAGCGGTGACTCACCTGCCGGATAGCTGCCCGCGGGTGCGGGCCGCAGGTGGCGCTGGCCGAGGTTGGCGTGCTCCGGGCCGGGTTCGGCGTCGCCCCAGGGGTAACGCGCCGAGCGGTCGCCGGCCGGGTCGTGCCGGGCGGCCTTCTCCCACTCGGCCTCGGTGGGCAGCCGGCGTCCGGCCCAGCGGGCGTACGCGTCCGCCTCGTACCAGCACACGTGCAGCACCGGCTCCTCGGGCGGTACGGCCTCGGTGACACCGAAGCGGCGCCGCAGCCACTGCCCGCCGTCCCGGCGCCAGAACAGCGGGGCGGTGACGGAGTTCCGGCGGATGTGGGCCCAGCCCTCCGTGGTCCACCAGCGCGGCTCGCCGTAGCCGCCGTCCTCGATGAACTCCTGGTAGGCGGCGTTCGTCACCGGCGCCGTGTCGATGTGGAACGGCGCCACCTCGCGCCGGTGTGCCGGACGTTCGTTGTCCAGCGCCCACGGCTCGTCGGAGGTTCCCATGGTGAACGGGCCGCCCGGGACGAGCACTTCGGACGGACCGGTGAACAGCGGCACCGGCTCCGGGTCCGGGGCGGCCAGGACCTGCGGGCCGCTGCGCAGCTGATGGGTGATCAGCATCGTCTCGTCGTGCTGCTGTTCGTGCTGCGCGACCATCCCGAAGGCGAACCCCGCCTCGGTCAGCCGCTCACCGTGGAAGGCGGTGCTCTCCAGCACGTCCAGTGCCCGGACACGCACCTGCGAGGCGTACCGGCGGGCCTCCTCGGGAGGCAGCAGCGGCAGCTTCGGCCGCTCGGCCCGCGGGTGCTCGAAGGCGTCGTAGAGGCTGTCGATCTCGGGGCGGATCGCCTCCTGACCGCCGACGGCCCGCAGCAGCCACTGCTCCTCCTGATTGCCTATGTGAGCCAGGTCCCACACCAGCGGCGACATCAGCGGTGAGTGCTGCGCGGTGAGATCGGGCCCGTCGACACAGCTGGTCAGCAGGGTGGTCCGGTCGCGCGCGGTGACCAGCGAGGCGACCGCGCGCTCGCGCAGGGCTTCGGCGTCGAGGGCGGGGCCGGTCATCGGGAGGTGTCCTTCCCGTGCGGACGCGCTCCGTGCGCGTACGAGGTGCGGGTTCCGGGGGAGTGGGGTGTGGTGCGGGGGCGGGCGCCCGGCGTGCCCCGCGGGTGCGCGGCGACCGCTCCGGCGCGCAGGGCGTCGAGCGTGTCGTCGGCCGGGCAGCGGCCGCGGGCGACATAGCGGTCCTGGTAGGCGGCCACCGCTTCCACGACGTCGGTGGTGGCACCCAGTCCGGGCAGGGCCCGCAGCGCCGCCGCGAAGCAGACGGCGGCCACCTCGCGCAGCTCCGGGTCGGCCAGACCGCCGCGGGCCGCGTCCCGCCACAGCGGGTTGTGCGGCGCGGGCCTGCCGCAGGTCCGTTCGGCCAGCGGCTTCACCGCACGGTAGGCCGTCTCGGCGGCCTCCGGATCGTCGAACAGCGCCCCCGCCACGGCCAGCGGCACGATCCAGCCGTCGTCGCCGGGCTGCGCGTCGATCATCCGCAGCTCCAGGTGACCACGCGGCCTGACCGGCGGGAACAGCGTGCTGACGTGGTAGTCGAGGTCCTCCCGGGTGGGCGCCCGCGGCACCCCGGACCTGGTCCACCCGCGGAAGGTCAGCCCCTCCGGCACGTCCCACGGTCCGCTGTCCTGCCGCACGCACATCACCGGCGCGTCCAGGACGTGCCGGGCCCAGGCGCCGCGCGGATCGGAGTCCAGCACGGGGCCCCCCGCGCGGCCGGTGCCGATCTGCGTCCAGCGCAGCTGCCGCGTGGACAGCCAGCCGGTGGGCCGGTGGCCGGCCAGCGGGGAGTTGGCGAACGCGGCCACGAGTACCGCGCCCAGCTGGTGCGCCAGCCACCAGCGCCGTACATGACCGAGGGTGCCGGGTTCCTCGTACCCGGCGTCCAGGCACACCTGCACGGACGCCGACGCGCACATCATGGCGCGGCCGGCGGGGCCGGTGCGGTCGAGACAGGTCTCCATGGCGTCGTAGCGGGGTTCGCGCAGGAACCGGCGCGGAGTGTGCCAGGGGTCATGGCCGAGGCCGACGAGGCCGAGCCCGTCCTCGCGCAGAACCGCGCGGACGGCGTCGAGGTCGGCGCGGACGGTGCCGACGCACTCCATGAGGGAGGCGGCGGGCTGCGAGCTGAGCTCCAGCTGGCCTCCGGGTTCGACGGTGAGCGCCGAATCCAGGTGCACGGTCCGCAGAGCGGCGTAGGCCGCTTCGAGTCGTTCGGGTGTCACAGGGAGCCGCGGGGTGCGCAGTTCGTGGACGAGCCATTCCACCTCCACACCGAGGCGACGTGGTGGTCCCGTCTTGAAGCAGATGCCTCGCACGAGAGCCTCCACCTCGGCCTCGGTGACGGCTGGGCGTGGCTCGGTACAGCCCTGTGTCGAATCGGACATGGGGGAATCCTCCTGAGATGCCATCATGTCGCCCGCCCGGCGTCCTTCGGCCGGTCGGGCATCAACCCGTCCACCCAAAACCCTCCCCGGGCTCAGCACAAGAGCGCCTGGCGAGGCCTTCCGGGTCGGTGACCTGTCCGTCCCGTCCGTCTTCGAGGGCTCTTCCAGGGGCCCTTCCACCGCCTCCCCCGGACCTTCCGGGGGAGGGAAACTCCGTTGCGTCGCCTCCTCAGCATCGCTCACGATGCCCGTATGGGCACGACGAGGGAAAAGCCGGCGCGCCCCACGGGGGAGAGCGCGGGGCACGCGGTCACGGCGCGTACGGGGGGCGCGGCGTGAGCGCGCGCCTGCGCGGCGTCGCCCGCGCGACCGAGCGGATCGTGGTGGCAGGGCTCTACCGGGCCCCGGCCGACGGCCGCGAGGTGCACCTGGCGGCGGCGATCGGAGCCGCACGGGAGGGTACGCGGACGTACGGGCCGGAGCCGCTGCGGGTGCCGTCCTCGGCGTTCCGGCGGGCGGGGGTCCGGATCGAGGCCACCGGGGAGAGCAGCCTGGAGGCCGCGCGCCGGCCGGCGGCAGACCGGTACGGCTCGCCCGGCGGGCCCGCCGTGCTGAACTTCGCCTCCGCCCGGAATCCGGGGGGAGGCTACCTCAAGGGGGCCCAGGCCCAGGAAGAGGCGTTGTGCCGCGCCTCCGCCCTGTACGTCTGCCTGCTGCGGGCGGCCGAGTTCTACGGACCACCACCGGAGCCGCCGCGACCCGCTCCACAGCGACCGGGTGATCCACTCACCCGCCGTGCCCGTCTTCCGCGACGACCGCGGCCGGCTCCTCGACGAGCCGTTCACGGCCGGCTTCCTCACCTCGGCCGCCCCGAACGCCGGCGTGATCCTGCGGACGGCACCGGATCGCGCGGCCGAGCTGCCCCGCGCCCTGGCCGTCCGGGCGGAGCGGGTGCTGGAGACCGCCGCGGCCCACGGCTACCGGCGGCTGGTGCTGGGCGCGTGGGGCTGCGGGGTGTTCCGCAACGACCCGGCGCAGGTGGCGGCCGCGTTCCGGGAGCTCCTGGAGCCGGACGGACGGTTCGCCGGGGCGTTCGAGCACGTGGTGTTCGGAATTCTGGACCGCACACGCGAAAGGGAGGTCCGCACGGCGTTCGAGCGGACCTTCACCGGTCCGGCGACGCCCCCGTGAGGAGTCAGTTCCAGCCGTACCGCTCCCGCAGCCGGTGACGCACCAGATTGAACCGCATCCGGTCCAGGGCGCACGCCTCGCGGCGCATGCCGTCCTCGTGCAGCCGCAGCACCCGGTCGACGGCGACCCACGAATCGCGGCCCGAGCGGTCCCACGGTCCGCTGCCGATCGGCACCCAGTCCCGGTCCCCGTCGCGCTGCCTGCTCGACAGCTGCACCGCGAGGAACGTTCCGGTCGGCTCCCGTGCGACGACGAGCACGGGACGGTCCTTGCCCCGGCCGTCGTTCTCCTCATAGGGCACCCAGGTCCAGACGATCTCCCCGGGGTCGGGGTCGCCGTCGTACTCGGGCGAGTACTCCGTGCGCACCCGGCCCACCTCACCGGCTTCGGTCTCGACGGTGGCGGTGGAGCCGAAGCGTCCCGGGACGTCCTCAGTGCAGTACTCGGTCACAGGCGTACGGTACGGGACGCCCCGGGACCGTGATCAACCGCCGTGCGGCAGCGGTGGCCCCGCGCCGTTCGAACCGTTCGGGCCGTTCACGCGGTGCCGCGGACGCGCAGACCCGTGAGTTCCCGTCCCGAGACCATCCCGGCCTCGATCCGCACGAACACCCCGTCCCGCATCGGCCTCCAGGTGTCGGGGCCGGTCCGCAGCAGCCGCTCGTGCTCGGCGGGGCCGGTCACCACGGCCGCCCGGCCCGTGATCACCACACTCCAGCCGGACCGGCGTCCGGGCTGGAAGTCGTCGGCCTCGAAGGCCACCACGACACCGTCGATCGCGCGCACCAGGTCGGAGTCCCGCGAGGTGCACAGCAGCACGGAGCCGTCCGTGTCCAGGGAGAAGTTGACCGGGAGGACGGCGGGCAGGGCCTGCCGGGTGTACACGACGCGGCCGACCGGCACCTCGGCCAGCAGGCGCAGGCACTCCTGGCGGTCGAGCGCGCGGAAACCATCGCTGGGGAACATCAGTCCATCGTCGACGGCGCAAACCCACCGGACTAGGGCCGGACGGCCCTGATGAGGCATACCTGCGCTTGAAGGCGCTCCCAGCGGGTACTCCGGTTCCGGTGGGGTCCGGCAGGGACGGCCGGGCCCTGCCGTGAGACCCGATCGAGTTCCGTCCGAGAGGGCCCCGCAGATGGGCAAGACCGCACTGATCGTCATCGACATGATCAACACCTATGATCATGCGGACGCCGAGCTGCTGATACCGGCCGCACGATCGGTGGTCCCCGTCATCTCCGGGCTGTTGCGGCGGGCCCGGGAGCGGGGCGTGCCGGTGATCTACGTCAACGACAACTTCGGAGAGTGGCGGTCGCACCACGGCGAACTGCTCGACAAGGCCCTGTCGGGACCGCACGCGGATCTCGTCGAACCGCTGCGACCGACGGATTCCGCCCTCTTCGTGGTCAAGGCCCGTCACTCGATCTTCTTCGAGACCCCGCTGCACTACCTGCTCCACGAGCAGGGCGTCGACCGGCTCGTGCTGTGCGGCCAGGTGACCGAACAGTGCGTGCTGTACTCCTCGCTCGATGCCCACATCCGCGCCATCGAGGTGACCGTCCCACGTGACGCCGTCGCCCACATCCACGCCGACCTGGCGGACGCCGCCCTGCGGATGATGGAGCGCAACATGAACGCGGACGTGTGCGACAGCGCAGAACTGTGGACGGACTGACGGCGCCGGCCCGATACCGGCGCGCGCCTCGGCTGCCGCGCGTCTCCCGCCCCTGCAATTCCGGTGATTCCGGCGACCGATCGGGGGAGACGCAGTGGAAACGATCATCGTCCAGTTGCCGGAACCCGCGCAGCCGCCGGAGCACGGGCCGGGCCCGGCGGGCCGTTCGGGCAAGCCCGAACTGCTCCACCTCGGGCCGGGCGACGTCGTCGACCTCGGGCGGGGGCCGGCCGTCGGCGGGGGAGTGTCCATCACGCTGGACGATCCCGGAATCTCCCGCCGGGCCGGACAGCTGGAGGCGGCCGGTGACTACTGGCGGCTGTCCAACTTCAGCCGCAGCGTGTCCTACGTGGTGGAGAACCTGGAGGGCGCCGGCGAGTACATCACCGTGGCCCCGGGCCGGCTCGGCGCACCCGTGCCCTTCGAGTTCTCCCGGGTGGTGCTGCCCGCCCTGACCAAAACCGCCGCCTTCAAGGTGTTCGCCCCCCAGCACGCCTACCTCGGCGAGCGGTCCGCGCAGGGCCTCGGCGAACAGACGGTCCACCCCTTCGCGCTGGATCCGACGGCGAAGTACTTCCTCGTCCTCGTCGCCCTCTGCGAACCGCTGCTGCGCGATCCGTCCGACGCGGCGCTGCCCGGTGTCGGGGAGATCGCCCAGCGGCTGCGCCCCCTGGAGTCCTGCCGTGATCTGACCCGCTCCGCGGTGAACTACCACATCGACTACCTCGCCTTCGCCAAGCTGCGGCTCGACCCCGGCGAGGACACCGGAACCCCGGCCGACGGCGGCCGCACCGGGGCCAAGCGCGCCCGCCTGGCCTCGGTCGCCCTGCGCTTCGGCCTGGTGCGAGAGGAGCACCTCGCCCTGCTCCCCCGCAGGGGACAGCCGCGACCGGCCGACGCCGCGGACGCGCGCGGCGACGGCCGGCGCCCAGGGGACGTCGCCGGATCCCGGCACCGGTACCCGGCAGGCGCGGTCCCGGGGAGGCCACTTCCTCGGTGACGGCGTCAGCGTCCGCAGCAGGCCCGTCGACGGCACCACCCCGGGCCAGGCTCCTTCCGGTACACCTTCACTGCGCCCTGCCGGAACTCGGACGCAGACCGGATCCACCTGACGGCCCACCGGGGGAACGCCACCGGGTGGGTCAGCGTCACCTACGTCCTCCACACGGACAGCGGCCCGGTGGGCCACTGCTGACAGCGCGAAGCCTGTGGCGGGGCGCCGGTCCCCGGGGCCCCCCCCCCCCCAGGGCCGGCGCCGGGGGTGGGCCGGGCCCCGGGGGGCCCCGGGCGCCCCGCGCGCCGGGGGGGGGGGCCCCCCGGCCCGGGGCCCCCGCCACAGGCATGTCACGGCGCGGCGGTTCAGCAGCCGGGCACGCCCGCGATCTTCTGGCCGCCCCGCAGGTACAGGTTGTTCACCCAGGCGACGTCGCTGCCGGAGAGTTCCATGACCTGGGTCCACCAGTGGTTGGTGCCCACGGCCGGGTCGGTGACCGTCTCGCCCCGGGTCTGGCACACGGCGTCCAGCCAGTACTGCGAGCGGACCGCCAGGATGTTGGACCGGGTGTTCGGCCACTCGCGCAGGTTGACGTTGGTGGCCCAGACGTACACGTTGGTGAGCGCCGGGTCGTCCGCGGCCGGTGCGGCCACGACGAAGTCGCGCTCCGCGGGCGAGGCCAGGGCGGTGCCGGCGAGGCCACCGACGGTCAGGGCGGTCGCGGCAAGCACGGTGACGGTGCGGCGCGTCAGGCTCTTCATGCTGTCCCCCGGACATGTGATGGTGATGGTGTGGGTTCGCACGGTCCGGATCGGCGGTCGGCCGACGCGGTCCGTGCTCAGCACCCTAGGGAGACGCGCGGCCGACGGGTCCCTGACAGATGTCAGGACGGTGTGGCAGGGCGACGCCCCGTCACCGCCCGCGGAAAACGCCTCGACGAGCTTCGGCGCAGGTGTCTACCATGCCGGTGCGGCATCGCGTGTCGGTCATCGGTCGGGTGAGGCATGGAGGCGCCGCGGATGCCCGTGGAGGCATGGAAAGAATGCCAGTCGAGTTCGACCACACCATCGTTCTCACCCGCGACCGGGAGAAGTCCGCCCGTTTCCTCGCCCGGATCCTGGGCCTGGAGGTCGGCGAGCCGGCCGGGATGTTCCTGCCGGTGACGACGGCCAACGGCGTCACCCTGGACTTCGCGACCATCAACACCGACATCCCCATGCAGCACTACGCGTTCCTCGTCTCCGAGGACGAGTTCGGCCCCGTCCTCGCCCGGCTCGTGGACGACGGGATCCCCATCCAGGCCGATCCGCACGGCCGTCACCCGCGGCGGATCAACCGCAACGACGGCGGCCACGGCGTGTACTTCCTCGACCCGGCGGGCCACGGCCTGGAAGTGATCACCCGCCCCTACGGCACCGACCCCGACTCCCCCCTCAACGGCGTCACGGAGGAAGTCCCCGGGGCGGTCTGATCCCTCCGGAGCCGGGCGGTCGAGTGGACCGGGCCGTTCGGCCCGCTCAGCCGGGTGCCCCGCACGCCCGGGCCGGCGGGACGACGCCGGCGGGCGGCCTGCTGCGGGTGACGACGCGGGCGCCCCGGCCGTCGACGGCACGGACCTGGAGCGAGCCGCAGCCGCAACGGGTCCACACGGTGCTGCCGGCGGCGGTGCTGTGCCGTGACACCAGCGGAACGGCTCGGCGTCGCCCTGATCCCGCGGCTGGCCCAGCTGGCCCCGCACCTGCCGATCACCCGCGTACGCTGCGCGGGCAACCCGCACCGCAAACTGCTGACCTGTACCCGAGGGGGCGCACACGCCCGCCCGGCGGTCGAGGCCGCGCTGCGGGAACTGCGCGAGCTCGCGCCGACGGCCGTCGCCTGAGGACGGCGCTCCTGCGGGTGCCGGCCCCGGGGCGTGCGGGTGCGGGGCGTGCGCTGTCGTGGCACACGCCCCGCACCGACGGGGCCTCGGGAGGGACTGCAGGGCCTGTTGCGGGAGGGGTGCCTGCCGCGCGACGCCCGCAGGCACCCCTCCCGCCGCACCGGACGAGAGCCCGGGTACGCCCGCCCGGTACGAGGGCTTCCGGGCGGTACGCCGGGATCACGCTCCCCCGAGCTCCCGGCCTCGCTCGAGCAGGGGCCCCATGACGCCGCGCGGCCGCCCCTCGGGCGACGACGCCACTCTCACCACAGGCCCCAGCCCTTCGCGGGAGGCGTCAGGCCTTGGCCTGCATGGAGCTCCGGGCCGGGTTGGCCTGGGCGGCGGCTTTGGGGTCCTTCTCGTCCGCCTTCGCGCGCACGCCCCGGGCGATGCGGTCACCGATGGTCTTGTCGATGTTCGACCAGTACTCGAAGGCCCGCTGGAGGACGGGCTCGCTCACGCCGTTGAGGAGGTGCCCGACGACGTTGTCCACCAGCCGGTCGCGTGCGGCGTCGTCCATGACCTCGCGCACCAGGGTGCCGGGCTGCCCCCAGTCGTCGTCCTCGGCGTGGCTGACATAGGCGGTGCGGGTGATGGCCCCGTCGGTCTCCCAGCTGGGCGGGGTGCCGTACTTCCCGGTGTCGGCGGCGGGACCGCCCTTGGAGTTCGGCGCGTAGACCGGATCGGTGGTCTTCCGGTAGGCCATCGCGCCGTCCTTGGAGTAGGTGTGGACGTCGACGACCGGCGCGTTCACGGGGAGCTGCTGGTAGTTGGCCCCGATCCGGTGACGGTGGGCGTCGGCGTAGGAGAAGAGCCGTGCCAGCAGCATGCGGTCCGGGCTCGGGCCGATGCCCGGGACCAGGTTGTTGGGCTGGAAGGCCGCCTGCTCGATCTCGGCGTGGTTGTCGGTCGGGTTGCGGTCGAGTGTCATGCGGCCGACCGGGATGAGGGGGTAGTCGCCGTGCGGCCACACCTTGGTCAGGTCGAACGGGTTGAACCGGTAACCCGCGGCTTCCTCGTACGGCATGACCTGCACATACAGGGTCCAGCTCGGGTACTCGCCGTCACGGATGTGCTCGAAGAGGTCCCGCATGTGGTAGTCGGTGTCGGCGGACGCCATCTGGTCCGCCTCGTGCTGGGTGAAGCACTCGATGCCCTGGTCCGTCTTGAAGTGGTACTTCACCCAGAACCGCTGGCCGTCGGCGTTGATCCACATGTAGGTGTGGGAGGTGTAACCGTTCATGTGGCGCCAGGTGCGCGGGATGCCGCGGTCCCCCATGAGCCAGGTGACCTGATGGGCGGATTCCGGTGAGAGGGTCCAGAAGTCCCACTGCATGTCGTGGTCGCGCAGGTTGTTGTCCGCCCGGCGCTTCTGCGACCGGATGAAGTGCTGGAACTTCATCGGATCCTTGACGAAGAACACCGGCGTGTTGTTGCCGACCATGTCGTAGTTGCCCTGGCTGGTGTAGAACTTCACCGCGAAGCCGCGCGGGTCGCGCCAGGTGTCCGGGCTGCCACGCTCGCCCGCGACGGTCGAGAAGCGGATGAGCAGGTCGGTACGGGTGCCCGGCTGGAAGACGGCCGCCTTCGTGTAGGCGCTCACGTCGTGGGTCACCTCGAAATAGCCGAAAGCGCCGCTTCCCTTCGCGTGCGGCTGGCGTTCGGGGATCCGCTCCCGGTTGAACTGGGCCATCTGCTCGATCAGGTAGGCGTCCTGCAGCAGTACCGGACCTCCCGCGCCCGCGGTGAGCGAGTGCTCGTCACTCTCCGCCGGGGCGCCGGAGTCCGTCGTGGTGGCAGGCGAGGTCTCCGTCATGGGTCTGCCTTTCGTCGTTCGGTGGTGACGTGCCGGGCTCCGCACGACACGGACCCGGGTCTCTTCGGCACTGTCCGGAGGCCGTGGCGCAGGAGCCCCGGTGCTTCCCCCCCCCCGGGACCCGGAGACCCGGAGCGCCGGCTCCGGACCGCCCGGCCCCGGTAGGTCGCGTGCCCCGGGGCCGCTGAGCCAATCCGGTCCGGGACCCGGTCCGGCGGAGTCCTGGGGCAACCCGTGTATCCCGGTCGGGCGGGGGCAATCACGGTGGACCGCGGCCGGGCCTTGGGCGGCCGCCGTGCGGGCACGGCGTGGGGGAGCGGGGCCGAGGTCCTTCGTGGAGGCGCCCGCACCGTGCCCCGCGGACCCCGCGGGAGTGCCGTGGCCTGCCGTCCATCTCAGCCGCAGGCCGAAGGGCCCGCAATGCGAGAGGGGCCGTGAGGGGAACGGGGCATCTCCCGCGGCGCAGCCGACTGTCTCCAGGGCCTCCCGCGGGCCGCCGGAGTGAGGGCGATGCCGACGAGGGCGGCGGTCATGCCGGCGGGGCCGATACGCGAACCGGACCGTGTCCCCGGCCTGAGCACCCGCCACGCGCACGGCCTTCGGCCGCCACCTCGAGCAGAGGGCCTCCGGTCCCGTCGTCGCCGGCCGTCCGCGCCTACCGCCGTCCGGGCGCCCCGGCGCGCAGCCCGTCCATGACGATGTCCAGCACCCGGGTGGCCCTCGGCTGCCAGTCCGCCGCGGGATCCAGCTGCCAGAGGCCGCCGATCGCTAGCAGCATGTCGTCCACGGACACTCCGGGCCGGATGGTTCCCGTCTCCTCACAGGCGCGCAGCAGAAGGTCGGCCGCCTCGATCACGGGGCTGGGTCCCGGCTTCGCCGGGCCGCCCGGCGCGCCGGTGGCCTGCCTGATGGCGTCGGCCAGCCCGGCCTTGGTCATCGCGAACCGGGCGAGCCGGTCCATCCACTCGCGCAGGGCATGGTCGGGTTCCCGGGTCTCCAGCAGCCGGGCAGCGCTGTCGGCGACCTGGCGCATCTCGTGGCGGTAGATCTCCAGGACGAGGTCTTCCCGGCTGGGGAAGTTCCGGTAGAGCGTGCCCTGACCGACGCCCGCCCTCTTGGCGATCACGCTCAGCGGGGTGTCGGCCGACCGGGTCAGCTCGACCAGGGCGACCTCCAGAATGCGCTCGCGGTTGCGCTGCGCGTCCGACCGCAGGGGCGCCTGCGCGTGCGGGGGTGCGGGCTTGTCCTGAGGCTTGCCCTCACCGCCCGGCGTCTGCCCCGTGTCCTGACCCATTCGTCCGTCCTCCTTTCGGGCATGGCCGAAACCTGTCCTTGCTAAGCGGACAGCTGTCCACTAAATTTCCGGTAACGGACAACCGTCCGCTTCGGCGCATCGTATCGGTGACCGCGGACGGTGCGGGAGAGCGGGCAGGTGTGCCCGCGGACGGCCGGCGCCGGCGCTCCCGGTCCGTGTGCAAGACCCCCTGCCGACCTTCTGACCGATTCCTTTCCGTCCGCCTCCCGAGGGCCCCGCAGGCCTGCACGGATCCGCGAAAGAAGGCTGCTCATGCCCCCCTCGACGTCCAGCAACGTCACCCTGAACATCAACGGCGAGAAGCACATGCTGTCCGTCGACCCCCGCACCACCCTGCTCGACGCCCTGCGCGAGCGCCTCGATCTGACCGGCACCAAGAAGGGCTGCGACCAGGGGCAGTGCGGCGCCTGCACGGTCCTGGTCGACGGCCGCCGGACCCTCTCCTGCCTGCAACTGGCCGTGGCGGAGGAGGACCGGGAGATCACCACCGTGGAAGGCCTCGCCGAGGAAGGCCTGCTGCACCCCGTGCAGCAGGCCTTCCTCGACCTGGACGGCTTCCAGTGCGGCTACTGCACACCCGGCCAGATCTGTTCCGCCGTCGCCGTCATCGAGGAACACGCAGCGGGCTGGCCCAGCGCCGTCACCGACGACATACGGCCCGAAGCGGGACCGCCGCCGCTGACCCCGCAGGAGATCCGCGAACGCATGAGCGGCAACCTGTGCCGCTGCGGCGCCTACGTCTCGATCGTCGAGGCCGTCGCCCGCGCCGCTGCCGAAAGCCCCGGGGGCGCCGGCGCCACCGAAGCCGTCACAACCGCCGGAGCCACCGAGGAGGCTGCCGCATGAGGGAGTTCGACTACCGGCGCGCCGAGGACGTCCCCGGCGCGGTCGCCCTGCTCGACGCCGACCCCGACGCCCGCTACCTCGGTGGCGGAACCAACCTCGTCGACCTGATGAAGACCGGCGTCGAACGCCCCGCGCGGCTCGTCGACGTACGCCGGCTCCCCCTGGATCACATCGAGTCGACCGGTGACGGCGGACTGCGCATCGGTGCCACCGTGACCAACAGCGATCTCGCCGCCCACCCCGAGGTCCGCCGACGCTACCCGGCGCTGGCCCAGGCGGTGCTCGCCGGAGCCTCCGGGCAACTGCGCAACATGGCCACCGTCGGCGGGAACCTGCTTCAGCGCACCCGCTGCGGTTACTTCGCCGACGTGACCAAGCCCTGCAACAAGCGCCTCCCCGGCAGTGGTTGCCCCGCCGTCGAGGGCGAGCACCACAACCACGCCGTCCTGGGCGCCTCCGAGCACTGCATCGCCGTCCATCCCTCCGACATGGGGGTGGCACTGACCGCGTTCGACGCCGTCGTCTCGTATCGGACCGTCGACGGAGCAGGCGAGGTGCCTCTCGCCGACTTCTACCTGCCCGTCGGCGACACCCCGCACCGGGAGACCGCCCTGCCGCCGGGCGCGCTCATCACCGGCGTCACGCTGCCGCCCGTGCCGCCGGCCTCCCGCTACCGCAAGGTGCGCGAACGCGCCTCGTACGCCTTCGCAATCGGCTCCGTCGCCGCCGCCCTCGACATCAGCGGCGGTGTCGTGCGCGAGGCGCGGCTCGCCTTCGGCGCGGTCGCGTCCCGGCCGTGGCGGGCGTACGCGGCCGAACACGTGCTGAACGGGGCCCCGGCGTCCGCCGACCACTTCGCCGCGGCCGCCGACGCCGAACTGGCCGGGGCCCGGACGCTGCCCGGCAACGCGTACAAGGTGACCCTCATGCGCAACCTCGTGGTGGCCGTCCTGTCCGAACTCGCCGAGGAGACCGCCCGATGACCGCCACCACAACCGACCGGGCCGCTCTCACGGGCGCGGTGGGCACCGCGCACACCCGCGTGGAGGGCCGTGACAAGGTGACCGGAGCCGCCCGCTACGCGGGCGAGATCCCCTTCACCGGCCTCGCCCACGGCTGGCTGGTGCTGTCCACCGTGGCCCGCGGCCGGATCAGCTCCGTCGAGACCGCTCCCGTGCTCGCGATGCCCGGTGTGCTCACCGTGCTGCACCACGGCAACGCCCCGCGCCTCCACCTCGACTACGTCGGCCTGCTGGGCGTCCCGCCGGACCCTACCGCCGCCGTCTTCCAGAACGACCGGGTCCCGCACGCCGGCTGGCCCGTCGCGCTCGTCGTCGCCGAGACCTCCGAGCAGGCCCGCGAGGCCGCCGAGGCGCTCGTCGTGACGTACGAACAGGAGCCGCACGACATCGAGTTCCATGGGAACCGCCCCGAGGCGTACCCGGTGGACGGCCACATGCCCGGGGTGACGGAGAAGGGCGACCTGGAAGCCGGACTCGCCGCGTCCGCCCATGTCGTGGACGTCGAGTACACCACCCCCGAAGAGCACCACAGCATGATGGAACCGCACGCGGCGACCGCCCTGTGGGACGGCGGGCGGCTCGAGGTCGTCGACTCCAACCAGGGCACCACCTGGGTCGCCGACGAACTCGCCCGGATGTTCTCCCTCGACCCGTCCGCCGTGCGGGTGCGCTCCGAGCACATCGGCGGCGGCTTCGGCAGCAAGGGCCTGCGCGCCCACCAGGTGTCCGCGGTGATGGCCACCACCGCGCTGCGGCGCCCGGTCCGCGTGGTCCTGACCCGTCGACAGATGTTCTCGCTCACCGGCTACCGCAGTCCCACCGCCCAGCGGATCAGGCTCGGCGCCGACGCCGACGGCCGGCTGCGCGCCCTGGAGCACCGCTCGCTCAGCCAGACGTCGACGGTCTGGGAGTTCGTCGAGCCCAGCGCCGGCGTGGCACGGGTGATGTACGACGCCCCCGCCCACCGCACCGCGAACGAGGCGCTGCGGCTGAACGTGCCGTCACCGACCTGGATGCGGGCGCCGGGCGAGGCCCCGGGAGCCTTCGCGCTGGAGGCGGCGCTCGACGAACTCGCCGAGCGGTGCGGCGTCGACCCGATCGAGCTGCGCCTGCGCAACGAACCCGACCGGGGACCGGTCTCCGGGATGCCGTTCAGCGGCCGCAACCTCGACGCCTGCTTCCGGGAGGGCGCCCGCCGCTTCGGCTGGGCCGACCGCGACCCGCGACCCGGCCTGCGCCGGGAGGGGAACCTGCTGATCGGCACCGGCACGGCCGCAGCCTCCTTCCCCGCGGGCGCCGGCCCCTCCACGGCCGCAGTGACGGCAGAGGCGGACGGCACCTTCACCGTGCGGATCGCGGCGGCCGACATCGGCACCGGGGCCCGTACAGCGCTCACCCTGGTCGCCGCCGACGCGCTCCGGGTGGCGCCCGCGCGGATCCGGATGCGGATCGGTGACAGCGACTTCGGCCCCGCGATGATCGCCGGCGGTTCCATGGGAACCCGCTCCTGGGCCTGGGCGATCACCGTCGCCGCCGACGAACTGCGGGAACGCCTCGCGCCGGGGGCCGGCCTTCCCCCGGAGGGCATCCCGCCGGAGGGCATCACCGTACGCTCCGACACCACCGCGGCCCTCGGTTCCCTGGCGCAGGTGGAACGGCACTCCTTCGGGGCGCAGTTCGCCGAGGTCGCCGTGGACGTCACCACCGGCGAGGTGCGGGTGCGCCGCCTGCTCGGAGTGTTCGCCGCCGGGCGGATCGTCAATCCGCTCACCGCGCGCGGCCAGCTCGTCGGCGGAATGATCTGGGGCATCTCCATGGCCCTGCACGAGGAAGGGATCCGCGACCGGGCCTCGGGCTCCCACTACGGCGGTGACCTCGCGGGCTACCACATCGCCAGTCACGCCGACGTACCGCTCGTCGAGGCGTACTGGGTGGACGACCCGGACCCCGACGACCCGGTCGGCATCAAGGGCATCGGCGAGATCGGCATCGTGGGGGTCGCGGCGGCGGTCGCCAACGCCGTCTGGCACGCGACCGGAGTGCGGCACCGGACCCTGCCCATCCGGCCGGACCGGGTCCTCACCGCGGGCGGGCCGCATGTTTGACATCGCCGACGAGCTGCGCCGATGGCTCGCTGAGGGAAGGGAGTTCGCCGTCGCCACCGTCGTCTCCGTGAGCGGCAGCGCACCGCGCGGGCCCGGCGCCGCGCTCGCCGTCGACGATGAGGGAACGGTGATCGGCTCGGTCTCCGGCGGCTGCGTCGAGGGAGCGGTGTACGAGCTGTGCGCGGAGGCGCTCGCGGACGGCGGGACGCGGGTCCAGCGGTTCGGGTACAGCGACGAGGACGCCTTCGCGGTCGGTCTGACCTGCGGCGGGACCATCGACATCATGGTCACCCCGGTCGGCGCGCACGCCTCCGCCCGCGAGGTGCTCTCCCCGGCTCTGTCCGCGGTGGCCGACGGCGGGCCCATCGCGCTCGCCCGGGTCGTCCGCGGCCCGGCCGGACTGCTCGGCGGCGCGCTGCTCGTCCGCCCCGACGGGTCGTACGAGGGCGGCCTCGCCGGGCATCCGGAGCTGGACCGTACGGCGGCGGCCGAGGCGCGGGCCCTGCTGGACGGCGGACGCACCGGCACCGTCGGCCTCTCGGCGGACGGATCGCACTGCCCCGGCGGGGTGACCCTGTTCGTGGAGTCGGCGCAGCCGCCGCCCCGCATGATCGTCTTCGGCGCGGTCGACTTCGCGGCGGCGCTGGTGCGGGCCGGCAAGTTCCTCGGCTACCGCGTGACCCTCTGCGACGCCCGGCCGGTGTTCGCCACCCGGGCACGCTTCCCGGAGGCGGACGAGATCGTCGTCGACTGGCCGCACCGCTACCTGCGCACCACCGTCACCGACGGGCGCACGGTGCTGTGCGTGCTCACCCACGACGCCAGGTTCGACGTGCCGCTGCTGGCGCTGGCGTTGGCACTGCCGGTGGCGTTCGTCGGGGCGATGGGGTCGCGCCGTACCCACGTGGACCGGGAGCGGCGGCTGCGCGAGGCGGGTGTGAGCGAGCGGGAGCTGGCCCGGCTCAGGTCGCCGATCGGCCTCGACCTCGGGGCGCGCACGCCGGAGGAGACCGCCGTGTCCATCGTGGCGGAGATCGTCGCGGCCCGCCGGGGCGGCACGGGCGCGCCGCTGACCGGCGCGCGGACACCGATCCACCGCGAGGAGCGTGCGGCGGCGGGGGTCTGAACCGAGGCACCGGGCAGGACGCATGCCCAGAGGGGCCGGATCCGTGGGGCCACGGCCACGGCTCCGGCCCCTCTGGGCGCCTCGGGCGCGGTCACGCCGGATCCCGTCAGGCGGCGGTCGCCGCGGTGGCGTGGCTGTTCAGGCGGACGATGACCTCGGTGAGCTGGCCGGCCACCTCGGAGTCGTCGGCGGGGTGGATGCCGGCGAAACGGGTCATGGAGCCGGGGATGGAGAGCTTGATGTCCTCGATCACCTTCCCGCCCGCGATGCCGAGGGCCTTGCGGGCCTCGTCCTGCGCCCAGACACCGCCGTACTGGCCGAAGGCGGTGCCGACCACGGCGACCGGCTTCTGGCCGAGGGCGGAGGCGCCGAACGGGCGGGACAGCCAGTCGATCGCGTTCTTCAGGACGGCCGGGATCGTGCCGTTGTACTCGGGAGTGAAGAGCAGCAGGGCGTCGGCGCCCGCCACGGCCTCGCGCAGCTGGACGGCGGCGGCCGGGACGGTGCCCTCGACGTCGATGTCCTCGTTGTAGAACGGGATCTCCGCAAGTCCCTCGTGGAGCACGATCTCGGAGCCCTCGGGCGCGAACTTGACCGCGGCCTCCGCGAGCTGACGGTTGTGCGAACCGGAACGAAGGCTGCCTACGAGAGCAAGGATGCGAACAGACATACGAAACTCCTGGGGGTGTGAAGGTGCGGTACGGGGGACGGCGGGCAAGGTGAACCAGCCGGTGGAACGCATGACGAGGGCACCGGTGAGGCAGTGCCGCAATCATCCGGACCGAGGTCCGGTTACGTTTCTAGCACTCTAAGCGGACCGCGGTCCAATTTCTTCCCGATGCTTTACGCTGGCTTCATGTCCGCTGTCCCGCCGCCCGCCCCGATGCCCCAGGAGCCAGTCCGGCCGCAGGAGTTGCTGCAGCTCGGTGTCGAGCCCGACGAGCCCTGCCTGCGGGCCGACGCCGCGCGCAACCGTGCCCGGCTGCTGGAGGCCGCCGCTCTGCTGGTCGCCGAGCGTGGCGCGGACGGTCTCACCATGGAGGCGGTGGCCGCGGCGGCGCAGGTGGGCAAGGGGACGGTCTTCCGTCGCTTCGGCGACCGCACCGGACTGCTGACGGCCCTGCTCGACCACTCCGAGAAGAAGTTCCAGGCAGCCTTCCTCGGCGGCCCCCCGCCGCTGGGCCCCGGCGCGCCGCCAGCCGAGCGGCTGCGGGCCTTCGGGGTCGCCATGCTGCGCCGCACGGCCGACGAGCTGGATCTTCAGCTCGCCGCCCAGCCCTGCGCCGACCGCCGCTTCACCAACCCGCCCCACCGTGTGCTGCACCGGCACGTGACGCTGCTGCTGCGCGCGGCGGTCCCTGATGCGGACTGCGACCTCCTCGCCCACACCCTGATGGCCCAGCTCGACCCCGCCCTGGTGCACCACCTGACCCGGCAGTGCGGGATGCCGCTGCCGCGGCTGGAAACCGCGTGGGTGGACGTCGTCGGCCGTCTGACGGCGCCCGCCGCGTCCGCCCGCTGACCGGGGCCGGCCGCCCGCGTCCGCCCGGCCGCCGGACCGGCAAGGCCGTTCTGAACTGCGGCGGACGCGGTGCGTCATGCACTCAACTCCCCCGGGCGAAGGGCCCGTTCACGCTTCTGCAAGGATGCGTTACGTCATGGTGCAGATACCGAACCCGCCCGCGCCCGCATCCACCGCACCGACGTGCTCCGTGCCCGCAGGTGCCGTGCCCGCGCAACCCGTGCCCGCCCGCCCGCTGCCGGGTGCGGTGCCCACGAGCGCCGACGTGGCCCGCCTGGCGGGCGTGTCGCGCGCTACCGTCTCCTACGTCCTGAACAACGCCGACGCCGTCCGGATCAGTGAGCCCACCCGCCGCCGTGTCCGCGAGGCCGCCAGGGAGCTCGGGTACGTGCCGCACGCGGCGGCCCGCAGCTTACGCGCCGGGCACAGCCGCATGGTGCTGATGCCCGCCCCGGTCTTCCCGGTCGGCCCGGTCTACAGCCAGTTCATCAACGACCTCCAGGTGGCGCTCGGCCGCCTCGACTACACCGTCGTGCAGTACGGCACCGTCGGCGTGCACGACGACGAGGCCGCCCGTGCCTGGGCCGAGCTGCGTCCCGTGGCCGTGCTGGTCCCCGGTTCAGGGCTCGGCCCCCGGGGCGTCGCCGTCCTCAAACGCTCCGGCGCGCGGGCCGTGGTCACCCTCGGACCGGAAACCGTCGAGGGTGCGCACGCCCTGCTGATGAACCACGACGTCGTCGGCCACAGCGCCGGAGCCCACCTGCTCGACCGGGGCCGGCGCCGCATCGGCGTCGTCGTCCCGCGCGAGCCCGGTCTGGAGGCGTTCTCCGCGCCCCGGCTCGCGGGGGTGCGGGCCGCCCTGCGCGGCACCGGCGCCACGGTCACCGAACTGCCCCTCGCCCACGACGAGGGCGCCGCCACGCGGCTCGCCGCCCGCTGGCGCGACCTCGGCCTCGACGCGGTGTTCACGTACAACGACGAGTACGCGATGCTGCTGATGCGGGCCCTGCAGGACGCCGGCGTCCGCGTCCCCGAGGAAACGGCCGTGGTCGGTGCCGACAACCTCATGCTGGGCCGGTTGCTGCGGCCCCGGCTGACCACCGTCCACCTCGAGGTGCCGTCCGGCACCGAGCTCGCCGAACTCGTCGACCGCGCGGTGCGCGATCCGGCCGCCGCCCCCGAGGCGCACAAGGTGCTGGGTGCGTCGGTGATCCAGCGGGAGTCCGGCTGACACGACACGGACCGGCGAGGGGCGGCGCGGGCCGGTGGGCATGCGGTGCGCGATCGACTCGTCGCATGATGGGGGAAGCCGGACCGTCCCGGTGGACGGGAGCCCACCTCCGTACCGGGGCGTGGGCCGGACGTCCTGCGCGCCCGGACGCGGCGTGAGCAGGATGTTGTGTGCTCAACCATTTGGTACGTGCGAGGACAGCCTGGGCCCGCGCCGGCGCGGGTCCCGGCGACCGATCGGAGAGCCGTCATATGCCGTTGCTCGACCCCACGACCTGGCAGGCCCGCCCCCTCTCGGGACCCGACCGCATCGTCACCGAACCCGCCACCGGCGAACAACTGGCCACCGTCACCCTTGCCACCGGTGAGGATGTGGGGGCCGCCGCCGAAGCGGGCCGCACCGCACAGGCCGAGTGGGCCGGGGCCCCGCACTTCGTGCGTGCCGCGGTGCTCCGCAGGGCCGGCGACCTGTTCGCCGCGCACGCCGGCGAGCTGCGGGAATGGCTGGTCCGCGAGTCCGGCAGCATCCCCGGCAAGGCGGACTTCGAACTGCACGTCGCCGCCCAGGAGTGCTACGAGGCCGCGGCCCTGGCCTCCCGGCCGGTCGGACAGGTGCTGCCCACCGAGGGGCCCCGGCTGTCCTACACGCGGCGGGTGCCGGCCGGTGTGGTGGGCGTCATCGCCCCGTTCAACGCACCGCTGATCCTGTCCATCCGCTCCGCCGCACCGGCCCTCGCGCTCGGCAACGCGGTCGTCCTGAAGCCGGACCCGCGCACCGCGGTCTGCGGCGGACTCGCGCTCGCCGCGGTGTTCGCCGAAGCGGGGCTGCCCGAAGGACTGCTGCACGTCCTGCCGGGCGGCGCCGAAACCGGCCAGGCACTCGTCGCCGACCCGCGGATCCCCGTCATCTCGTTCACCGGCTCCACCGGCGCGGGCCGGCACGTCGGCGAGGCCGCAGGCCGTCACCTCAAGCGGGCCCACCTGGAACTCGGCGGAAACTCCGCGCTGGTCGTGCTCGAGGACGCCGACATCGAGGCGGTGATCTCCACGGCCGCCTGGGGATCGTTCTTCCACCAGGGCCAGATCTGCATGACGACCGGACGCCACCTGGTGCACGCCTCGCTCTACGACGAGTACGTGGAACGGCTGGCCGCCAGGGCGAACTCGCTCGCCGTCGGCGACCCGCACCGCGACCGGGTCCACCTCGGCCCGCTCATCGACCAGGGGCAGCTGGACAAGGTGCACGCCCTCGTCGAGTCCAGTACGGCCGGCGGCGCGAAACTCGCCGCGGGCGGCGCCCACGACCGGCTCTTCTACCGGCCCACCGTCCTCGCGGACACCCACGACGACACACCCGCCTACGCGGAGGAGGTCTTCGGCCCCGTCGCACCCGTACGGCCCTTCGGCAGTGCCGACGAGGCCGCCGCCCTGGCCGCCGCGAGTCCCTACGGGCTCTCGCTGGGCATCGTCACCCGGGACGCTGCCCGCGGCCTGGACCTGGCGGAGCGCATTCCGACGGGGATCGTGCACATCAACGACCAGACCGTGAACGACGAGGCCGTCGCCCCGTTCGGCGGCGTCGCCGCCTCCGGCACCGGTTCCCGCTTCGGCGGAGACGCCAACATCGAGGCGTTCACCGACGTGCGCTGGACCACCGTGCGCGGGGACGTCGCCCAGTACCCGTTCTAGTCGCGGAACCGGGGCGGTCGCCCGCCCCGGTTCTAGGCGTCCGCCTTGCCGTCGCCCTGCGCGGCCTGCTGCTCGGCGATGGACTTGCGGACCTCGTCCATGTCCAGCTTCCGGGCCTGGCCGATGACGTCCGTCAGCGCGGCCTCCGGCAGCGCGCCCGGCTGCGCGAACACGGCCACCTGGTCGCGGACGATCATCAGCGTCGGGATCGACTGGATGTCGAAGGCCGCGGCCAGCTCCGGCTGCGCCTCCGTGTCCACCTTTCCGAACACCAGGTCCGGGTTCTCCTCCGCCGCCTTGTCGTACACCGGCGCGAACTGACGGCACGGTCCGCACCAGGACGCCCAGAAGTCGATCAGAACGAACTCGTTCTCCGTGACCAACTGGTCGAAGTTCTCCTTGGTGAGCTCCACGGTCCTGCTCATTGCGTATGTCCCTCTTCCTGATGTCGGGGCGGGATGCCGGTACAACCACGGCCGTCGGGTCACGTATTCCGCGCCCCTACCCATGTGGCCACCGGCCACACCACCCACCAGACTGGCGTCATGACACAGACGCAATCGCAATCGCCGGAGTCGGAGACCCTCCCCTACGACGTCGTCGTGCTCGGTGCCGGGCCCGTGGGGGAGAACGTCGCCGATCGCACGCGCGCGGCGGGGCTGACCACCGCGATCGTGGAGGGCGAACTGGTGGGCGGCGAGTGCTCCTACTGGGCGTGCATGCCCAGCAAGGCCCTGCTGCGCCCCGTCCTCGCGCGCGCCGACGCCCGCCGCCTTCCCGGCCTGAGCGCGTCGGTGCAGGGGGCGCTCGACGCGGACGCGGTCCTGGCCCGCCGCAACGAGTACACCTCCCAGTGGAAGGACGACGGCCAGGTCCAGTGGCTGGAGTCCGTCGGTGCCGACCTCCACCGCGGCGTCGGGCGGCTCACCGGTCCGCGCACGGTGACCGTCACCGCCGCCGACGGAACACGGCGCGTCCTCATCGCCCGGCACGCCGTCGCCGTCTGCACCGGCAGCCGCGCACTGCTGCCCGGCATGCCCGGACTCGACGAGGTCGCGCCCTGGACCAGCAGGGAGGCCACCAGCGCCCAGGCCGTGCCCGGAAGGCTGGTCGTGGTCGGTGGCGGTGTCGTCGCCACCGAGATGGCCACGGCGTGGCAGGGACTCGGCTCCCGGGTCACACTCCTGGTACGCGGCAAGGGCCTGCTGCCCCGTATGGAGCCCTTCGCCGGGGAACTGGTCGCCGAGGCGCTCACCGAAGCCGGCGTGGACCTCCGTACCGGCACCTCCGCAACCTCGGTGACCAGGGAGAACGGTGTCGTCGTGGTCGTCACCGACACGGGGGAGCGGATCGAGGCCGACGAGATCCTCTTCGCCACCGGCCGTGCCCCGCGCACCGACGACATCGGCCTGGAGACCGTCGGTCTGGAACCCGGCTCCTGGCTCACCGTGGACGACAGCCTCCGAGTGACCGGTCAGGACTGGCTCTACGCGGTCGGTGACGTCAACAAGCGTGCCCTGCTCACCCATCAGGGCAAGTACCAGGCACGTGTCGCGGGCGCCGCCATCGCCGCCAGGGCAGCGGGGGAGCCGGTGACCGGCCAGGCGTGGGGCGCGCACGCCGCCACCGCCGATCACGACGCCGTCCCCCAGGTGGTGTTCACCGATCCGGAGGCGGCCTCGGTGGGCCTCTCCCTGGCCGAGGCGGAGGAAGCGGGGCACCGGGTGCGCGCCGTCGACGTCGACCTGGCCTCGGTCGCGGGCGCCGGTCTGTACGGCGAGGGCTACAAGGGCCGCGCCCGCATGGTCGTCGACCTCGAGAGCGAGACCCTGCGCGGCGTCACCTTCGTCGGTCCCGGCGTGGGCGAACTCATCCACTCGGCCACCGTCGCGGTCGCCGCCCAGGTGCCGGTCGCCCGTCTGTGGCACGCGGTCCCGTCCTATCCGACGATCAGTGAGGTGTGGCTCCGGCTGCTGGAGGCGTACCGGGACGCCTGAGCGACCGGGGCGGGAGGCGGGCGGGGGCGGGCTCTCCTGCCCCGCCCGGGCCCGGCTCAGGGCTCCACCCTCTCCCCGAGCCCGAGCCCGAGCCCGCTCACGGGAGTTCGAAACCCAGTGCCCGCGCGGCCTTTGCCGGTGTGGGCTGCGCCCAGCGCTCCGCCACCGCCTGATGGGACGACAGCGAGCGCGGCTCGGCCCGGTCGAGGTAGAGCGTGCCGTCGAGGTGATCCGTCTCGTGCTGCACGATCCGGGCGGGCCAGCCGCCGAACACCTCGTCCACCGACCGCCCGTGCTCGTCCTGCCCGGTCAGCCTCACCTCGGCGTGCCGCGTCACCACCGCCTGGTACCCGGGCACGCTGAGGCACCCCTCGAAGAACGCCGTCCGCCCGCTGCCGACCGGCGTGCAGACCGGATTCACCAGTACCCGGAACGGCTGGGGCACCCGGGCGCGCGCCACCGCCACCTCCTCGGGGACGGGCGCCGGATCCTCGATCACCGCGATCCGCAGCCCCACCCCGACCTGCGGGGCGGCCAGCCCGACCCCCGGCGCGGCGTGCATGGTGACCCGCAGCGCCTGCACGAACCGGGCCAGCAACGCGGAGTCCAACTGGCCGTCGAAGGGGTCGGACACCCGCCGCAGCACCGGGTCCCCGGCCGCGACGATGGGCAACGGCCCGCCACCGGCGACGAGTCGCCCGACCCGGTCGGCCAGGGGCACACGATCGTTCGGAGTTCCCATCGCGTCAGGATGCCATGGGCCGGCCGGACGGCCGCCGTCACGAGTGGCGCAGGTCATACGCCCCCCAGGGAACCGGGTGTCCCGCCGCTCCGACCACTGGAGCAGCATCACGGCCGTCAAGTCGCCCCCGGGAGAAGCCCACCGATGACCACCACCCCCTCGACCACCACGGACGAGGCCCTCCGGCCCCCCACTCCCGCACGGCAGGGATCCGGCTGGAGCACCCTGCGCCCCCTGGTTCTGCGTCTGCACTTCTACGCGGGCGTGGTGGTGGCCCCGTTCCTGCTCGTCGCCGCCCTCACCGGCCTGCTGTACGCCGCGTCCTTCCAGGCCGAGAAGATCGTCTACGACCGTGAGCTGACCGTGCCCGTCGGTGACCGCGAACTGCCGATCTCCGAACAGGTCGCCGCCGCCCGCAAGGCTCACCCCGAGGGCACGGTCTCCGCCGTACGCCCCTCGCCCGAGGCGGGCGCGACCACCAGGGTGATGCTGTCCGACGTCGCGGGAGTGGACCCGAACCACACCCTCGCCGTGTTCGTCGATCCGTACACCGGGGAGGTGCGCGGTGCGCTCGAGCAGTACGGTTCCAGCGGCGCGCTGCCGCTGCGCACCTGGATCGACGCGTTCCACCGCGACCTGCACCTCGGCGAAACGGGCCGCCTCTACAGCGAGTTCGCGGCCAGCTGGCTGTGGGTGATCGCCGGTGGCGGCCTGGTGCTGTGGTTCTCCCGCCGCCGCGCCCTGCGCAGGATCCGCGGGACCAGCGGCCGACGGCGCACACTGGGTCTGCACGGCGGCATCGGCGCCTGGGTCGCGGTCGGCTTCCTCTTCCTCTCCGCTACCGGGCTGACCTGGTCCACGTACACCGGCGCCCACATCGCCGACCTGCGCACCTCGCTCGGCCAGGAGACGCCCGCGGTGTCGGCCGCGGCGGGCGGCGAACACGCGGAGCACGACACGGCCGGCGGCACCGGGGGCGACGCGGCGCACGGGGTCGGCCTCGACCGGGTCCTCGCGGCGGCACGGGCCGAGCGGCTCGACAACCCGGTGGAGATCGTCCCGCCCGCCGACGCGGACTCCGCGTACGTCGTCAAGCAGATCCAGCGCAGCTGGCCCGAGAAGCAGGACGCCGTCGCAGTCGACCCGGCCACCGGACAGGTCACCGACGTCGTACGGTGGGCCGACTTCCCGGTGCTCGCCAAGCTCAGCCGCTGGGGCATCGACCTGCACACCGGCAGCCTCTTCGGCCTGCCCAACCAGATCGCGCTGATGCTGCTCGCCGCCTCGCTGATCCTGCTGATCCTGTGGGGCTACCGGATGTGGTGGCAGCGCGGCCGGGGCTCGTCCTTCGGCCGGCCGATCCCGCGCGGTGCCTGGCAGCAGGTCCCGCCGTACATCCTCGTCCCCCTCATGGCGTCGACCGCCGCAGTCGGCTGCTTCGTCCCGCTGCTCGGCCTTCCGCTGGCCGCCTTCCTCGCCGTCGACGTCGTCCTCGGAGAGCTCGCACACCGGCGGGGCCGGAGAAAGGCGGGGGCCGGGGGAGCAGGGGAAGCCGGAAAGGCCGGGGGAGTCGAGGGCGGCGAACCGGCCGGGGCGACGCGGACGCGGTAGCCGGAGCGCACATCCGGGCGACCCGTACGTCCGGACGAACCGGCGCGCGTGACATCACTGCACAAGGCCGGGCCGTGCACGGGCCCGCTGCCTACGCGGGGTCGAACCCGAGGCCGACGCCGCCGCCGAAGTCGCCCGCCAGGGCGGCGGCGATCCGCAGGTGGGAATTCGCCTCCTCGCTCCGCCCCTGCCGCTCCAGGGTGCGGCCGAGCATCAGCCGGGCGTAGTGCTCCACCGGATCGCGCTCCACGATGACGCGCAACTCGGCCTCGGCACGGCGCAGTTGGGCCGAGTGGTAGTAGGAGCGCGCCAACAGCAGCCGCGGTCCGGTCTGCTCCGGCACCTCCTCGACCAGGCCACTCAGGACGCGCGCCGCGGCGGTGTAGTCCTTGGCGTCGAAGAACAGCCCGGCACGCTCCCAGCGCTCGGCCGGGGTCCCGTGGTCGTAGTAGTACGTGGTGTCCACTGGTGACCTCCTTCGACGCCGACAACGGACGGGGTTGCTTGAATATTCCACTACTGGCCCGGAGTGGCGGCCTCGGCGGTCGGCTCCCGGTTGGCCCACCCCGTGACGAGCGCCGGCCCCCGTCCGATGGCAGCGAGTTCATCGGACGGAATGCCGGCGTAGACCCTGGCGGCGATCGCCTCGGTCTCGGCGGCCGTCGTGTCGCACCGCTTCCTGCCGGCACCCGTGATCCGCACCGGAGAGCCCTCGTCCGGGGCCGGCGGTCCCGCGCCGATCAGCCCGTCGATCACGCCGGCGGCCTCCGGGCGGCCGGCCTTCAGGGCGCCGTTGACGTCCCCGGCCGGAGGGGCGCGGTCGACCGGCCCCTCGGCCACGGCGACGAGCCGGAGGGCCACCGAGTGCTGCAACGCCTCCCGCCGCCTTCCACGTGGCGCGGCACCTGATGGACGCATTGGCCCGCAGGGCTAAGTTGGGCGGCATGAGCAATCTCGAGCGGGAGGCCGTTCCCTCCCTGTGCGGTGGGCGCGGCTTCGTGGTGGCGGAGCCGGTGCGTGAACTCCTCAGTCCCCGGAAGGTCAGGCTCGGGGAGTCCAGCGAGGTCCGGCGGCTGCTGCCGAACCTGGGGCGGCGCATGGTCGGCGCCTGGTGCTTCGTCGACCACTACGGTCCCGACGACATCGCCGACGAGCCCGGCATGCAGGTGGCCCCGCACCCGCACATGGGTCTGCAGACGGTGAGCTGGCTGCACGAGGGCGAGGTCCTGCACCGCGACTCCACGGGCAGCCTCCAGATGATCCGCCCGCGCGAACTGGGTCTGATGACGTCCGGCAGGGCGATCAGCCACTCCGAGGAGAGCCCTCGCCCGCACGCCCGCTTCCTGCACGGCGCCCAGCTCTGGGTCGCCCTCCCGGACGGCCACCGTCACACCGACCCCCACTTCGAACACCACGCCGACCTGCCGGCCGTCACGGCGCCGGGGGTCGACGCCACACTCATTCTCGGCAGTCTCGACGGCGCCACCTCGCCCGGCACGGCGTACACCCCGATCGTCGGTGCCGACCTGTCCCTGTCCGGCGGTGCGGACGTCCGCCTGCCGCTGGAGCGCGACTTCGAGTACGCCGTCCTCGCGATGTCCGGTGAGGTCCATGTGGACGGCGTACCGGTACTGCCGGGTTCGATGCTCTACCTCGGCTGCGGCCGCGACGAACTGCCCCTGCGCGCCGAGTCCGACGCGTCGGTGATGCTCCTGGGCGGCGAGCCGTTCGAGGAGGAACTGATCATGTTCTGGAACTGGATCGGCCGCACCCAGGAAGAGATCGAACAGGCCCGCCGGGACTGGACGGAAGGCACCCGCTTCGGCGAGGTGAAGGGGTACGACGGCACTCCACTGCCGGCCCCCGAGCTGCCGGCGGTGCCGCTGAAACCGCGAGGAAGGATCCGTTGACCTGCTGAAATACCTGAGTCCTGGTGGGTGGTGGGCGGGAGGCGGTCAGGCATTGCCTCCCGTCCTTCGGTCGCTCGCGGGAGGACGGCTGAGCGGGGCGCGGACCTGATCCGGGATGGCGGGCAATTCCACGGTGTGGCCGTCTGTGCGCAGGGACCTCGGCGACCATGCGCACCACGCGCTTGCGCAGCTCAGGGGGGAGGAGGAAGGACGTGCCACGGCTCTGATCCGTACATGGAACCGGGTCTCCATTCGAACCGGAGCGGTTCATGCGCGACGCCCTGGCATGCGTCCATGAGCGACCGGAACATCCCTGGACCACACAGACCCTGGCCGCCGCGACGAGCGTCTGCCGGGCGACGCTGGCCAGACACTTCCGCTCCGCCTTCGGGCAGACGTCGGCCGCGTGCGTGACGCCACAGTGGCGCATGGACCTGGCGTCCGTCCGGCGCCGCGATACGGATGAGCCGGGCGAGCGGACAGCCGGTGCGGTCGGATACGGCTCGCCGCACACTTCCAGCCGTGCCTCCCGGCGTGCCCGAGGCATCGCCCCGGGCGAGTACCGTTCTCGGCTTCGCGGGTGATCGCAGGGTCAGCGGGTGTCCTCCGGGGTGGTGGCGTCGATCCGTGCTGTGAGTTCCTCGCGCACCGACCGGCGCAGTATCTTGCCCGAGGGATTGCGGGGCAGCGCGTCCACGAAGTGGTACGCGGCAGGAGTCTTGTAGTCGGCCAGTCGGCCGCGCAGGGACAACAGGAGTTCGCGCGGAGAGGCGGTCGAGCCGGGACGTAGGACGACGCAGGCGTGCACGGCCTCGCCCCAGCGCGGGTGGGGCAGTCCCACGACGGCGGAGTCCTGGACGGCCGGATGGGCGGCGAGCGCCTTCTCGACCTCGGCCGGATAGATGTTCTGCCCGGCGACGATGATCGTGTCGTTCATCCGGTCGCACAGATGGAGATAGCCGTCGTCGTCGAAGTAGCCGGCGTCACCCATGTGCAGCCACTCGCCGATCAGGGTCCGGTCGGTGGCCTCCGGCAGGTTCCAGTAGCCGAGCATCCGCGAGGGTGTGCGGACGCAGACCTCACCGATACCTCCGGGCGGCAGTTCGGCGCCGTCCGGGCCGATCACCTTCACCTCGTTGCCCGGGCATGGTCTGCCCACCGAGCGCAGCAGCGCGGCATCACCGCGGTGGTGGTCCTCCGGAGGCAGGCACACGGCGACACTGCCGGTCTCGGTGCTGGCGTAGATCTGGGCGAACTCACAGGTGAACATCTCCATGCACTGCTTCAGCAGCGCTTCGGACATCGGGGCGGCACCGTACGCGATCTTGCGCAGTGAGGTGAACGCCTCGGGGGTCGCGCTCCGTTCGCCCAGCATGGCCTGGAGCATGGCCGGTGCAGCGAAGGTGGTGGTGACCCGGTGGACGCGGATCAGCCGGACCGCCTCCTGCGGGTCGAACTGCGGCATGACCACGTTGGTGCCGCCGGCGTTGAAGGTGTGCATGAACCAACCGATGCCGGCGATGCCGAAGCCGGGCAGTGAGACGAGCGCGACATCCTCGGACAGCCAGTCGATCCAGTCGACCCCGTGCTCACGCATCGCGTGCGGCAGGGTGAAGAAGCTGCGGTGTGCAAGCACCGTTCCCTTGGGCAGCCCGGTGGTGCCGCTCGTGTAGATCTGCACGGCGGGGTCGTCGGGCCCGGTCCCCGGGTCCAGGTCGGCGTCGGGGTGTCCGGCGGCCCAGGAGCGGAGCCCGGCGCCCCGCTCCGGCGTGGCGGCGCCGTCCCTGTCCACGCTTACGATCGCGCGAAGTCCCGTCAGCCGGCCGAGGGCCTCGTCGGCGGTCTCCCGGAATCCGGCGCCGACGAAGAGGAGGGCCACCTCGGAGTCCCGGAGGATGTGGTTGATCTCGGGCGGGGTGAGCCGCCAGTTGACCGGTACCAGGACCGCCCCGATCTTCACACAGGCGAGGATCACCAGGTAGTAGTACTCGGACTCCTGACCGAGATAGGCGACTCGGTCTCCTCGCCGCACCCCGGCGGCGCGCAGCGCCCACGCCGCCCGGTTGCTTTCACCGTGCAGCGTGGCGTAGTCGGTGCTCCGGCCGTCGCAGACGATCGCCGGATGGTGCGGACGGATGCCGGCGTGCTCGCGGGAGGTGTGGTGGAGTGTCCAGCTTCCCGTTTCTGTCTTTGGAATGGGTCCTGTCCTTCGTCTGTGAGGGCCGCAGACGGCGGCACGCCAATGGGGGAGCAAGAGGCCTTTCCCGGGGACGCCTCGGCGGTGCCGGGATCTGAGGTGAGAGAGGTCTGCGGGTTCGGTGAGCGGTCGGCGGTGCGGGGCACTCGCGCGGGTGGATCCACCGGCGATGAAAGCAGTGCCTGCTGACGGGCGGCTGACGTTTCATGGAGCCGCGGCCGGTCAGGCGGGCGTCAGGGGAGGGTCAGTTCCGGCTGCCACGATCGGTTCGACTCGACGAGGGTCTCGCCCTCTGCACAGATGATCACGGATTCGACCGGTTTTCCCACCGAGGAGTTCACGACGGGCTCCTCGGACGGATGCACCACGGCTTCCCCACGGAGTTGCACAGCGGGATGCCTGGTGCGACGGCACGGGCCGCCTCCTGACCTCCACTCGCACGACTGCCCGACCCGGACCGCCGGACGGGTCTCCGCCGGTCGCCTTCCCCTCCGGAACGCGGCGGGGCCGGGCAGAGGCAGGCACGGGGTGTCGTCCAGGCCGGCCGCGCAGTTTCGGGCGCCCCGACGGGGGCGCCGTACCGCTCCATCTCATCGAATCCCCGGGAGCTGATTGATTCATGGACCACGAAACCCCCACCGGGACACCACACGGCCTCGCACAGCACCGCGCCGATCAGTGGCGGAGGGACGTGCGATGAGCACCGCAGCCGCCGTACGCGACGCCCGCAGGCCGGTGCGTCAGGACCCCGCGGAACGCCGGCGGGGCATGTACCACCTGGCGTCCCCGGTGTCGGTGCTGACGGTCGCCACCGAGGAGGGGATGCACGGCACCACGGCGAGCACGGTGACCCTGGTGTCCCGCCACCCCCTGCTGGTGGGGGTGGTGCTGCGGACCGGATCGTCCTTCGCGCGGCTCGCCGCCCGCGCGGGCCGCTACGCGATCACTGTGCTCGGCGCCGAACAGGCCGACGTGGCCCGCTGGTTCGCCGACAGCGGCCGCCCCGGGGGCAGCGAGCAGTTCGACGGACTGCGATGGCAGCCGGACTCGTACGCGAAGGCTCCGCTGCTTGCGGGGGGACTCGCCCATTACAGCTGCCGTTTCAACTCCAAAGTGGCGGTCGGAGACGGCGAGTTGCTGCTCGGCTACGTCGTCCGTGCCAGGACCGCCGACGGACCTCCGCTGCTCAGCTACGCGGGTGATCTGTACGCCGGTCACCTGAAGCCGGCGCGGGTGGAGCCCGTGTTCTGAAACGGCCCGGGCCGGGGGCGCCGTTCCCGGCCCCTGTCCGGCGCGGTGGCCCCGACCCGGCCCGTGCGGCCCCGTACGCCCGGGTGCGCCCGGGCGTCGCGCCGTACCCCGTACCCCCGTGCCCACCATGCCCCACGCCCGTACGTCAACGGCGTGCCCGCTACTTCGCGCTCATCCCAGGAGATCTCGTGCATGACCCCAACGAGCTGCTCGCTCAAGGGCCGGCGGCCGCGGAGCGGTTGGCCCGACGCCGGTACGTCCTTGATCCGGCGGTACTGGAGAAGGCGACGCGTGCCCGCGCCGAGACCCAGGCCGAAGTGACCCGGCTGAGGACCGAACTGAACGCCATCTCGCGTGCCCGCGGGCGCACGAGGCCGCCCTCGGAGGCGGAGAAGGAGACCGCCCGGGCCCTGCGGGCCGAGGTCCAGCAGGCGGAGGCCGCCGCTCGGACGGTGGCGGCCGAACTCCACGAGATGCTGCTCGGCATTCCCAATATTCCCCTGGACGCGGTTCCTTCGGGCAGCAGCGAGAAAGAGGTGGTGGAGGTGCGCCGGGGCGGGCCACCGCCGCGCGAGACCGGCGCCCGCCACCACACCGACATCGGCGAGTCCCTGAACATCCTGGACGCGCAGGCTGCGGCAGGCCTGTCCGGTGCTCGCTTCAGCGTCGGCCGCGGTGCCGGCGCCCGGCTGGAACGGGCCCTGGTCGACTTCTTCCTCGACATGCACACGTTGGAGCACGGTTACACCGAGTACTCCGTGCCCTATCTCGTCAGCCGTGACACGATGACGGGGACGGGGCAACTCCCCAAGTTCGAGCAGGACCTGTTCCGCACCCGGGTCGGTGATCGGGAGATGTTCTTGATACCCACCGCGGAGGTGCCGCTCACCAATCTGCTGGCCGGCCGGATCCTGGACACCCGAGACCTGCCGTACGCCTTCACCGCTTGCACCCCGTGCTTCCGCGCGGAGGCGGGCGCGTACGGGCAGGACACACGGGGGCTTCTGCGGCTGCACCAGTTCGAGAAGGTCGAACTGGTGCGGATCTGCGCCCTCGAGGACGCGCAGGAACAACTGGACCTCATGGTCGGTCACGCGGAGGAGTGCCTGCGTCGCCTCGAACTCTCCTATCGGGTGATGCTGTTGCCCGCGGGAGACCTCGGCTTCTCGGCCCGGATGACGTACGACATCGAGGTGTGGCTGCCGGGCAGCGGCACCTTCCGCGAGGTCTCCTCGGTCTCCGACTGCGGCACCTTCCAAGGGCGCCGCGCCGACATCCGCCACAACGGGAAGGGCGGTCGCAAGAACCCGGTCGCCACGCTCAACGGCTCGGCGCTGCCGATCGGCCGTACCGTCGCCGCCCTGCTGGAGCAGGGAGTGCGGGAGGACGGCTCGGTGCGCATCCCCGAGGCCCTCGTCCCCTACACCGGGTTCCGCGAGATCACTCCGGCGGGGGCGATGCGGTAGGCCGGTCACCGGGAGAGGAGACGCGGGACGGCCGGTCGGCGGGGAAGCGTGCGGTGCCGGTCGCCGGAGGACGTGAGGCGGATGCTCAGGGGACGGCGGGCAGGGTCTCGGTCAGGCGGGTGTCGAGCGCCTGGACGACCAGGTCGGCGGCCTTCGCCACGTCCTCGTCGTCGGGCGCCCCGATGATGGCCATCAGCTTCTCGACCATGGCGTGCTGGAGGGTCTCGGTCGTGGTGTTCCCGTCGCTGTCACTCACTGCTCTCGGCTCCTCGTCCGGGGGATCGTACGGGCGGTCGTGTTCCGTGAAGATGCCTCAGAAAGCTTTGCACGCACGGAAGATGTGAGCGAAGGAGGAGAGTGAGGCACGCGGGCCGTCGAAGGCGACGTACTCCGGGATCACCGTGTCCGGCGCCCACTTCTGCTTGTACGCGAGCTGCGTCTGCGCCGGGTAGAGAGCCGCCCCCTCCGCCCACAGGGCGTGCATCAGCCACTGGAACGCCGGGCTGTGGGAGTCGAGCTCGTGACGGGGGTCCAGACCGGTGAAGGGAGTGAAGCCGAAGTGCAGCCACCGCACCCCCTCGGAGCGGAACACCTCGATCGCATGCGCGTTGACGGCTTCCATCAGCCCGGGCGAGCCTCCCGGGATCCGCCGGCTCAGATCGTGCATCCAGCCCGCCCGTTCGCCGTAGACGGGCGAGTACGAGATGTACGCGACCGGGGCACCGTCGATGGTGCCGGTGAACAGCCTGCGCAGCGGTTGCACCGCGCCACCGATCTCACCGACCAGAAACTCCAGTTGGCCGGCTCCGTCCTTGCCGCCCAGCCATGCCTTGTCGATCGTCGCGAGTTGGTCCGACCAGTCCGCGGCAACGACCTCCTTGATCACCAGGCCGTTTCGGTGCGCCCGCGAGATCTTGTTGCGCAGCTGCATGAAACGGGTGCCGCGCAGACTGAAGTCCTCCAGGGCCACCGCCCAGGACGCGCCGATCTGATTGACGGTGAACCCGTGCCGGGCGTACCGCTCGGCGTCGGCGCGCTGGAGCTGGACACCGACGAGACTCAGACCCTCCTCCTTCATCTGCCGGCGAAAGGAGGCGAGCAGGGGGCCGTACGCCTCGTCGGCCGCGAACGGGCCGCCGAACTGGACCGCGTGACGGCGGGTGCGGCGGTAGACGATCACGCCGTCCAGGCCGGGCACGGTGAATGTGCTGTTTCCGCTGTTGAGCGCAAGGAAGGCGCTTGGATTCTCGCTTCCGGTATGTGAACGGACGGCTCTCAGAAGCAGATCGTCCGTGGTGGCGGTAGTCATTTTTGTTCTCCCTCCGGAATCGCCATGGTTCTGCGAGTAAAACACCGGAGGATCGTCCGGCGGAAGACCGGAAAAGAAGTCCCGAAGGACGTCAGGAGCGTGTCAGGGATCTGTCAGCTGCTTCCGTCATCGTTGTTCTTGTGACCGGCGGACGGATACGGAAACCGGAAACATGGAGAGGTGCCCGGAGTGGCTTATCGGGAGCCTGGAGCTGGTCTTCAGGCGGGGCTTTACGGCCTGCGCAGGTTCGAATCCTGCCCTCTCCGCCCTTGATGGTGCCACGTGCCCGCCTCCCGGGATCGAGTTTTGGGGAGCGGGCACTTTCGTGCGCCGGGACGGGTGTGCGGCCGCGCAGCCTCAGCCCGCCCGCATGAGCCGCGCCATGCGCAGGACGTCCTCGCCCTCGGGCGCGTCGATCTCCACGTCCACCACGGTGCACACCCGCGCCACCAGGAAGTAGAACCCGACCAGGATCAGGGTCTCCACCAGTTGCCCGTCGTCGTAGTGGAGGCTCGCGCCCGCATAGACCGCGTCGCTGACCTGCGGGCTGTCCGCCGCCGCAGCGGCGAACCGGAGGAGCCCTCGCTGGGCGGGGCTGAAGGCGGCCGCGTCGTGGTCGCCGCGGCGCAGCGCGGCCCGCTGCTCGTCGGTGACGCCGGCGGCCCGGGACAGCGGGACGTGCTGGGCCCACTCGTACTCGGACTCGTAGCGCATCGCGCAGGTCAGGATGACCAGTTCCCGGTCGACCGGGCCGAGGCCCCCCGCGGCCAGGAGCGCCGCGGCGACCCGGGCGATCGGCTCCACCGCGTTCGGTGCGTGAGCGAGGACCTTGAACAGATTGATGATGCGTCCCTCGTCGAGAGAGCGCAGGGATTCGGGAAGTGCCTCGGGGCCTAGGCAGGGAATGCGCGGCATCGTGGGTGCTCCTCAAGATCGAACGCGTCGGTGGTACGGCAAGAAAGTACATCGCGTCGACCGAGCCGGTAAACGGGCTGAGTTCGGGACCGGGTACGGGTGTGTGCTTGTCAGTGATGTGTCATCGGCATATCAGGAGTCATTGTTTGTATGAGGTGCATGGTGTTCGTCCGAAGGTCGGAGGAAAAGTGTCTCGGCCGGTTCCTGTTATGAGTGAATTGGCGCTCATGCCTGCACATGAGCGTCGGGAGATAATCGAGGACCTGGTGGTCGGGGAACTCAAGTCCGTACTTTTCATGACGGACGAGGATGAATTGCCGCTGGAGTCCGGATTCTTCGATCTGGGACTCACCTCGCTGAAGATGAGCGAGGTGAAGGCGACGCTGGAGCAGAAGCTCGAGTGCGAGATCCAGACGACCGTGCTCTTCCGCCGGCCGACCCCCGAGCAGCTGATCGACCATCTGACGGACTGAGGCGACCGCCCGGTCCCGGCTGGAGGAGAACCATGGCACAGACATCGGAGGGGGCCCAGGAGGAGCTGGCCGCCGCGCTGAGCGAGCTGCGGAGCAAGGACGAGCAGCTCGCCGGCCTGCTGCGCGAGAAGTACGAGCCCATCGCGGTGGTGGGGATGGGGCTGCGCTGTCCGGGCGGGAACGACGACGTCGACGCCTTCGCCGACTTCCTACGGGAGGGCCGCTCGGGCATCGGGCCGTTGCCTGCGGGTGAACGCAGGGAGATGACCCACGACGCCGATTCGGGCGCAGGCCTGCTGGACGGCCCCCCGCGCGGTGGATTCATCGAGGGCGTCGACCAGTTCGACGCCGCCTTCTTCTCCGTGTCGCCGAAGGAGGCGCCGTACGTCGCTCCTCAGCAGCGGTTGGCCCTGGAGACGGCCTGGGAGGCACTGGAGCACGCGGGCATCGACCCGCTCGCCCTGCGGCACAGCGACAGCGGGGTCTTCATGGGGGTCACCTCGCTCGACTACGTCTTCGAGGCGACCGACCTCGCCGCCGCCGACCTCACCCCGTACCTCGCGCCCGGACTCACCCACAGTGGTGTGTCGGGGCGGCTGTCGTACGTCCTCGGGCTGCGCGGACCCAGCATGTCGATCGACACCACGTGTTCGTCCTCCCTGGTCGCCGCCCACCTGGCCGTGCAGGCGCTGCGCGCGGGGGAGTGCGGCATCGCGCTGGTCGGCGGGGTGAACGTGATACACAACGCCCGCAGCCAGGCCGTCCTGGCCCTCGGCGGGATGCTGTCGTCCGACGGACAGTGCAAAACGTTCGACGAGGCCGCGGACGGATACGCCCGCGCCGAGGGCTGCGGGGTGCTCGTCCTCAAGAAGCTCGGCGACGCCCGGCGGGACGGCGACACGGTGCACGCCGTGATCCGCGGATCCGCCGTCCGGCAGGACGGCGAGAGCGCCGGCCTGACGGCCCCGAACGGCGCCGCGCAGGAAGAGGTCATGCGGGCCGCGCTGACCAGGAGCCGGCTGACGCCGGGAGACATCCAGTACGTCGAGGCGCACGGCACGGGCACCGCGCTGGGCGATCCCACCGAGACGGACGCGATCACCGGAGTCTTCGGGGCCTCGCACAGCGGGAGCGACCCGGTGCTCGTCGGGTCCCTGAAGACCAACATCGGCCACATGGAGGGCGCCGCGGGCGTCGGCGGGCTCATCAAGACGATCCTCCAGCTCCGCGAACGGACGGTCTACCCCCACCTCAACCTCACCGCCCCCTCCCCCTTCATCGCTTGGGACGACGCTCCCTTCGCGGTCCCCACCGAGGCAGGACCGTGGCCGGGCGACGGGGCGGGAGGGGCCCTGGTCAACAGCTTCGGCGTGACCGGCACCATCGCCTCGGTCGTCCTGGAGGGACCGCCCCGGGACCGCGCACCGGAGGCCACCGTCGCCGACGCGGCCACCGTCGCGGCGCGGACCGTCCCCGAGGCGCCGTCCAGCGACGTCATCACGCTCTCCGCCAAGAGCCGCACTTCGCTGCGCCGGCTCGTCGAACGGCACCTGGAGCACCTGGAACGGCACCCCGACGTCCCCGTCGCCGACCTGTGCCGGACCTCCAACACCGGCCGGGCGCACTTCCGCCACCGTGTCGCCGACGTGGTCCACGATCGCGACGACCTCGCGCGAACCCTCCGCAAGCGCCTCGCGGACCTTGGGAGCGCCGAGCCGGGCGAGCGGTCCGCGACCCCGAAGGTCGCCTACCTGTTCTCCGGGACCGGAACGCAGTATGCGGGGATGGGCGGGGCCCTCTACCGTCAGTACTCCGTCTTCCGGGACACGATCGACGCTTGCGACCGGGTCTTCACCCCGCTGACCGGCCTGCCCCCCGGCGCGCTGATACGCGGTGAGGACGATGCGCCGGGACGTGTCCACGAGGCGCGTCATCTGCAGCCGGCGCTGTTCAGCCTGGAGTACGCCATGGCACGGCTGTGGCTGTCCTGGGGCGTCCGCCCGTCGGTGCTCGTGGGACACAGCCTGGGCGAGTACGCCGCCGCCGCGACCGCCGGACTGCTCTCCCTGGAGGACGCGGCACGGCTGGTCGCCGCCCGCGGCCGGCTGAGCGGCCGCCTCCAGGGCAAGGGCGGCATGGCGGCGGTGGGGGCCCGCGCCGCCGACGTCGAACCGCTCCTGGAACGCTACCCGGACCTCGCCGTCGGAGCCGTCAACGGCCCGGCCCAGTGCCTGCTCACCGGCGGTACCGCGTCGCTGGCCGACGCCGGGCAACGCCTGGCGGAGCAGGGCGTGAAAGTGACACCGCTGCGGGGCTCGGCCCCCTACCACTGCGACCTCATGAGCGAGATCGCCGACGAGTTCCGCGCCGAACTCGCGACGGTGGAGTTCCGCACGCCCACCATGGCCGTCGTCTCCAACCTGACGGGCCGGGTGGCCAGGAACGGCGAGATGGGCACCCCCGACTACTGGATACGCCACCTGCTGGAGCCGGTGCAGTTCGAGGCGTGCGTCCAGGCGGTGGAACGGCGCGGACGCCACGTCTTCGTCGAGATGGGCCCCTCCACCGCCCTCACCTCACTGGCCAGGACCACCGCGACCGACCAGGAGCACGTCTGGCTGAGCAGCACCTTCCGCGACGACAGCACCGGCGACATGATCCGGCGCTCGCTGGCCGGGGCGTACCGGGCCGGGGTGCCGGTCTCGTGGACCAGCTACCACCGGGACGCGTCCCGCGCCCGGGTCCAGTTGCCCACCTACCCGTTCGACCGCAAGCCGTACTGGCTGCCCACCCCGCAGCGTCGGCAGGCCGAGGCCGCGTGGGCGGCCGAGCGGAACTCCCGCCCCGGGGCCGACGCCGTGCTGCCGCTCCTCCACGAACAGCACTGGGTCGCCCAGGCGGTCGGTGAACCGGACGGCAAGTGCGGCGTCCTGCTGCTCGGGGCCCCCGGGGAACTGCGTTCCCGTGTCCTGGACCACGCCCTGCGGGCGGGTGTCGAAGCGAGCTGTCCGGCGGGCCTCGATGAACTCGCGGTGGCACTGCGCGACGGCCCGCCCCGCGACGTGGTCTGGTTCTGGCGCCCCGCCCCGGAGGACACCACGGGCGTGGAGCGGCTGCGGGCCGAGTGCGCGCTCAACTACAGCGAACTGCTGGCCCTGCTGGACGTCCTGGAACGCGAGCGGTTCGGGGACGGACGACGCCTGTGGCTGGTCACCGAGGGCGCGCACATACTGCCCGGCGACCCGGGGACGGACGGACCGCCCGCGGTGTCGGCGGCGGCCACCCTGTGGGGGTTCGCCCGTGGCCTGGCCGCCGAGCGTCCCGCGTACCGGGTGAAACTGATGGACCTGCAGTCCGGTGCGGAGTCGGCGCGTCCGCTGATCGACGAGTGGTCGTCGACACAGGACACCGAGTTCGAGGTGGCCCACCGGGACGGACGGCGCTGGGTACGTCGGCTGCGCCCGGCCGGGCCCGCGCCGGATCAGGACCGCCCGATCGGGATCCGGCCGGACCGCACCTACGTGGTGGCGGGCGGACTCGGCACCGTCGGACTGCATCTCGCGCGGCGGCTCGTCGCGCTCGGGGCCCGCGATCTGCTGTTGCTGAGCCGCACCGGGGGGGAGGCGCCCGAGCTGGGCGACGGCGTCACCGTGACGGTCCGCCGGTGCGACATCGGCTCGGCCCCGGACGTCGACCGGATCTTCACGGAACTGGCCGACACCGGGCGGACGGTGGGAGGCGTCGTACACGCGGCGGCGGAGGGTGCCCACCTGCCGGCGACGGAACACACCTGGCACCACCTGGACACGGTCTTCACGACCAAGGTCTACGGGGCCTATCTGCTGCACGAGGCGACGGCCCGGTCGCACCGTCCGGACTTCTTCCTGCTCTGCTCCACCGCCGGCGCGACGATCGGCTCGGCGCTCGCTGCCGGTCCCAGCGCGGGCGATGCCTTCCTCTCCCACTTGGCGGCCCTGCGCGCCTGCGCGGACCTGCCCGCGCTCGCCGTCGACTGGGGCCCCTGGGCCCCACGCGATCCGGGCACCGCGCCGGTCAGGAACTGGGCGGCACAGGGCATCGTGCCGCTCGACGCGACGGAGGCGACGGGCCTGTTCCCCGGTCTGCTGGACGCGGGACGGACCCATGTCCTGGTGGGCCGCTGCGACTGGGACCGCTTCGTCTCGCACAGGCCCGCGAACGCGCTCTTCGACGAACTGGTCACCGACCGGGCCACGACCGGCGGATCCGGCGACCTCGGCGCCCTGCCGAAGACACCCGGCCCGGCCCGGACCGCCGCGATCAACACGATCGTGCGGAGCACGATCGCCGACGTGCTGCGCTTCGGCGACGCCGACGACCTCGAACCGGACGCCGAACTGGCCGTCCTGGGAATGGACTCCCTCAACGCGGTCGACATCCGCAACATCCTGGAGGCGACGTTCCGGGTCACCCTGCCCACGTCCGTCGCCTTCGAGCAACCCCGGGTCGATCTGCTGAGCGCATACATCGAGACGCTGCTGCCCACCGAGGCCGCTCCGCTCCCGTGACCGGGCCCACGGCACTCCGACGGGCCGGGTGACCGCGCGGAACCGGCGGCCCTCGCGGGCCGTGGCCCGGGACGGCCGGAGACCGCGCGCCGCACACCACACGGCACCGCATACCGCGCGACCCCGCACCGGGGCCGCGCGGTATGCGGCGTCCCGCCCGGGCCGGACGCCCGGAGCCCCGAGGAGACCCCATGTACTGGATCGACCACACCCGCCTGTGCGACGACATCCGCCGGCAGTGCGCGCACCTGTTCACCGCGCTGGGCCGTGTCGACCCGGAAACTCCGGTTCCGCACTGTCCGGGCTGGGACGCCGCGCACCTCGCCGCACACGTGCACGCGGCCTTCACCTGGGCGGCGGGCCTGCTGAACAGCGGGACGGCCGAGTTCAGACCCCCGCACGAGTTCCTGCGGGACATTCCCGACGACTCCGTGGCCCCCGGGACTCCGTGGCCCGTGTACGTCGACGGCCTGACCCGAGCCCACCGCAAGACACCGCCAGGCGAGCGCATCGCCGGGGAACACACCGGCGACCCGCTCGCCGAGTCGGCGGACGCCCTGCTCGACGCGCTCCTGGCCGGCAGTCCGGACCGTCCGGTGTGGACCTGTGTCGGCGAACCGCGGTCCCGGTTCTGGGCCGCCTGGGGCGCGCTGGAGGCGGGGATCCACCGTCTGGACGCCGAGGCGATGCTCGGTGTCACTCCCGAGCTCGACCGCGACGTGGCCGAACAGCTGGTCGGCTTCACACTCGAAGCCGTGGCGCACTCGTCCTCCACCCCCTTCTTCGACCCGCGGTTCGCACGGCTGCGGAAATCCGGCGAACGGATCCTGGTGAGAGCCGTCGGCTCCACCGGGGGGCCCGGAGAGTGGCTGATCCACCTCGTCCCCTCCGGCCCCGTCCTGCTGGAGCCCGGCTCCGGACGGCCCGACGTCACCGTGGAGGCCCCGGGCGAACTCCTGCTGCCCCTGCTGAAGCGACGTGTGCCGCTCTCCGCACCCGGTGTCCGGACGACCGGCGACGGCGACGTGATGGCGGACTGGCTGGAACACGTCGTCAGCTGACGCCCGACGCGTCTCGCGGCATGGCCGCCCGTACATGGGGCGGGGCCCGCCCTCCCGCCGGTCAGGCCGACCGCACGGCCTGTGACTGAATGGTCAGGCCGACCGCACGGCCGGTGTCGTCGATGAGGTCCGTCTGGACGACGATGAACGACGCACCCGTGTGCAGCGGCCGCGCCACCGCCTCCAGGGCGCCCGAGCGCACTCCCCGGAAGAAGTTCGTCTTCGACTCCACCGTGGAGGTCGTCGCGCCGGCCGGCAGGTTCAGGTACGCGCACACCGCCCCCACGCTGTCCGCCAGCGTCATCACCGCACCACCGTGGAGCACCCCCATGGCCGTGCACAGTTCGGGTGCCCACGACAGGCTGCCGCGGACCAGCGAGGCGCTTGCCTCCGCCAGCCGCACTCCGGTGGTCCTCGCGTACGGCATCAGGTCGAGCAGTTCGTCCAGAGGCGCGGCGGGCTGGGTCACTGCGGGCTCCTCGCGGTTGTACGGATGTCTCCACGGCCGGGGAAGGGCCGACTCTACTGCAGCTGACTGACCTTCAGCTGACCGTCAGTAGCCTGTCAGGCGGGGTTGGTTGGATCGGGGCAACCGTTCTCCTGATCGAAGAAGGAAGAGGTGCGCGATGGGCGTCGTCCGTCAGCCGGTCCGTACAGGGGTCCTGCTGCCCACCCGAGAGCAGGCGATACTCGGCGACTACAGTGCCTCGCCGCTCCTGGACTTCGCCCGGCGGGCCGAGGATCTCGGCTTCGACTCCCTGTGGACGGGGGACTCGCTCACCGCCCGCCCGCGGCTGGACCCCCTGGTGGTGCTGTCCGCCGTCGCCGCGGCGACCCGCGGCATCACCCTGGGGACGGCCGCGCTGACACCCGCGCTGCGCCACCCGCTGATCGGCGCCAACATGGTCAGCAGCCTCGACCACGTCAGCGGCGCTCGACTCGTGCTCGGTCTCGGATCGGGGTTCCCCGTCCCGGAGACCGAGGACGAGTTCGCCGCAGTGGGCGCCTCGTTCGCCGGCCGGGCGGGGCGGCTCGACGAGATCGCCGCCTTGTGGCGCACCTGTTGGGCGAGCGACCGCCCCGGCGCCCCGGAGGCGTTCGAGGGCCGCTACTGGCAGGCCACCGGCCTGGACCGGCTCGTCAGCCCGCCCCGTCCCGACGGCCCGCCCCTGTGGCTCGCGGGCAGCGACACCCCCCGGGTGCTGGACCGGGTCGCCCGGCTCTACGACGGCTGGATGCCGTTCCTGCCCTCGGCCGAGGCGTACGGCGTGGCCTGGCGGCGCATCGAGGAACTGCGCCGGGCGGCCGGCCGGCCCGAGGGCGCGGTCGCCCCCGGCCTGTACGCCACCATCAGCGTGGACCCGGACGAGCGGCGGGCCCGAGCCGGTCTGGAGGACTACATCGAGCACTACTACGGCCGCTCCCTGGAGCAGATGTCCGCCATCCAGGCATACGCCTGGGGGTCGAGCGAGAGCTGCGCGGAGTGGCTCGCGGGCTATGTGCGCCAGGGCGCCCGTCACCTCGTGATCCGGATCGGCTCGCTGCGCCCGGAGACCCAGTTGAAGGAGATCGCCGAGGTGCTGCTGCCCGCCGTCCGGCAAGCCGTACCGGAGGGAGCGTGAGCGCCACCGGGGGCCCGCCCCGGGCCCGTTGGTTCACCGGCTCGGAGGCCGGCCACGACGCGCCGTACACGGTCTTCGTGTTCCCGCACGCGGGCGGTTCGGCGGCGCAGTACCGCTCCTGGTCGGCCACCCTGCCTCCCGAGTTCGAGGCCCGCTTCGTCCAGCTGCCGGGGCGTCAGGAACGCCTGCGGGAAGAGGCCATGGACGACCTGGACTCGATCGTGGAGGTGCTCCAGGACCCCTTCGAGGGGGAGCTCGACGGCAGACCGTACCTGCTCTTCGGGCACAGCTTCGGCGCGCTGCTCGCCTACCGGCTGGCGGTCGCCCTGGTGGCCGACGGAGGTCCCGCTCCGGCCCTCCTCGGGGCATCCGGCTGGGCTCCCGGGCCCGGGACGGGACCGCCCCGGGAGAGCGTGGCCGACATGTCGGACGAGGAGTTGCTGGACCGGGTGGCGGAGCTGGGAATGATGCCGCGCGGAGCGGCCCTCGACCCGGCCGTGCTGGCGACCGTCCTGCCGGCCCTGCGCGGGGACCTCCTCGCGGCGGGCGGCTTCCAGGACGACCTGGCGCCCGCTCCCTGCCCCGTCGCCGCGTACGGCGGAACGGACGACCCGCTGCTCCCGGCCGGGGGCATGGACACCTGGGCGCGGCGCGGTTCACCCTTCCTCGGCTCCACCCTCTTCCCGGGTGGGCACTTCTACCTCTTCGACCACGCGGTCGCCGTCCAGCACAGTCTCGGCCGCCATCTGCGGCGCTTGGTTCCGACGGTGTGACACCGCACAGGGCGGGGGGGGGGCGGCCCCCCGCCCCCCCCCCCCCCCCGGGGGGGGGCCCCCGCCCCCCCCCCGCGGGGGGGCGCGCGCCCCCCC
>NZ_JAPJDM010000004.1:329695-355368 GCF_026242095.1 Streptomyces sp. NEAU-W12
CCCCCCCCCCCCGCGCGGGGGGGCGGCGGGGGGGGGGGGGGGGGCCCCCCCGCGGGGGGGGGGGGCCCCCCCCCCCCCCCCCCCCCCCGCCCTGCTGTGTCCCGTCCCGGCGGCACTCCTCGGCTTGTCGCGCCGACCGCGCCCGGTACGGCCGACCACGGCGGCCGCCCCCGAGGCTGCTGCTACGTCGTGTCAAGCCGATCGAGGAAGCCCTTCTCCGTCCGGACGGCTCCTTTGTCCGAGGATCTTGAAGACCTGGCGGCGGACGCTGTGCTCGGGGCGTCGCTGCGCACCGCGAGGGCTCCTGCCCTCGCCGATACGGCGGGCGAGGTGCGTCTTCGTGGCGGGAGTGAGCCGCATCCTGATCAGGGTGATCGTGTGCATCGCTCGGTTCGGCCGGCGGTCGCCGCCGCGGTCGAGCCGGTGCTTGTCGGTCAGGCCCGGCGGAGCCGGGACCGGTGCGACGCCGGCGAAGGAGGCGAAGGCGGCCTCGGGACGGAACCGGCCCGGATGTGACCGGCCGACCAGGATCTGAGCTGCGGTGATCGCACCGGCGACAGGCACCTCCAGGAGCTCGGGTGCCTGTCGGCAGACGAACTGGAGGAACTCCTCCTCCAGCGCATCAGCCTCCCGTCCGCCACGCTCCGCGACGGAACTTCCACGGATCCAGGAGCCCCGGCCCGCTTGACGGAATACATAGGGGACCCCCCCAGACCTCGGACAGAGAACGGGCACGGATGAGGACCCATACGGGCATGGGCGCGGATCCGCCAGGTCGGGTCGGTATGTCGGACGGTGTTCGGAACGGGCCGGCCGCGCGCGCCGGTTCCCTTCCGGGCGAGGTCGGCGGCGGTTTCGCGGAAGCCGGGGCAGGCGGCGTGCCCGGGCAGGGTCGCCCGTGCTCCCGGGGATCCTCGGGCGGCGCGAGGTACGGGGTGCGAAGTAAAAATAATCATTACCTGAAGCGGGCACGAATCGCTTGCATAACCACAGGGAAGTCGAGTTCCCGGGCGCGAGGAATGTGGACGAAATACTTCGATTCACGTCGCGTGGACGGACGGGCTGATGGAGGAGGTCCTGTCCTGGGTGGTCCTTTGAGTGATCGGGAGTTGATGATCTGACGAATTTTCCGTCGTCAATTACCTGAGAGGTAATTGGGAAGGTATTTCCCGTCCGACGGTCGACGGGGTACCCGAATCGGTCAATCGCCGTCGTGAAGGTTTTGGTCAAGTTGGCCTGATCGGGATGTGTATTATTGTGGTTTTTCACGGAATGTTCGTGCGGGCTCGGCATCCGTACCAGGTCCAGGCTGGGGCCGTGCTGTCCGGTTAGCTTCGTGGGTGGCATTCTTCCTCTTGTGGGCACCGAGTTCTGTGGAGTCAATGGAGGAGTTATCCGTGTGACGTGATCGGAGGAAAGAAAAATGCACCATTCTTGCCGCCTCGATAAGTCGAATAAAGGGGGCGCTGCAATGTCCGCGGCGCATCCCGAACGACGCGACGCCCGCGGGGCCGGCCTGTTCTTTCGTGTCCTGGGACCGCTACAGGTGGACGCGGGAGAAGGAACCCACACGATGACCGGCAGCCTGCAGCAGGCTCTGCTGACGTCCTTGCTGATCAACCCTGGCCAACCGCTGGCCGCCAAGCAGCTCTACCGCGAGCTGTGGGGCGAGAATCCGCCGCTCACCGTCGAGAACTCGCTCCAGGCCCACGTCTACCGATTGCGCCGGACCCTCCAGAAGCTGGCCGGGCCCACCCGAACCGCCCCGGAACTGCTGACCCGCTCATCGGGATACGCGCTCGATCTGCGAGCCGACGAGATCGACACCGAGATCTTCCGGGACCTCGCCTCCCGTGCCCGGGAACACATGCGAAGGGAGCCCGAACGGGCCTACCGGATGTTCGGGGAGGCGCTGTCCCTGTGGCGCGGCGAACCGCTCCAGGGGGTCGCCCAGGGGCCCATGTGCCAGAGCACGGCTCTGGCACTGGCGGAGGAGCATCTGGCCGTCGTCGAGGACACTCTCTGGCTGGGCATGCAGCTCGCCGACCTGGGCCACACGATCAGCGAGCTGAAACGGATGAGCGCCATCCACCCCTGGCGCGAGCGGCTGACCGAGATGCTCATGCTGGCCCTCTACCGGGCCGGTCGGCAGGCGGAGGCCGTGGAGGCCTACAACAACGCCCGCCTGCGGCTCGTGAACGAACTCGGTCTGGAGCCCTCGGTCAAACTCCGCAGGCTCCTGCAGGGCATCCTCAACCAGGACCCGGCCCTGGACGTCGGAGGCCTCGTACCGGGCGCCACCTTGTGACCCCGTCCCGCCGGACGTCCACGGTCGTACCGCGTCCCGTCCACCGGTGGGACGCGGCGGGCCCACTCCGGGCCACCGGCGGCACGGCGGCACGGCGGCACGGCGGCACGGCGGCACGGCGGCACGGCGGCACGGCGGCACGGCGGAGCGAGGAGGAGGGGGAGCGGGGCCCGTCCTGCGGACACGGAGCCCGCAGGACGGGCCGGGGGGAGTGCCGGGGGCCCGGCCCGGGCCGCTGTCAGGCCCGGGCCAGGGCCAGGACGGCGTTCTGGCCCCCGAACCCGAAGGAGTTGCTCAGCGCCAGGCCGTCCGGACACGCGGTCGGGGCGGTCGCGACCTCGATGTCCAGCTCCGGATCGAGTGCCGAGAGATTGGCGGTGGGCGGCACCACGTTCTTCTCCAGGGTCAGTACCGTCAGCGCGGCCTCGACGGCCCCGGCGGCGCCGAGCATGTGGCCGGTGACCCCCTTGGTGGAGGTCACCACCGGTCCGTCGGTGAACAGCCGGCCGATCATCCGGCCCTCGGCGAGATCGTTGAGCGGTGTGGAGGTGCCGTGGGCGTTGACGTGGCCGACGTCCCCCGTACCCGCTCCGGCGTCGGCCAGCGCCGCCCGCACCGCCGCTTCGCATCCCGTGCCCGCGGGGTGCGGGCTCGTCATGTGGTGCGCGTCCGCGCTGGCGCCGTAACCGACCACCCGGGCCCGGATCCGGGCCGAGCGGGCCCGCGCGTCCGCGGCTCGCTCCAGCACCAGTACCGAGGCACCCTCCGCCGCGACGAAACCGTCCCGCTCCGCGTCGAACGGACGGGAAGCGGTGGCCGGATCGCCCTCCCGGTGCGACAGCGCCCCCATCCGGGCGAAGCCGGCCATCACCAGAGGCGTGATCATGGCCTCGCCGCCTCCGGCGAGCACGACGTCGCAACGGTTGAGGAGCAACAGGTCCCGGGCCACCCCTATGGCCGTGGCCCCCGATGCGCAGGCCGTCGCCACCACCAGATTGGGACCGGTGGCACCGAACTCGATGGCGGTCTGACCCGCCAGCATGTTGGGCAGCTGCATCGGCAGCAGCAGGGGGGAGACCCGGTGCGCCCCCTCGTCGAGCATCGTCCGGTGCTGGGTCTCGACGGTGCCGGGGCCGCCGTCGGCGCACCCCAGCACCACACCCACCCGTGCCCCGTCCCAGCCGGCCGGGTCGAGACCCGCGTCCGCCACCGCCTCGTGGGCGGCCACCAGGGTGAACCGTACGAAGGGATCGAGCCGCAGGGCCCGGCGTGCCCCCAGCAGCGCGTCGGCGTCGAAGCCGGACACCCGGCAGGACAACCGGACCGCGTTTCCCTCCAGTTCGGGGTCCAGGGCCGCGGTGGGCCGCCCGCCGAGGACACCGGCCCAGGTCCGGCCGGCGTCGCACCCGGCCGGTGTGACCAGGCCTAGGCCGGTGACCGCGACATCGGCACCTGAGGTCATGCCGAGGCGCTCCGCTCGGTCATCAGGTCCGCCATGTCACGGATCGTCGCCGCCTCCAGCAGTTCGTCGTCACTGATCTGCAGCCCCAGCTCCTTCTCCAGCAGCAGCGAGAGCTCCACGATGGCGAGCGAGTCGAGTTCGACGTCCTCGCGCGTCGCCTCCGGGGTGACCTGCTCCGGAGCGACCTTGAGCTTGCTGACCAGCATTTCCTTCAGTGTCTCGAACACGTGTCATCCTTCGCTGTCCGGTCGGTCCGCTGCGCGGCCCGACGCCGTGGTGCCGCCCGGTGCGGCGTGATGGGCAGGGGGTGACGCCGGCAGGTCGCCGCGTCCGTCAGTCGTCGACCGTCTTGAGTTCGGGCCACAGCAGGGCGGTCGCCCCCCAGGCGAGACCTCCGCCGAAGGCGGTCAGCAGCGTCTTGTGGCCGGCCGCCAGCTCTCCCCGCGCGGTCGCCTCGGCCAGCAGGACCGCGAGCGACGCCGCCCCGGTGTTCCCGGTCCGCTCGATGTTGGACAGCCGTCGCTCCGGCGGAATACCGAGTTCCTCGGCGACGGCCGTGAGGATCCGGCCGTTGGCCTGGTGCGCGGCGAACCGGTCAGCGGCGAGCGGACCGTCCCAGCCGGCCGCCGCGAGCGCCGTCCGCGAGGACTCCGTCATCCGGCCCACCGCATGCCGGAACGTCTCACGTCCCCGCATCCGGAAGAACTCCTCGCCCGGCTCGGCGGCGACCCCGGAGGACCGCTGCCGCGCCCCTCCCGCGGGCACCTCGATCAGCCCGCCGAGCGAACCGTCACTGCCCAGGACCACCCGGCCGACGGCGCCCGGCTCGTTCGGCCGCCCGGACCGCAGCAGCACGGCGCCCGCCCCGTCGGCGAAGATCACCGCGGTGCTCCGGTCGGCGGGATCGATGATCGTGGTGAAGGCGTCCGCCGCGATCAGCAGAACGTTCTCCGTCGTGCCCGAGGCGATCAGTCCCGCCGCGGTGGCCAGCCCGTACAGGAAGCCGCTGCACACCGAGGAGACGTCGAACGCGGCGACCCCCCCGAGCCCGAGCCGGTCCGCGACCAGCGGCGCCGTGGCGGGGCAGGGCTGGTCCGGGGTGGTCGTCGCGAGCACCACGGCCTCCGCGTCGCCACCGCCCGCCGAGGCCAGGGCCCGCCGGCCCGCCTCCACCGCCAGGTCCGAGGTCGTGACACCCGGCGCGATCACACGCCGGGAGGCGATACCGGTGCGCGACCGGATCCACTCGTCGGAGGTGTCGAGTCGTGCTGCCAGATCGTCGTTGGTCACCACGTCCGGCGGGAGATACCGGCCGATGCCCGCGATCACCGCCGCGGGTGCGGCGGCCCGGCCGGTCATGCGGGGCTGCCGCCGGTCAGAGCCTCCACCGGCAGCCCCATGTAGGCCATCCGGACCTCGGCCATCTCGTCCGTCCACCGCTCCGCCATGTCGTAGCGCTGCTCCGGTGTGGTGTCCAGCATCCGCACTCCCGGCCAGAGCTCGTAGTCGCCGATCAGGTCCGCCTGTTCGGCCATGCCCTGCTGGAACAGCTCCTCGCGGTGGATGACGTACTCACGGTCCGGTACCTCGTCCCACAGCTTCACCCCGGCCCGGATGATCTCCAGGATGTGGTCGCGGGACTCGGGGTTGCGCGCCAGGTGGTCACGGAGGATCGTGCTGGCCACGGTCAGATGGCGGATCTCGTCGATGCCGGTGCCCCGGGAGATCTCGCCGGTCGCCGGGGAGAGCGGGGTCCACTTGCGTTCGCTCAGTTCCGCGGCGGGGGCGAGTACGCCCTCGATGACGATGGCGAAGACGGCGACCCCGCCCATGAAGTCCTGCTTGTCGCGCACTATGTCCAGGGTGAAGTCCTCGACGGGCTGGAGGACGTCACGGCGGTAGTCGCCGGAAAGCGCCTCGATGTCCTTGAGCAACGAGTCGGCCGGCATGCCCAGTTCGACCAGATGGTTGCGGAACACCCGGGCGTGCCGGGCCTCGTCGATCAACTGGGTGGCGTAGAACTCCAGCTCGGGTATGCCGGGGGCGATCGGCACGTAGTGGCCGAGCAGCCGGGCGGCGATCTCCTCGGACAGGCTGCGGAAGCCGAACTCCAGGATCAGCGCCTCGCGCAGCGGACCCGGTTCGGTCAGGAAGCGGGGCACCGTCGCGTCCACGTGGTGGCCGCTCTCGCCCCGGTCGCGCAGGGTTCCCTGCGCGACGGAGGTGATCCAGTAGGCGAGGTCGCAGTCGTCCGGGCCCAGAGTGAGGCTCTTGGCGCCGTCGAGGAGACCGGGAGCGTCGTTCCAGTCGGCCTCACGGGCGATCGGCCGGGGGGTGCCGGCGGTCGTGGTGCTCGTGGTGTCCGGTGTGCGGTCGGTTCCGGTGGTCACAGCGGTGCCTTCTCCTTCGGTCGGTCATGGGTGTCGTGCGTCGCGGCGCGGTCGGTGCGGCGCTGCCGGGACCGGTCAGCCGACCGGCCGCGACGGGACTCGCGCCGGCACGTGGCCCACCGGAGCCGGATCGGCCGTGTGCCCGACCGGCTTGGGGTGCGCGAGCCCCAGGTCGTCCAGCAGCCTCAGATAGCCCGGCTGCCGGACGGGCTCGAAGGGCAGCGCGTAGCTCTTCATGAAATTGCCGAACAGGCCCCGGTCGCCGCAGAGATGGAACGGGATGACGAGCAGCGCCCACTCGGGCCCGATCAGCCAGCACCACAGCCCGACCACCGCACCCTGGGTGATGAGACTGTGCATGAAGTTGTACAGCGCGTAGTACGTCTTGGAGATCGGCCGGCCGTGGCTGCGCCGGAACGCGATCGCTCCCGGCAGATAGCCGATGACGTCGATGTACAGGAAGAGACCGAGGGCCGGCAGCCAGCGGATCTCGTCGTAGTGCACGATCATCAGCACGGTCGACACCGCGAGCCCCACCAGGTACTCGGCGCGGTGCAGCGAGAACGTGCGTGGTGTTTCGAAAGGGTTGGCCTGGTCCATTGCTGACTCCTTCGGGTGCCGGTCCGGGGAGGCGGACCGGAGATCGCGCTTCCTGGGTGCGGACGAGCGGAGTCCGGTGTGTGCACGTGCGGTGAGAAGGAGGACGTCGAGACGCCGGCGGTCTCTCCGGCCGCGCGGGAGGCGAGGCGGCCGGTGCCGGCCACCGGCGGTGACGCGGGCGATCCGGTGGCCGGACCCGTGCGCCGGCTCCGCGGACGGGGCCCGGCCTAGGCCGGGGTCGTGACTTCGGTCCGGGAGGAGTCCGGCCCCGCGACCCCGCCGAAGATCTCGGTGCCGGGGTGCATCCTCGCCACCGCCCAGGCGATCGTCTCCTTGACGACCCGTTCGGCTATCGGATCGAGGATGCCTTCCAGACTGGGGATGCCGAAGTCGAAGTCCGCCTCGAAGCGCACCGACACGTCCTCCCCCCGCTGGGTGAGGGTCCACACGCCGCGGAACGTGTCGAAGTCGCCCTCGGTCTGCTCGAACCGGATCTCCAGCGAGTCGACGAGGAACTCGTCCCGCTCGGTCCAGCGCAACAGGCCGCTGCGGAAGTGCAGTTCCCAGCTGGATGAGCAGTCCGGCTCGGGATGGGTCGCGTGGACGGTGGTCGACTGCACGTGCGGAGCGAGTTCGGGGTAGCGCTCCCATCGCCTGACCGAGTGGAAGACGCTCTCGGCCTTCTCGCCGGGCACCAGGGCTTCCAGCAGTACGTGTCGCATGGCGGATCATCGCCCTTCGGGCATGGTCGTCGAGTTGCGGATGAGGTCGCGGGTCGCCCTGTCGAAACCGTCGAGCAGGTGGCGTATGTCCGCCTCGTCGAGCACCGCGGGCGGAGTGAAGCGCACCACGGAACTGCCGTTCATCGAGTGGTTGGCGACGACCCCGTGGTTGAAGAGCTCGATCAGCAACTCGCCCGCCAGCCCTGCCTCGGCGAGCTCGACACCGATGAGCAGGCCCTTGCCGCGTACTTCCACGAGGAGGTCACCCAGGTTGCGGTGGGCGATCTCCGAGATGGCCGGCAGCAGCCGGGCGCCCAGCTCCATGGCCCTGGTGACCAGCCGTTCTTCCTCGATCGCCCGGATGGCGCCCTGCACCGCGGCCATGAGCAGCGGCTGGCCGGCGAAGGTGCCGGTGTGGATGTAGGGGTCCAGGTCGAACGGCTTGAAGGCCTTTCGGGTGGCCACCACCGCGGACACCGGGGCCACCCCACCGCCCAGCGCCTTGCCGGCCAGCAGGACGTCGGGGACTATCCCCTCGATGTCGGCGCCCCACCACTCGCCCAGTCGTCCGAAGCCCGACTGCACCTCGTCGAGGACGAGGAAACCGTCGTACTGGCGCACCAGCGCTTCGACCTGGCGAAGGTAGCCCTTGGGCGGGATGATGACCCCGCCCTCGCCCTGGACGGGCTCCAGGATCACGCACACCTCGCCCGGGTGGGCGGCGAGTTCGTCCCGCAGGGTGTCCGCGTCGCCGAACGGCAGGTGGGTGAAGTCCGCAAGCAGCGGCCGGAAGGGCTTCTGGTAGACCTCCTTGGCGGTGGCCGACAGCGCGCCCAGGGTCTTGCCGTGGTAGCCGCCCAGCATGGCGACGGTACGGCGGCGGCCCGAGGCCCGTGCGAGTTTGAGGCCGGCCTCCACCGCCTCGGCGCCGGACAGCGCGAAGTGCACCCGCTCCAGACCGGCGGGCACCACGGACAGCAGCGCTTCGGCGGCCCGGGCCACCGTCGGCTCCAACAGGATGCGGGTCGCGGTCGGATGGGTGTGCAACTGGCGGGCGACCGCCTCGACCACCAGCGGGTGCCGGGCACCCATCAGGAAGACGCCGTAGCCGCCGGCGTTGAGGAAGCGCTCACCGTCGCTGGTGGTGAGCCAGGCACCGGAGGACTCGACCTCCATGTGGCTGCCGAAGAGTTCGGCCACGGTGGCTCGGCCCTTGCTCAGATGAGCCCGGTACAGACCGAGGATGTGCTTTTCGGTGTCGGGGGCGGATGTCTCGGTGCTCAGGACGGTCATGACGGTGCTCCAGAGAGGGGGCGGGGGGTCAGGAGAGTTCCAGCGGGCCGCCGGTGAACCACGACAGCAGCGGCCCGGCGGCGGACGACCGGCCCGGCGGGTGGAAGGCCAGCGGGCGCACGGACGCGGCCAGGCGGGTGTGCTCCGGGCCGCGGATGAAGTCGATGCCGCCCAGCAGGTCGAGGGCCAGGTCCGCGGTCCGCACCAGGGCGCGTTGCGTGGCGTACCGCGCGACGAGGACCTCGGCGACCGCGGCCTCGCCGGTCAGCCCGTCCTGTACCGCGCGGGCCGCGCCCTCCAGTTGGGCGAAAGCCGCCTCGCTGCCGATGACCAGGGACGCGCGGTCGCCCTCGCTGCCGCGCCCGCGCTCCAGCACGGTGGCGACCAGCGCGGCCGCGGCGCCCGCGTAACCCGCCGAGATCAGCAGGGTGAAGCAGACGAACCCGGCGGTCTGAAGGTCGTCGAGCCGGCGCGGGTCCTCCGAAGAGGTACGGATGACCAGCTCGGCGGGGACGGGGGTGTTCTCCAGCCGCACCTCGTCGCTCTCCGCCGCGGCCAGCACGTCGTTGCCCCAGAAGGGGCGGACGGAGACGCCGGGGGCGTCGGCGGGCACCAGGGCCAGGGCGAGCTCGGGTCCGCTGGGGCCGGGGACGGCGATGCTCACCGTCAGCAGGTCCATCGAACCGGCCAGGCTGCACGGCTTCTTGCTGCCGGTCAGCAGGAAGCCGTCCGCGGAGGGGACGGCGGTCACGGAGGGCAGGAGGATGTTCTGCTGGGTTTTGCCCTCCGCCCAGCCGGACGCCATCAGCAGCCCTCGTGGCGCGATCCCGCTCAGCACCTCCATCTGCCGGCCCGTCAGGCGGCCGGCGGTGCTGGCGAGATCGAACAGCATGGCCGCGGTGAAGTGGTGCATGGCGGTGGCCGCGGCGAGCGACGGGGACACCGAACCGAGCGCGCGCTGGACACGGATCGCGTCCAGAAGGCCGGCCCCCAGGCCGCCGTACGGACGCGGGACCATCAGTCCGGCGCCTTCGTGCTCCCGGAAGAGCCCGATCACCGGGCTGCCGGAGGATTCCCGCTCCGCAGGGGGAATGCTCTCCAGCGCCTTGATCAGCCCCGGATGGTACTGCTGGCACAAGTCTCGGGCGGTGTCGAGGGAACGCACGGAAGACCTCCGGTCTCGGGTGTTGACTCAGCTGCCGAAGACCGCGTCGCGCGGTCGGACACCCCGCGCGACACTGACACCCTGGAGGTGCGAGGTCTTCAGCATCGGGTAGTTGGCCTCGCCGAACACGCCGCCGGTCAGGCCGGTGCCACCGTGGCTGGGCAGATACGGCAGGAAGCCGATGTGCGAGTCGTTGATCTTGAGCAGGCCGCCGTTGCCGATCCGCTGGACGAACGCGGCGATGACGGACTCCGACTCCGCCCACAGCGAGTTGCGCAGCCCGTACTCGTTGGTGTTGACGAAGTCGATCAGATGGTCCAGGAGGTCCTCGTCCCCGGCGGGGGCGAGGACGACGACGGGCAGCAGCGGGAAGAAGGTCTCCTGCCGTACCACGTCGTGCTTCCTCGCGTCGGCCAGTCCGTCGATCCTGAGGACGGTCGGCTGGAGGAAGACCCCCGTCTCGGACGGGGTGCCGTCCACCTCGACCCGGCGGCCGCCGGTCACCAGCCTGCCTCCCTGCTCGTAGGACTGACGCAGCAGGTCGAAGAACCGTTCACTGCGGCGTACCGGGGACAGCAGGACGCCGGAGTCCTCCGGGTACCCGGGACGGATGGCCTGGGCGCACGCGGCGACCTCGGCGATCAGCCGGTCCGCGACCTCGGGGTGCACCAGCACGTAGTTGGGCACCATGCAGATCTGGCCGGAGCCGTAGAACGCCTCGCAGATCGCCTCCGCGGCCCGGGGGACGTCGGCGTCGCGCCAGACGACGATGCCGTCGTTGCCGGCCAGCTCCAGGATCGGCTTCTTGCCGCGAGCCACGCACTGCTCCTGGAAGCGCAGGCCCTCGGTACTGCCACCGATGTAGAAGATGTCGTCGATGAGCGGGTCTTCGAGCCAGTGGTTCAGCGTCCGGCCGGGATTGGCGCAGATGGAGTTCAGGACCCCGGGGGGCGCGCCGATCTCCTCCAGCAGGGGGCCGACCACGTCGCGCAGCAGCCACATGGTGCTCAGGGCGATGCTGCGCGGTGCCCGCACGACCACCGCGTTGCCGGCCATGACGGCCAGCACGGCCAGCGCGGCGCTGGGCGCCGGGGCGTTCTGCGGCGGGTGGAAGGCGACGACACCGTCAGGCTGCCGGCGGACGATCAGCCGGCGGTCGCCGTAGGCGATCTCCGTGTGCATCTGCTGCCGGTACCAGCCGAGGCTCTCGTCGCTGTAGATCTGCAGCAGGCAGCTCAGTTCCCAGCGTGCCAGACTCACCGGGTGGCCCTCGGCCACCAGCATGTCCGTGAAGGTCTGCTGCTGCCGGATCAGTGCCTCGCGGAACATCGATCCCAGTCGCATCCGCCGGTCCAGCGGCACCGCGGCCCATCCGGGTGCGGCGGCGGCGGCGGCCTCACTGGCCAGGGCGATGGCGGTGTCGCCGGCGACGGCGCAGCGCCCCGCCACGTAGGGGTGGTGGGCCAGCTCCGAGTCCGGGTTCCGTTCCAGCTCCCGCTTCAGGCCGACACTCGTGAAGACGTCCTCCAGCAGGGAGCGCGATTCTACGGTGTAGACCCATTCCTCGCTGTCGACGTCTTTCCCCGCTATATAGAGTTTGTAGCTCCGTAATTTACTCTCCGGCACTCTCTCCTCCAGGGGCTGCATTTCTTCCGAAGGTTTCTCTTCGTGGATTCTGCCAGTTCGGCCTGACGTCATTCTGATACGGCCCTGACCAGGTTCTGACGGTCGTCCGTACTTCTTTTTTCTTCAATTCCGGTCTGCTCTAATTTCCTTGTGTGTCCCCCGGGTGCATGGTGATCGATGCGTTCTTCCGTGCACTGCCCGATTCGATTCGCCAAGGTTGCGCACGGAATTCACGAAAAATCTCCGTACGCAGCCCCGTCCTGGGAGAAGCCCTCATGTGCGCACACGCGAGCACCCCGTACAGCGACGGCGCGGCCGAACTCCGGCAAGCCCTCGTGTGGTTCATGGCGGCGGCCTTCGGGGTGGTCGACGACGAGGAGCCGGCCGACCCGCCGGTGGGCTATCCCTCGGCGTTCACCGGGTGGCCGGTGGCGCGGTCGGCGAGCAGGAAGACCGCCGCCGCGAGTGTCCCCATGGCCGCCGCGATCGTCGCGAACAGCATCCCCGGACCGCCGTGCTCCAGGATCGGGAGCAGTACGAACGGCAGCGCGGCGGCGGTGAGTTTGGACAGCGAGTAGGCCGTTCCCGACGCCTGGGCGCGGATCGGGGTCGGATACTGCTCGGCCAGGAACACGTGTGACGCGCTGGAGAAGACGTTGCTCACCAGCGTGTAGGCGAAGCCGCAGGCGATGACCGTCCCGGGCGAGCCGGCGAAAGCGAAGCCCAGGCCGGCCAGCGCCATGCCGGTGGCCGACAGGGCCACCAGGGATCGGCGTTCGAACCGGTCCATCAGAGGCACCGCGAGCAGGGCCCCCACCGGGTAGCCGATGAAGACGGCCGCCGAGTAGCCCAGGCCCTGGACGATGTCATACCCCTTGGCGGCCAGCACCATCGGGGCGAGCGTGCCGAAGCCGTAGTAGCCGACCGTCGAGAGCAGGCAGAGGATCCAGGACTGCACCGTCCGGCGCCGGTAGCGCGCGGAGAAGAGCTGCCGCAGGAACGGACCGATCGGCAGGGCGGACGCGGCGGGCGGTTCGTCCTGCGGCGTGTCGTGGAGCGGGTGCGCGGCGTCCCGGACGCCGGGCTCGGGCAGCTCCTTGCCGAGCCGCCGCGCCTCGTCCTCCAGGCTGGTGGTCAGAGCCTCGGCCTCCGTGTTCCGGCCGACCGCCGCGAGCCACCGCGGTGATTCGAACAGTCCCCGGCGCCACACCCACACCACCACCGAGCCGAGTGCGCCGAGCGCGAACAGCCAGCGCCAGCCCGCCACGCCGAGGGGTTCGAGGGGCACCAGCCACATGGCCGTCAGGCCCACCGCGGGCACTCCGCAGAAGCCGATGGTGTACGCCCAGGCCATCAGCCGGCCGCGATGCCGTGCGGGCAGGACGTCGGCGAGGTAGCTGTCGCTGAGCGTCTGTTCGGCGCCGATCCCGATGCCCGCGAGGAACCGGGTGGCGATCAGCCAGCCGACGGAGGGCGAGAAGGCCCCGGCCAGCGAGAAGAACGAGTAGACCGCCAGGTTGATCAGGAACGCCTGGCGCCGCCCGAAGCGGTCGGCGAAGCGGCCCATCAGGATCGCCCCGAAGAACTGGCCGAGGAACACGGAGGCGAGGACCAGCTTCACGTCGGTCGCAGAGAGGGCGAAGTCCGAGTGGAGCACCTGCGACAGGGTGCCGGAGAGGTTGTTCTCGTACATGTCGAACAACAGGCCGACGCCGATCACGGTGGTGATCCGGCGGTGCGTGGGCAGGACGGGAAGACGGTCGAGCCGTTTCGCGACCGACGCGGTCGGTCTGACCGCCCCGGAGGTGTCGTGGGACATGGTGATGCGCTGACCTTTCCTGCGGGAGGGGCTCGGGGAGGCACGGTGGGGGAGGGCGCGGGGGCGATGGTGTGCGGCCGGGGGCGCCGTCGGCGGGGGTGCACTCCAGCGACTCGGAGGCACGGCTGCCGGTGGCCGGTGGCTCCGTGGCCCGGCGACCCGGTGCCTCGTGAGCCGGTGGACTGGTCGTCCATCGGCGCCGGGCGCCCTACGGTCCGCGGGACCGGCCGCGGGACGGGGCGCGGCGGGGAGCGGTCGTGTCACCGCGGGCGCGAGCCGGACGGCGCCGGCCGCGGGGGCGGGCCGACCGGGCACGGTGAAACCCGGCGCTCGGCATCGATGCGCCGGGTCACCGAGAAGAACCGGATCAGGAGGCGGCGCGCTCCTCGCGGGCCGGCGCGCTGACCTCGTGCAGGAAGGTGGCGACCTCGCGGTAGGAGGCCCAGAAACCCACTTCGTGGTAGGGCATCCCGCGTTCGGCGCAGTACTCCCGGGTCAACTCCCTCGCCCTGCGCAGACTCCTCTGCGGCATCGCGGGGAACAGGTGGTGTTCGACCTGGTAGTTGAGCCCTCCGTAGAGGAAGTCCATCAGCAGGGAAGGCCGGATGTTGCGCGAGGTGAGCACCTGGCGGGCCAGCCAGTCCAACTCCTCCCGCTCACCGTCCCGCACTGCCATGCCCTTGTGGTTGGGGGCGAAGATCAGCCCGAAGTAGACCCCGAGGACAGCCTGCTGCACCAGGATGAACACCACACCGAGCACCACCGGCAGCACCACGAACACACAGGTCAGGTAGATCGCGGCGCGCAGCACGATCAGCGCCACCTCCAGCCAGCGGCGGCGCACCTCGTTCCTCGCCAGCGTCGTCACCGCCGTCCGCTGCATCTTGTACGACTCCAGCACCAGCAGGACGAAGAAGAGCACCGACTGGTACCGCACGATGAAGCGACCGCGCCGGCTGCGGCTCGAGTACTGCTTCATGTCGAAGATCGCGGTCCGCCGGCCGATGTCCGGGTCCATCTCCAGGTGGTTGGGGTGGCTGTGGTGCCGGTTGTGGTGGTTGACCCACCAGCCGTAGCTCACCCCGTTGACGAGGTTCGCGTGGATGTACCCCATGAGCGAGGCCGTCCAGTGGGTGCCGAACATGGACTTGTGACCGGCGTCGTGCCACATGAAGGCGCTCTGCGCGCCGCACAGCCCCATCCACACCGCCACCAGCAGTTGCAGCCAGCTGTCACCGAGTGTGAAGAACGCCGCGAAGCCGATCGCGAGCAGCGCCGTGTTCAGCGCCAGCTTGCCGACGTAATAGCCCCGGGCGGGGTCCAGCAGCCCTTCGGCCTTGACCCGCTGCAGCAGCTCGGCGAAGGTCGCCGAGGCGCCCACGGTGCCGACCGGAGCGTCGCGGACCCTTCCGGGTACGGCAGCCAGGGGCTTCGTGGGGCCCGCCCCCGAACGCTCGGCCAAGGCATCCTCGTGAGGTGATTGCATACCTCTTTCTCCTTGCAAGAGACGGTCCGTCAGGAATGACGGGACGGGGTCTCATGGTCAGACGGGCTCCTGACGGTGCGCTGACCGGTCCCTGACCGGACTTCGCCGCCGCCGGGTCCCACCCGTCAGGGCCTCGTCAGCAGCACGTCAGGGCGGTCCGGCAGAGTCGTTCTCGTAGCCGGCACCGGAGGAATCCGGAGCCGGGCTCCAGGAGAGGTGCCCGGAGCGGCTTATCGGGGACCGGCTCGCCGGTCGGGTGGCTAGCCCGCCTTCACAGGTTCGAATCCTGTCCTCTCCGCCGGACTGTCGTGCCGTCGCACCGCGTGGGCAGCGCGGAACGACGTGCCGCGCCCCGGGTGCGTCCGCACCGTGGGCGCGGTCGAGGCGTGCGCCCACGGTGCGAACGCTCTCGCACCGCTCGCTCTTCGACGGGAGCCTCGTTCTCATGACCACCTTCACGGCGACGCCGCCCCGGCATGCCGTCGTCATCGCCAATCCGACCGCAGGGACCATGGACGACGTCCTCCTCGACGGCGTCCTCGCCCTGTTCGCGGAAGCGGGCAAGGAGGTGACGCTGCGCCGCACACGACGAGTGGGCGACGCAGCGGCCGCCGCCCGGGCCGCCTGCGAGCGACGGGATCCGGCCGCGGACCTGATCGTCGCGGTCGGCGGCGACGGCACCGTGCACGAAGTGGTCGACGGCATGACTCGCGCCCGCCCGGACCGGCCGGGCCCCGGCCCGGCCCTGGCCGTCGTCCCGGCCGGCACCGGCAACTCCGGCTACCTGATGCTCTGGGGCGAACGCCCCTGGCGGGAAAGCCTGCGCGACGTGCTGGCCGGGGACGCCGCGCGGCGCCGGCTCGATCTGGCGCGGGTCGCCGAGACCGGCGCGAAGGTCTTCCTCGGTGCCTGCTCCGGCGTCATCGCGGACGCGCTGCGAGTGGCCCGCTCGGTCCCGCTCAGCGGCCGGGCCCGCTACGCCCGAGCCTTCGCCGAGACGGCCGAGGCCTTCACCCCGTACCCCGGGCGGGTGACCGTCGACGGGACCGTGCTGCACGAGGGCGGCACGGTCCTCGCCAACGTCGGCGGCGGTCGCCACCGGGGAGGCCAGTACCGGGTACTGCCACGCTCCGAGTACGACGACGGGCTGCTCGACGTGTGTGTCATCGACGCGAGCGTTCCCCCGCCACTGGTGCCCGAACTGACCCGGAACGGGGAGCACCTCGGCAGTCCCGGGGTCTTCTACGGACGTGGTCGCCGCGTCGTCGTCGAGCGGCTGGACGGAGTGCCGCTCTGCTTCGAGCACGACGGCGAACTTCAGCCGCCCACCCTGCGGCGCATCACCCTGGAGGTGCTGCCGGCGGCGCTGCCGGTGTGGGGCGGCCGCGGTGCCGCCGAGTTCTCCGCCGGCCACTCCCGCGCGGGCGCCGGACTCGACACCGCGGACCCGGTGTGACCGCGCTGACAGGCCTGTGCGAATGGGCCGCCGGACTGGAGTACGAGGCCATCCCGGAACGCGTGCGCCGGCTCGCGACCAGCCAGGTGCTGTCGCAGGCAGCAGCCATCCGCACCGGACTCGACCACCCCCTGGGACAGCGGCTGGTCAAGGCGTTCGGACGGCCGTTGCAGGACGACGCCCGGCAGAGCGCCGCTGTCCTCGCCGCGCTGGGCTCGTGGTTGAACCTCGACGACACCGCCTACGCGGGGCACCTGTCCAATTCCACGGTCGCCGTGCCCCTCGCGTTCGCCCACGGTCTCGGCCTGGACGGTGCCCGCCTGATCACCGCGGTGGTGGCCGCCAACGAGTGCGCGGCCCGCATGACCGCGGCGGCGACCCTGGGCCCGCTGCGGGGGCAGAGCGCCGTCCACACCCACCTGGCCGGCGCAGTCAGCGGCCGGTCGCACTGCGAGGGCGCCGACGCGGCCCACTGGACCGACGCGCTCGCTCTGGCCTTCGCGATGCCCCACCGGCCCCTGATGCGGGCCTTCCTCGCCAGCGACGCCCGGCTCCTGAACACCTTCACCCCGGTCCGCGCCGGCCTGGACGCCTGCGACGCCGCCGCCGCAGGTCTGCGCGGCGCACCGGACCTGATGGAGCACCCGGACGGCTTCCTGGCCGCCTTCTCCGATGTGCCGCTGGTCGGGGCGCTCACCGACGGCCTCGGCAGCCGCTGGTACACGGAGACGCTCTCCTTCAAGATGCGCCCCGGTGGTCCGGGCATCGACGCCGCCGTCGACTGCGCCCTCGAACTCCACCAGGACCTGGGCCGCGTCGATGTGGACTCGGTGACCGAAGTGGTGGTGGAGGCATCGCTGTACACGCTGTTCGCGGGCCGCACGGCCGAGCGCTACGTCACCGGCCCCGACGCCCCGCTGGGCGCGCTGGTACTGCACACGCCGTACCCGGTGGCGACCGCGCTGCTGACCGGCCGGCTCGGGACGGCGGACTTCGAGCGCCCCCTGCTGGCCGATCCGGACCGCTGGCGTCTGGCCGACCGCGTCCGGGTCGTGCACGACCCGGAACTCACCCGCGCCCTGTTCCGGTCGCAGGCCCCCTTCGGCGAGGCGGTCCGGACGGCGGGGGACGCGGCGGGACCCTGGCTCCGGGCGTTCGGCGGGCCGGAGACCGAACTGCTCGCACGGCAGGCGAACGAAGGGCTGGGGCCGTCCGACTTCTCCCGGTCCACCAAGACGACCGGGGCCCGGGTGAGCGTGCGTCTCCGGGACGGCCGCCTCCTGACGCGGGAGCGTCTCATCCCGCTGGGCGCCGCCGGGCCGCACACGCGTGAGCACCACGCGGAACTGGTGCGGCAGAAGTTCACCGCGCTGTGCGGCGGAGCCGACCCGGCCCGGGCCGCCGAGGGCCTGGCCGCCATGGACGCCGCGCAGTTGCGCCGGTGGACGGCGCAGGTGCTCGCCGGCTGAGCACCGCTGGGCCGAATGTTGGCATATTCCAATGGCAAAGAGAATGCGCTAAAGTTAATGCATGCGCTATAACGGATGGTACGCCGGGTGCAGTCAGGACGTGGGGACCCTGTTGCGTGAGTGGCGGAAAAGGCGTCGTATGAGTCAGCTCGAACTCGCCTCCAGGGCGGGCAGTTCGGCGCGGCACATCAGCTTCATCGAGACGGGGCGGGCCAGCCCGAGCCGCAGCATCCTGTTACGGTTAGCGGACCACATGGACATTCCTATTCGCGAACGCAATGTCCTGTTGATGGCCGCTGGATTCGCCCCGTTCTTTCCCGAGAATTCCTTCACGGAAACGGAAGATCTCAGCATTGTGCGCGAGGAGCTGAAGCGGCTGCTCGTCGCCTACGAGCCCAATCCGGTCTTCATCCATGACGCGCAGTACCGCGTCATCGAGGCCAACCGCTCCTTCCACGCCCTGGTGTCCGACGTGGCGGAACATCTCCTGCTGCCGTCACCGAACGTCATGCGGCTGACCATGCATCCCGAAGGGCTCGCGCCCCGGATCCACAAGTATCCCCTCTGGCGGGCGCACTTGCTGGGACGGTTGCGTCACCAGCTGACCATGAGGGGTTCGGCGCCTCTGAGGGAGCTGTACGAGGAAGTGAGCCGTTATCCGGCACCCCCGGCCTGGCGCGGTGAGGACACCGGACCGGACCGGGACGACGCCTTCCGCTTCCCCTTCGCGCTGCCGCTGCTGCTGGAGCACGAAGGGCAGGTGCTGTCCTTCGTGTCGGCGGTGATGAGCCTGAGCGCACCCACCGAGGTCACTGTCTCCGAGCTGGAGGTCGAGGTCCTCCTGCCCGCCAACCCGGAGACCGCGCAGGCGCTTCAGGTGATGGGAGAGAGGATCACGCGGACGGAACGCGGTCGAGGAATCCGCTCACCGATTTGATCCGTCCGTCCTCCGCCAGTGTGATCACGTCGGAGCCTCCCGCCGGGGACGACCCGTCGGCCGTCGACACCAGGTCCCACGAGAAGCGCGCGATGTGGTGATTGCCGTCGACCTCGCCCTTGAGCCGGAACTCGAAGCCGGGGAACTGCTCGTGCGCGCCCTCGATGGCCGCCTGGATGCCCTCGTGCCCCTGGACGTCCGCCAGCGGGTCGGTGTACGTGCCGTCCTCGGTCCACGCCTCGGCGACGGCCTTGGCGATGGCCTCGGAGCCGACGGCGTTCCAGGCGGCCAGGTACCGGCTGACGGCGTTGTTGTACTGCGTCACGGAGTGCGTCCCTTCGGGAATGACGGAGCGGACCGACGTCGTGCGACGACGCCTGATCCAACTCTCCATCGAGCTGCCCGATCGGTCGATTACCCCTGGGGTAATGAGGAAAGCGGTCGGCTCTCCCGGAGGCATGGGTGAGAAGGGGGGAGATGCCCGACCGCGAGAGGGTCCCTCTGGAGTCCTGGCTGCGCGAACATCCTGGTGCCGAAATCGTGTGCCGCGACGGCTCGGCCACCTACGCCGAGGCCATCCGCCGCGCCCTGCCCGACGCGGTGCAGGTCAGCGACCGATGGCACCTCTGGCGCAACCTCTGCGACAAAGTCCGGCTCGAGGTCCGCGCGCACACCTGATGCTGGGCCACCATCAATCCGACCCGCCCCGGTGGAGTACGCGAGCAGACCACCCGCGAACGCTGGAACAAGATCCACGACCTCCTCGGCCAGGGCGTCGGCCTGCTCGACTGCTCCCGCCGCCTCGGAGTGGCCCTGAATACGGTCAAACGCTACGTCCGCATGCCCAAGCCCCGGGCTCTGCGCATCGCCCCCGCCCGCCGGCCCACCCTCGTCGCCCCCTACCGCGACCATCTGCGCGCCCGCCGCGCGGCCGAACCGGCAGCTCCTGTCACCCAACTGCTGGGAGAGACAAGGGAGCTGGGCTACACCGGCAGCGTGAACCTCCTGGTCCGCTGCCTCAACCAGGGCCGCGCCGAAGGCGACCGCCCCGTCACCACCCCACGTCACGCCAGCCGCCGCCTGCTCACCGACCCCGAAAACCTGCGCCCGAAGGAAACGACCCTGCTGGAGAAGGGATGAAACATTGGACGAAAACGACCTCTCAGCTGGAAACCGCTTGGAGGGGCAATATGACGATCGAGTAAGCCAGGAGCGCACAAGGCACCGCTGTCACCAGGGTGAGGGCACGCTCCTGGTACGTTCGGGCCATGACCAGCGGGATGAGAGCAAAGACCGCGAAGCAGGCCACCGCCTGGGGTGTGTAGTGCAGGTCCCAGGCGTACATGACTCCTTCCATCCCGAAGAGTCCGGAGAGCGCAGCGAGGCCGACGATGCGGCGCCGCGCATCCTTGCCGCATCGCCACCACTGTCCCGCGATGCCGAATAGCGGCCCCGCCACACATGCCATGGCGAGCCAGATCAGCGGGAAGATCGGCGAGCCCATGCCCTCGCGGCCGAACTCGGCATAGCCGTAGTACCCCACGACGAGTCCGGCCTCCGCGACCAGCCCGCCGACTGCGGCCTGGAGCAGAGTGTTCCGGCGCGCGAGCAGGGCTCCGGCGACGAAAGCCGAGGCAGACCATATGGCACCGGAGTTGGCGAGCTGGTTCCAAGCTCCCGGAAGCCATCCTTGGGCCAGGTTGGTGAGGACTCCCAGCAGCAGTCCACCTGCTGCTGCGGCTGCCAGAGCGGCGCTCCGCCCGCTGGTGGCACTGCTGGGTTCTGCCAGCTTCTCAGGGGCGTCGGTTGTCGCCATGTTGGCCTCCGCATTCATCGTTGGACTTGCCACAGTCGAGCTCAGCGCACTATACACATGATGTATAGATGCGATGCATAGCTACGGGGTTGCCACCCGGAATATGCGATCCGCAGTCACAGGTCAGTAGAAGAGCAAGTGGGTGCGGCGGGCTCTGAGTTGATGGGGCAGCGATGACCACGGCGCAGGCGGAAGCCTGAGCCGTGTTTGTGGTCGGCGTAGGGGGGAGCGCGCGCGTGTGCGGTCGGCTCGGCAGGAGGTGATACCGCCAGGCCGGCTCTCACGGTTCAGAGGTCGTTTTCGTCCGATGTTTCATCCCGAGATGACAGGTTCCGTGGTCTTCTTCGGGTCGCGCCAGGAGATGGTGTTCTCGCTGGTGAGGCGGCGGGCCGTGAGGTCGGTCATGGCCATGTGGATCACGGCTTCGGAGCGGGCGGGCAGGGTTTCGTAGTCGCGGGCGAGGCGGCGGTGGAGCATGAGCCAGCCGTAGGTTCGCTCGACCGCCCAGCGCTTCGGGATCGGGGTGAAGCCTCTGCTCCCGGGCTTGCGGGCGGTGATCTCCATGTCGATGCCGAGGGTGGCGGCATGCTCGACGAGGTGCCGGCGGTAGCCGCCGTCGGCCCACACCTTGCGGATGCCCGGGTGGTCGGTGGCGACCTGGTCGAGCAGTGCGGTCCCGGCGACGGAGTCCTGCACGCTGGCCGCGGTGACCAGGACCGCCAGGAGCAGACCCGGGGCGTCGGTGACGATGCTTCGTTTCCTGCGTCTTTACCAGCTCACCTGCACTGCAACCGAGCGCTCGGCGAATCCACCGATAAACAGGCATCACGGATGAAAACGACCTCTTAGTCGCGGCAGCAGGTGGATATTGAGCAGCGGCTCCAGATGCACCACCGACGCCGGCCCCAGGCCCCGCTGCCCGGCCTTCCACTGGGCGGCGTACTCCTCGAACCGCACCGCCCCGTACTTCGCGATGCGCTCAGCCCTCTCCTGCCCCCGCGGCGCCGCCTTCTTCGCGTCGTAGACCTCCGCCAAACGCGCAATCGCCCTGTCCTGGGTCGCAAACCCGGACTCCTTCACCTGCTTCCCGGCCGCAGACCGATACCGGATCCTGCGGGTGAGGGCGCTTCGACCACCGCGACCGCGGATGCTCACACTCCTTGAAAACGACCCCACCCCACGAACCAGGGCGGTGGAACTCGCGGTTGCCGACTCCTCCGGGACCGATGCTGACAGTTTGCTAACCGTCGGCGGTCCGGAACGCCATTGACCTGCACTAATGCGCGCAGGGTTCGCTATGTTCTGGAACTGGATCGGCCGCACCCAGGAAGAGATCGAACAGGCCCGCCGGGACTGGACGGAAGGTACCCGCTTCGGCGAGGTGAAGGGCTACGACGGCGCCCCGTTGACGGCTCCCGAACTGCCGCCGGTACCACTGAAGCCGCGAGGGAGGCTCCGTTGACCTTGCGGGAAGTTTGATTTCTGGTGGTCGGTGGGCTGGGGGTGGTCGGGCGTCGCCTCCCGCTTTTCGGTCGTGCGAGGGAGGGCGACTGAGTGGAGCGCGGATCCGGGTCGGGCGGCGGACGATTTCACGGAGCGGCCGTCCGTCAGTGGCCGTGCCAGTACTTTTGCTGACCTGTCGCCGACTTGCCTGACGCCTCGTCAGTTGTGATTGGCGCGCTCCTTTCACAGCTCCGTCACGAGCGGCGGCCTTCGGGGATTAGGTGATCAGGAGTGCGTGGTCCGGGCTCCGCGGTGACGGCTGAACGCGATGGGTCTCCCGAGATGCCGATGTGCCGATGCGTGACTAGGCTCACTGAGTGAATGCCGTAAGCGCGGCACGCCCGACCGGCCGAATGGTTCCCGAACCGAGCGGACCAAGGCCACAGTGATCGCCCGCGTGTACCGACGGGGGCCCTGGAGGCGTCGGCGGTCGAGCCCGTGCACCGGATCGGCATGCAGTGACGTTCGAAGCCCCTGTCGCAACCTTTGTTTGCGGCTGCGGCCATCCATTCCCGTACTCCCTTTCGGAACGAGGGAGACGATGGAGCGAAAGGTATTTCCCATGCGAACACAACGCGCGAGGCGCCTCGCCGCGGCGTCAGCCGCAGGGCTGCTGATGGCCGGCGGTGTCGCCGTCGGCACAGCAGGCACCGCTTCGGCCTCCTCTCAGGGCTACAGTCACAGCCAGTACTGCGAGGACGACCGCTCCGGGTGGGACAACGACTGCCACGACGACAACGGTCGTGGTGGTAACGCCGATCACAGCGATCACGACGACAACGGTCGTGGTGGTAACGGCGATCACAGCGATCACGGCGACAACGGTCGTGGTGGTAACGGCGATCACAGCGATCACGACGACAACGGTCGTGGTGGTAACGCCGATCACAGCGATCACGGCGACAACGGTCGTGGTGGTAACGGCGATCACAACGGCCATGACGACAACGGTCGTGGTGGTAACGGCGATCACGACGGCAAGGACTGATAACACACCGGCCGCAACGCGATGTGCGGTCCCCCCCCCCCCGGGGGGCCGCACATCACGCCGCCTTGGTTTGAATCAGCAGAGAAAGTCGTAACTCGCAGAAGGGCTCTGCCCGGTTCCATCTCGGTCCACGCTCATCAGCACGCCGCCGGGCCCCAGCAGCTCCGCCACCAGTACCGTCCAACACCGTCCAGTGCCTCAAAAAGAGCCGTACGAAGATCAGTTAACATGCGCCTGGGCCCGTTCCTGGTGGAGGCGGTGCGTCAGGCGAAGCCCTCGGCCGCTTTCGAGGCGGGCCGACCACGGAGGTTCATCTGAGCGCGGACGGTAGGTGCCGACCGCTCTCGCTGAGCGTCGCGCCAGGGCGGCGGGCGGGCTGTACCCGGTTCCAACCGGTCACGGGCAAGATCTTCCTCTCCCGGTCCGGCGCGGTCCGCGCGTGCACCTGCTCCGGCCCGACCACTTCGACCCGCTCCACCCTGGCCTGATCACGAGGCGCCGTCCTCCTCGCGGCGCAGACCTCCGTCAAACGCGCAACGGCCTCCTTCTGATCCGCGAAACCGGACTTCTCCAGATGCTGCCCCACCGTCGGCCGGTGACGAATCTTGGTACGGGTGCGGACGCCTCCTCCCCCTGTGACCGCGCGTGCCCGCAGTCCCTGGAGAACGGCCCCGTCCGCGAACCAACGAACCAGAAGGCGTGGCTTGCTGACCTCCGACGGCCGATGCGGACGGTCTGCTGAGGGGCAAGGGTGCAGGATGCCTCTGAACCGCAGAAATGTGCGCAGTGTTCGCTATGTTCCGGAACTGGATCGGCCGGACCCGGGGGGTCGCACAAGCTCGCCGGGACTGGGTGGAAGGCACGCGGTTCGGCGAGGTGAAGGTGTACGGCGGAGCTCCCCTGCCTGTCCCCGAGCTGCCGGCCGGTACCGCTGAAACCGCGAGGAAGGCTCCGCCGACCGCCGACCGCCGACCGCCGACCGCCGACCGTCTGAGTACCGGTGGTTGGCGGGCGCGGGAGTCCGGTGCTCTCTCCGTCGTCTTGCGAAGAGGTGGCAAGGCGTGAGAGGAGCGGCGCACCGTGGGTCCCCTCCATCGGGCCGCCCCGGCACCCCCTTGACCCGGCAGGCCCGATTGCCTCACTGCCGAACACGCGAAAATCTGCATCAGTGGGAGTAGACATTGGGTGGTGGTGTGGTTATGGTTTCTCTCGTAGTCGAGATCGGCAAGGCCCGGCAGACATGAACTGCCGGGCAGCAGTACACGCAGTTGCAGTACGCAGGACGGTGCGGTGGTGGAGTTCCGAAGCCAGAGCGGTTGCAGGACGGCGACGGGGCTGACGACCGGACCGGGTGGCCCGCGGTGATCAGGGGCCGCCGTGAGCAGTACCCAGCAGCGAAGTCAGCGAGCAGTACCTCGGTGAAGGCGTCGGCTGCGGACGCGCGCACCGGGAAGTTCGGCAGTGGGTTTTCAAGCCGGAGTAGTTCGCATCACCAGCAGTACGTAGGAAAGCAGTACCGGCAACAGGCAAGTGATCGATCCCAGAGGGAAGAAACGGAGGAGCCAGGCGCCATCAGGATCGCCCGGGCGGAAGTCCGAGCCCGGGTACCGCAGGACATCGATAGTGAGGTGGTCTCCGGTCGAGCAACCGCGATCCCCGCACCCCCGACAGCGCTCAGGTCGGGTCCGCGGAAACAGAAGGCCGGCGCAGTACCAGGGCCGGCAGATGGTGTAGCAGTTCCTTCGGGGCCCTGGTGCCATTGGCACCAGGGCCCCTCCACGCATTCCACAGAGAGGTGCGATGACAGCAGACGACTCGTTCGGCCGTCTCGATGACGACGACTACCCCGCCTACACGATGGGCCGGGCCGCCGACATACTCGGCACCACCCCCGGCTTCCTCCGCGCCGTCGGAGAAGCCCGGCTGATCACCCCGCTCCGCTCTCCGGGCGGCCATCGCCGCTACTCCCGCTACCAACTGCGCGTCGCCGCGCGTGCCCGGGAACTCGTCGACCGGGGCACCCCCGTCGAGGCCGCCTGCCGCATCGTCATCCTCGAGGACCAGCTCGAGGAAGCCCAGCGCATCAACGCCGAACACCGACGCGCCGCCGCGTCGGCGAACCCCACGGCAGCAGCCTGAGGCGGCCGCGACCCGTGATCTTCCCGGCAGCTTCCTCGCTGCCGCGCACGCACATCGCCCGGAACGCTTCAGCGGTTCTCGAATACCTCGCCCGCCACGGTGCCGGCGGCCTCGCCGACACGGCCCCGCCGAAGGCCGACCGCAAGCAGCGGGGCCTTGAGCAGGGACGGGCCGGCACCACGCGAGTCCCTCGTGTGGTGCCGGTGATGCACCGGCGAACAGCCACCCGCTACCTCCGCCCGGCCCACCACACCACGAACGGCATGGACGTCGCCGTCCTCCCCACCTGGACGCAGGGCCCCGCCGCCGCGCCCGAGCGGCAGTCCGCCCCTCGACTCGCCTGACTCGCAGTCAGTCGAACCGGGGACGGGAGCCTGTCGCGCCGCCCCCGTCGGAGCGCCTGAGCGGACGCGGTGGCGCCGGGCGCCGGCCCCGCCGCCGGGCGCCGGCCCCGCCGCCGGGCGCCGGCCTCGCCGCCGGGCGCCGGCCTCGCC